>NZ_JAMOKF010000246.1 GCF_023656545.1 Micromonospora phytophila | reverse complement strand
CGGCATCTCCGCCACCATGACCGCCAGCAGCGTCAACCAGACGTACGGCCCGGCGAACGCCAACGACGGCAACGCCGACACCTACTGGGAGAGCGCCAACAACGCCTTCCCGCAGTGGATCCAGGCCGACCTCGGCGCCACCGTCACCGTCGACCGGGTGGTGCTGAAGCTGCCCCCCGCCGCCGCCTGGCAGACCCGCACCCAGACGCTGACCGTGCAGGGCAGCACCGACGGCGGGTCGTTCACCGCCCTGAAGTCGTCCGCCGGCTACACCTTCAACCCGGCCACCGGCAACACGGTGACCATCACCTTCCCGGCCGCCAGCACCCGCTACGTCCGGCTCACCGTCACCGGCAACACCGGCTGGCCGGCCGCCCAGTTCTCCGAGTTCGAGGTGTACGGCACGGCGACCGGGGACACCCTGGCCCCGACCGCGCCCACCAACCTGGCGTACACCCAGCCGGTCAGCGGGCAGATCAGGCTGACCTGGAACGCCGCCACCGACAACGTGGGGGTCACCGGCTACGACGTCTACGCCAACAACGCCCTGCGCGGCAGCGTCGCAGGCAACGTGCTGACCTTCACCGACAACCAGCCGACCAGCGCCACCGTCTCCTATTACGTGCGGGCGAAGGACGCCGCCGGCAACCAGTCGGCCAACAGCAACACGGTCACCCGTACCGGCAGCGGCACCGGCGGCACCAACCTCGCGGTCGGCAAGCCGATCACGGCCTCCTCGTACGTGCACACCTACGTCGCGACCAACGCCAACGACAACAACGTGGCGACGTACTGGGAGAGCGGCGGCTACCCGGGCACGCTGACCGTGCAGCTCGGGGCGAACGCCAGCGTCAGCTCGGTGGTGCTCAAGCTCAACCCGGATCCGGTCTGGGGCACCCGCACCCAGACGGTGCAGGTGCTCGGCCGGGAGCAGAGCGCCACCTCGTTCACCAGCCTGGTCGGCGCGGCCAGCCACACCTTCAACCCGACGTCCGGCAACACGGTGACCATCCCGGTCTCCGCCACCGCCGCCGACCTGCGGCTGACCTTCACCGCCAACTCCGGCGCGCCCGGCGGCCAGGTGGCCGAGTTCCAGGTGATCGGCACCCCGGCGGCCAACCCGGACCTGACCGTCACCGCCCTGTCGGCCAGCCCGGCCAACCCCACCGAGACGGACGCGGTCACCCTCTCCGCCACCGTCCGCAACGCCGGGACGGCGGCCTCCGCGGCGACCAACGTCAACCTCTACCTCGGCGCCGTGCGGGTCGGCACCGCCGCGGTCGGCGGGTTGTCGGCCGGCGCCTCGACCACCGTCACCGCGAACATCGGCACCCGCGCGGCGGGCAGCTACCCGCTGAGCGCCAAGGTCGACGAGGCGAACGCGGTGATCGAGTCCGACGAGACGAACAACAGCTACACCAACCCGTCCCCGCTGGTGGTGAACCCGGTGGCCAGCTCGGACCTGGTCGCCTCGGCGGTCGACTGGACGCCCGGCAACCCGGCGGCGGGCAACACCGTCAGCTTCTCCGTGACGCTGCGCAACGCCGGCAGCGTCGCCTCGGCCTCCGGGGCGCACGGCATCACGCTGACCGTGCTAGACGGCGCCGGTACGGCGGTGCGCACGCTGACCGGCGCGTACACCGGGGTGATCAACGCCGGGGCCACGGTCGGCCCGGTCAACCTGGGCACCTGGACCGCCGCGAACGGGAAGTACACCGTCCGGGTGGTGCTCGCCGCCGACGCCAATGAACTGCCGGTCAAGCAGCAGAACAACACCAGCGACAAGCCGCTCTTCGTCGGACGCGGCGCCAACATGCCGTACGACATGTACGAGGCCGAGGACGGCACGGTCGGTGGCGGCGCGACCGTGGTCGGGCCGAACCGGACCGTCGGCGACCTGGCCGGTGAGGCGTCCGGGCGGCGCGCGGTCACCCTCAACACGACCGGCAGCTACGTTGAGTTCACCACCCGGGCCAGCACCAACACCCTGGTCACCCGCTTCTCCATCCCGGACGCCCCGGGCGGCGGCGGCATCACCTCGACGTTGAACGTCTACGTCAACGGCAGCTTCCACAAGGCTATCGACCTGACCTCGAAGTACATGTGGCTGTACGGCGCCGAGGCGAGCCCGGGCAACTCGCCGGGCGCGGGCGGACCGCGGCACATCTACGACGAGGCCAACGTCATGCTGAACTCGACGGTGCCCGCCGGCAGCAGGATCCGGCTCCAGAAGGACCCGGCCAACACCACCACCTACGCGATCGACTTCATCAACACCGAGCAGGTCGCGCCGATCGCTAACCCGGACCCGGCCCGCTACGCGGTGCCGACCGGCTTCACCCACTCCGACGTGCAGAACGCCCTGGACCGGGTGCGGATGGACACCACCGGCAACCTGATCGGGGTGTACCTGCCGGCGGGGAACTACGCCACCGCGTCGAAGTTCCAGGTGTACGGCAAGGCGGTCAAGGTCGTCGGCGCCGGCCCCTGGTACACCCGCTTCAACGCCCCGTCGACGCAGGACAACACCGACGTCGGGTTCCGGGCGGAGGCGTCGGCCAACGGATCGTCGTTCGCCAACTTCGCCTACTTCGGCAACTACACCTCGCGCATCGACGGCCCGGGCAAGGTGTTCGACTTCGCCAACGTGTCGAACATCGTGATCGACAACATCTGGAACGAGCACATGGTCTGCCTCTACTGGGGCGCGAACACCGACTACGTGACGATCAAGAACTCCCGGATCCGGAACATGTTCGCCGACGGCATCAACATGACCAACGGCAGCACCAACAACCTGGTCAGCAACAACGAGGCCCGGGCGACCGGCGACGACAGCTTCGCGCTCTTCTCCGCCATCGACGCGGGCGGTGCGGACATGAAGGACAACATCTACGAGAACCTCACCTCGATCCTGACCTGGCGGGCCGCCGGGGTGGCCGTCTACGGCGGCTACGGCAACACGTTCCGCAACATCTACATCGCAGACACGCTGGTCTACTCCGGCATCACGATCAGCTCGCTCGACTTCGGCTACCCGATGAACGGCTTCGGCGCCAGCCCGCCCACCCGGTTCGAGAACATCTCCATCGTCCGGGCCGGCGGACACTTCTGGAACGGGCAGACCTTCCCGGCGATCTGGGTCTTCTCCGCCTCGAAGGTGTTCCAGGGCATCCGGGTCAGCGACGTCGACATCGTCGACCCGACCTACAGCGGCATCATGTTCCAGACCAACTACGTCGGCGGGCAGCCGCAGAACCCGATCACCGACACCGTCTTCACCAACGTCTCGATCAGCGGGGCCCGCAAGAGCGGTGACGCGTACGACGCCAAGTCCGGCTTCGGGATCTGGGCCAACGAGCTGCCGGAACCCGGCCAGGGCCCGGCGGTCGGCTCGGTCACCTTCACCAACCTTCGGCTGAGCAACAACCACCAGGACATCCGGAACACCACCTCGACGTTCACCATCAACCGGAACTGACCCACATGCGGGAGGGCGCCGTCGGGGCTGCAACCGCCTCCGACGGCGCCCGACCGGGGACTGGAACCACCCGTCCGGTGGGCGATCGTCGTCGGCGCACCGTGCGGCGATCCCGCGCAGCCCCGCGCGTCCGCCCTCGCCGCTCAACCCGGTCGGCGTGCGGTTCAACGAGGTGCGCTCCGTCCCATCGCCCTGCCGACGCCCCGATCCCGCCCGAGCTGACCGGGCGGTCGAATGAGGAGCTGGCCCGACGCCCGACCTACCTGGGTCAGAGACGGACCGACCGACGTCAACACGACGAACTCGCTGTCACTCGGCGGTCACGCTCGGGTCCGACGATGGGCGGCCCGAGCCCTGACACGAGGCAATGCGAATCTTCTATCCCGGGTTTGGCCTGATGGTGGGGGGTAGGACCTAGAGGCAAGGCCAAATGAGAGGAAGGAACGACTCATGCGCGTAGCACGCCTAGGCACCACGGTCGCGGCCCTCGCTGCGGGGGCAGGACTCGTCCTCGGTGGCACCGGAGTGGCTCAGGCCGCGCCGGTGGCACAGCAGGCTCCGGCCGTCGCACCCGCCGCGTCCTCGTTGAGCACGCCCATCACCGGTAGCTTCACCGACGCCCTCGGCGGGACCGGCGCCTTCGCCGGCACGTTCACGCCCACCCGGTTCGTCAACCAGAACGGTCAGCTGGTCGCCGTCGGCACGCTCACCGGGACGCTGACCAACTCGGTGGGCGCCGTGCTCGGCACCGTGACGCAGCAGGTCACCGTGCCGCTGCAGGTCAGCGGCACCTGCGACATCCTGCACCTGAACCTCGGGCCGCTGGACCTGGACCTGCTCGGCCTCCAGGTGCACCTCGACGAGGTGGTGCTCGACATCACCGCGCAGCAGGGCCCCGGCAATCTCCTCGGCAACCTGCTGTGCGCCGTCGCCGGTCTGCTGGACAACACCGGTGGCGCGGGTGGCGCCCTGAACGGCATCGTCGCCCTGCTCAACCAGATCCTGTCGCTGCTGCGCTGATCAGCCGCGACACCCACTGCTGGAGCTGAGGGGTGGAGGCCGTCGGGGACACCCGGCGGCCTCCACCACGTGCAGGGGCCGTTCTGCGCGCCCGGGTGGTCGCGGGCGCGCCAGCCGAAGGTGCACGTACCTGTGCCCGGTCGGACGCCGCTCGTTCCACCGGAACACCTCCACCATGCCCGGCCGGGCCAGCGGTAGGTCGTTCGCGCGCTGCTGATCGGCGTCGACCTCAAGCCTGGTGAATATTGAGGTATGGAAATTGGCCAACTAGTGTCCGGTCTGTTGCCGCCGACCAGGGCGGACACTGTTGGGAGGAAACGTGACACGACCGCGTTCTGTCCTCGCCGTGGCGGGGGCGGCCGCAGCGGCCCTCGCGGCGACCACCGCGCTGACCGCGCCCGCATCGGCGGCGCCGTTGCCGTCTCCGGCACCCGCCGACAGCTCCGCGAACCAGTACATCGTCAAGTTCAAGGCCGGGGCCGACCGCGGCGCCGCCCTGCGTCAGCTCGGCGGACGGTTCGGGGTCAGTCTGACCGAGGTCCGTCAGCTGGCGGTGGGCGCCCATGTCGTCCGGGCCAGTGGCCGCACCTCGGGCCTGGTGCAGGCGCTCGCCGCCCGGGGCGACGTCGAGTACGTCGAGGCGGACACCCCCATGTACGCGCTGTCGACGCCGAACGACCCGAGCTACCCGGAGCAGTGGCACTACTACGAGACGACCGGCGGCATCAACGCCCCGGCCGCCTGGGACGTCGCCACCGGCGGCGGGACCGTCGTGGCGGTGCTGGACACCGGCCGCACGGCGCACCCGGACCTGGACGCGAACACCGTCGCCGGGTACGACTTCATCAGCAGCTCGACCAACGCGCGCGACGGCAACGGCCGCGACGCCAACCCGCAGGACGAGGGGGACTGGAACGCCACCGACGGTGAGTGCGGTGTCGGGTCGAAGGCGAAGAACTCCAGTTGGCACGGCACCCACGTGGCCGGCACGATCGCCGCGGTGAGCGGCAACGGCGTCGGCGTGGCCGGGGTCGCACCGGCGGCCCGGGTGCAGCACCTTCGGGTGCTCGGCAAGTGCGGTGGCACCACCTCCGACATCGCCGACGCGATCGTCTGGGCCTCCGGTGGTTCCGTCTCCGGTCTCCCCGCCAACGCCACCCCCGCCAAGGTGATCAACATGAGCCTCGGCGGCAGCGGCGCGTGCAGCCGCACGTACCAGAACGCCATCACCTCCGCCGTGCGCCGCGGCACGACGGTGGTGGTCTCGGCCGGCAACAGCAACGCCAACGCCAGCGGCTTCAGCCCGGCGAGTTGCGCCAACGTCGTCTCCGTGGCCGCGCTCGACCGGGACGGCAACCGCGCCTTCTACTCCAACTACGGCAGCGCGGTGGACGTGTCGGCGCCCGGTGGCGAGGTGCGCCTCGAGACCGATCCGCCCGGCACCCGCACCACGCCGCAGAACGGCGTGGTGTCCACCATGAACGGCGGTACCACCACGCCGGGCAGCCCGACCTACACCGCGTACATGGGCACCAGCATGTCGGCGCCCCACGTGGCCGGCATCGCGGCGCTCGTGCTCGGCAAGGCGCCCACGCTGACCCCGGCGGCGGTCGAATCGGCCCTCAAGGCCAACAGCCGGGCGATCCCGGGGACCTGCTCCGGCGGTTGCGGCGCGGGCCTCGTGGACGCCGCGGCGACCGTCGGCGTGGTCTGAGCGGCAGCGATCCCCGACAGCGTCGCGGGACACGCGGTCGCCCCGTCGGCTCGACGTCGAGCCGACGGGGCGACCGCGCCCCTCACGCCTGAGGTGGCGAGCGCAGGCACGGCCTCGCGCGAGCCGGAGGCCCCGGGCCGGGGTCGGGCGATGGCGCCCCGGGAGGTCACCGGGGATGTGGTGGGGCGACGGCAGGCTCAGTCACCGGTGTCGGCGAGCGGATCGACACGTGGCAGTCGGGGACGCGGGACCGGCCGGACGACCGGCGGGTCGGCGGGCAGGACGCGCGATGCCTCCTCCAGGGGGGCGACCGGTCGATCGGGTACGCCCCGTTCGTCACGCCCTGCCGGCTCGGACGGTCCGGTATCCAGGCGGCGGATCGCCTCGGTCAGCGCTGCCAACTGCCCGGACAGTTCGCCGATCCGCAGGATCACCTCCCGCCGCACCGCCGCCGGGTCGGTCACCTCGACGGCCGGACGGGCGTACTCCGGCCACCCGTCACCGACCTGCCAGAGCGGCTCGGCGGCCTGACCGAAGGCGATGTCCAACTCCGACAGCTCGTCGGTGGCGCCGTGGAACTCCGCCACGTCCCCGCCCAGCCGGGCCTCCACCGCGTCCGGCTCGTACATCTCCTCGACCAGGCGCAGGTAGAGCTCGTTGGGGTTGGGCAGGTCGACCACCCGACGCAGGACGTTGCGCCGGCTCGCCGACTCCAGACGGAACGTGCCGTAGTTGAGCGCGCGACCGAGCGGGGACTGGACGTAGCGCATGTCGGTCACCCGCAGCAGCGGGATCATGCCCACCCGACGGACGAACACCCCCTCGGTCGACATCAGCCGCTTGTTCGTGATGACGAACCGGCCGAGGTGCCAGGCCAGGACGCGATGCGCGGCCAGCAGCACCGCGGCGGCCAGAACCAGGACGACCACCCAGCCGGTGTACCGGGGGACGATCCGCACCTGTGCCGCCCAGACGCCGAGGACGGCGTAGATGGTGATCACGCCGACGCTCTTCACCGGGTGGATCCAGTGCCGGCGCCACTCGCCCCGGTACCGCTCGGTCGGGAACAGGTACCGGGCCACCCCGGGGGTCGGTTCGTCCTCCAGCGGCAGAACCCGCCGCGCGCCCAGCAGGTCGTCGCCGACGGCCTCCTCGCCGAGTGACTCCCGACCGACGAGCCGGCGCAGCCGGGCCAGCAGGGCCGCGGAGAGGAAGCCGAACCCGGTGCCGAGCTTGAACAGCTTGCCCGGCCGGTCGTTGATGACCGCCGTGAGCTCCTCGGCGCGGATCTCGGCACGCGGGTCGTCCCGGTAGCGCAGCCGGGCCGACCAGGTCACCAGCTTGCGGCCGAGCCACGGTGACAGGTCGGTCATCTCGTTGACGACCAACCCCAGTACCAGCGCCAGGACCACCTCGACCATGCCCACGACTCACCCCGCCGGCCGCGGGTGCCCGTGCCGGCCGAAGCCGGGAGCCGGACGGGGGCGCGGCGGCGGTACCCGGGCCGGCGCCAGGACCTCCCGGCGAGCCGCCTCGGCGCCGGTCGCGGTGAGCCGGTAGTACCGGCGTCGCGGCCGAGCCGGAGCGCCGGCGGGGTGCTGCTGCCAGGTGCCGGTGATCCAGCCGGCATCCTCCAGCTGGTCGAGCACCGCGTAGACCGTCGGACCCGAGCGCCGCACGGACCGCATGATCTGCCAGCCGTGCACCTCGGTCTGCTGGTCCCACGCCTGCAGCAGGAGCCCGAGCACGTCGAGCAGGGCGCTGCTGATCCGGGGCCGGGCCATGTCCCAATTCTAGGATCGACAAACCACTATGGAGAGTGTCGGTTACCGGACCGCACGCCCCGCTCGACGGGCTGGCACCAGCTGATCCGGTGGAGCGGGAACGATCCGCCGCCCGCCGCCCGCCGCCCGCCGCCCGCCGCCCGCCGCCCGCCGTCGCCGGGAGCGGGTACCCGCGTGCCGCGCCACGGCATCGGCGGCGACGAGATCGGGTGCGGGGACGGGCGTGGCCAACCCGTAACCGCCGTGTTACGTTTCTGCGAGTGGACGAGGTGGCGTCGGCGATCGCGGACCCGGTGCGCCGGGACATCCTGGTGATGTTGCGCGGCGGACGCCTGTCGGCCGGCGACATCGCCGGTCGCTTCCCGATCAGCCGGCCCGCGGTGAGTCGCCACCTGCGGGTGCTGCGGGAG
>NZ_JAMOKF010000245.1 GCF_023656545.1 Micromonospora phytophila | reverse complement strand
GGCCGCAGACCGGACCGGGCCGGCCGGCAGACGCGGACACCACCACGCCGAGCCGCACCAACTCGCCCAGCGCCGCCCGCGCCCGCGGACCCGCCCGCGCCCGGAGGCGTAGCGGGCGGCCCAGGCGTGCCGGTTCCACCACCGCTCACTCTCCGAAGCGGCCACCCGCCAGCCACCAGACCGCCACCACGCCCTTTGCTCTGCACCCAAGGCCGCACCGGTGACCGTGAGCGACAATCCGCAGGCCGCAGAGCTTCGGGTGGCTGAAGGAATCAGCAGCTCAGGGACGTGGTGCGGATTGGGGTGCAGAGCAAAGGGCGCGTAGGTCGGGGGCTTGTGAGCGACGAACGGTCACCGAAGGTTATCGCGCCGGCGAGGTCACTCAGAGCGACAGGCGGGCCGGAGCCGGCACGCCGGCAGGCACCTCAACGGTTCGGCGCGGCCAGGTGGTGCAGGGCGAGGCGGTAGCCGTCGACGCCGAGCCCGCAGATCACGCCGGTCGCCACGGCGGAGACCACCGAATGGTGCCGGAACTCCTCCCGGGCGTGGATGTTGGAGATGTGCACCTCGACCAGCGGGCCGCGCAGCAGGGCGCAGGCGTCCCGTACCGCGATCGAGTAGTGCGACCAGGCGGCCGGGTTGAGCACCACGGCGGCGCCCTCGTCGGCGGCGGCGTGCAGCCAGCCGAGCAGCTCGTGCTCGGCGTCGGTCTGCCGGACCGTCACGTCCAGGCCCAGTTCGCGGCCCGTCGCCTCGCAGAGCGCCACGAGGTCGGCGTAGCTGGTCGTCCCGTACACGTCGACCTGGCGGGTGCCCAGCCGGCCCAGGTTGGGCCCGTTCAACACGTACACCCTCATGCGGCGATCTCGCGGTAGGCGGCGTGCAGCAGTTCGTCGTCCGGGCCCTCCAGGATCGCCGGCCGGGCCAGCCCGTCGAGCACGACGAAGCGCAGCCGGCTGCCCCGGGCCTTCTTGTCCACCCGCATCGCGGCCAGCAGTTGCGGCCAGGCGTCCGGGGCGTAGCCGGTCGGCAGCCCGAGCGCCGCCATCGCGGTCCGGTGCCGCTGCGCCGTGGCGGCGTCCAGCCGCCCGGCGAGCCGGGCCAGCGCGCCGGCGTAGACCACGCCGACCGCGACCGCGTGGCCGTGCCGCCAGCGGTAGCCCTCCACCTTCTCGATCGCGTGCGCGAGCGTGTGACCGTAGTTGAGCACCTCGCGCAGGCCGGACTCGCGCAGGTCGCCGGAGACCACGTCGGCCTTGACCCGGATCGCCCGCTCGATCAGCTCGCGGGCCACCGGCCCGGTCGGGTCGGTGGCCGCCGCCGGATCCCGCTCGACGAGGTCGAGGATGACCGGGTCGGCGATGAACCCGCACTTGACCACCTCGGCCAGGCCGGCGGCGAGGTCGACCGGGGGCAGGCTGTCCAGGGTGGCCAGGTCGGCGAGGACCCCAACCGGCGGGTGGAAGGCGCCCACCAGGTTCTTGCCAGCGGCGGTGTTGATCCCGGTCTTGCCGCCCACCGCGGCGTCGACCATGCCCAGCAGCGAGGTCGCCACCGGCACCCAGCGCACCCCGCGCAGCCAGCAGGCCGCGACGAAGCCGGCCAGGTCGGTCACCGCGCCGCCGCCGACCCCCACCACCGCGTCGGTACGCGTGAACCCGGCCTCGCCCAGCCGGTCCCAGCAGGCCGCCGCCACGTCGATGTGCTTGCCGGCCTCGGCGTCGGGCACCTCGATCGGCAGCGGGGCGACACCCCGCGCGCGCAGCCGCTCGCCCAGCGCGTCGGCCAGCCCCTTGAGCGGCGGGGCGTGCAGCACCGCCACCCGGGTCGCGTCGGGCAGCAGCCCGGGCAGCGCGTCGAGCAGGTCACGGCCCACCAGCACGTCGTACGGCCGCTCGCCGCCGACCGGAATCCGGGTCACCTCGTCCATCGAGGGGCAGCCTAGTGCAGAAGGGTTCGCCGGGCGGCCGCTGTCCATCTGGTGGCGTCGGCGTGACGGCGACGGCGGCGGCGACGTTTAGCCGGGGAGGCCGGGGGCACGGCGGAGGAGGCCCGGCCCACGACGGCGGAGGTTCCCCCATGGCCACCACGACCATCGACGGCGCCGACATCCGGCTGCCCGCCACCATCCTCGGTGTCGGGCTGGGCGGATTCGTCGACGGCATCGTCCTGCACCAGGTGCTGCAGTGGCATCACCTGCTCAGCAGCACCGACACCGACAACGTCGGGATCCGGCCCTACCCGGTGGACACCGTCTCCGGCCTGCAGATGAACACCCTCTGGGACGGGCTCTTCCACGTGGTCACCTGGGTCGCGGTGCTCACCGGGCTGGCCCTGCTCCACGCCCGGGTCACCCGTTCCCGGGGCCGGCTCTGGCGCTCCCGGGCGCTGTGGGGCTGGGCACTCGTCGGTTGGGGGCTGTTCAACCTCGTCGAGGGGGTGGTCGACCACCACCTGCTCGGCATCCACCACGTCCACGGCGGCCCGCACCAGACCGCCTGGGACGTCGGCTTCCTGCTGTTGGGCGCCGCGCTGGTCGGCGTGGGCTGGGCGGTGCAGCGGCGCGCCACGGTGGTGGACGTCTGCGCCGCCGACCGGCGATGACCGGGCACCACGCGACCACCGTCGGCCCGCTGCTGCTCGTACCGCTGTTCGCCTTCTGGGTCTACCTGGCCGCCGCGCTGCGCCAGCGGGACCCGGGCCGGGGCGGCTGGAGCCACTGGCGTACGGCGAGCTTCGGCGCGGGCGCGGCGCTGCTCGCCGTCGCCGCGGTGCTGCCCGGCCACGACCTGGTCGGGCACATGTGGCAGCACCTGCTGGTCGGCATGGTGGCCCCGCTCGGGCTGGTGCTCGGCGCGCCCGGCACGCTGGCGCTGCGCACGGTGAGCCGGCGCGCCGGACGGGCCGCCGTGCGGGTGCTGCGCCACCCGGCGCCGCGGGTCCTCGCCCATCCGGTCACCGGTCTGCTGCTCACCGCCGGCGGCCTCTGGCTGCTGCACCTGACCCCGCTGCACCGGGCCACCCTGACCCACCCGGCGCTGCACACGCTGGTGCTGCTGCACTTCCTGGTCAGCGGCTACCTCTTCACCTGGGCGATCGCCGGCCCCGACCCGGGACCGCACCGCCCCGGGGTCCCCGTCCGGCTGGTCGTGCTGGGGGCGTCGGTGGCCGCGCACGCCACCCTGGCCCAACTGCTGTACGCGGGGCTGGTCGACGTCGCCGCCCCGCCGGAGCAGCTGCGGGCGGCGGCGACGCTGATGTACTACGGCGGCGACCTGGCCGAGATCCTGCTCGCCCTGGCCCTGCTGGTGACCTGGCGTCCGGCGCCCCGCCGCGCGGCGACGCCCGCCCCCGCCTGACCCGACCACCCGCGTCCCGACGACGGCTGGCGTGGGCGGGCGGGGGACGACGGCCACCGGGGCGGCGGCGGGGGAGGACGGTTCAGTCGGCTCCCCGCTCGGCCCAACCGGCCAGCCGGGTCGCGTGGGCGCGGACGGCGTCGCGCAGAGCGTCGGGACGGCGCACGGTGAACGGCCAGCCCAGCCCGCCGAGCAGCTGGGCCATGCCGTCCAGGCTCTCCGCGCGGGACCGCAGCAGCACCCCGTCGCCGGTCGCGGTCAGCTCGGCCACGCTGGGCGGGACGCGGCGTCGGGCGGTGACGAGGTCGGTCTCCAGCAGCACCTCGACGTCGTGGGCGTACGGCACACCGGCCAGGGATCGGGTCACCTGGGCCACCGGGTCGAAGCCGTCGGGCACGGTGAAGCCCTCCTGCTCCGTCGCCACCTCGCCGATCCGGTCCAGCCGGAACGTGCGCACCTCCCCGCGCAGGTGGTCGTGGCCGGTGACGTACCACCGGCCGGCGTGGAAGACCAGCCCGTACGGGTCGAGCCGGCGGTGCGACGCCGCGCCCGAGAAGGAGCGGTAGTCCAGCCGTACCCGCCGCCGCTGCCGGGCCGCCGCGGCCAGGGTGAGCAGGGTTCCGGTCGCCGGCCGGGCGTCCGGCTCGGAGCGGCGCAGGGTGAACCCGAGGTGCTCCTGCACGGCGGCGAGCCGTTCGCCCAGCACGGGCGGGAGCACCCGGCTGATCTTCGCCAGCGCGGTCGCGGTGGCCGGCTCCTCGGTGCCGAGCCCGAGCCGCTCGGCGGCGACGAGACCGAGCAGCACCGCCACCGCCTCGTCGTCGGTGAGCATCAGCGGCGGGAGCTTGTAGCCGGGGCGCAGCCGGTAGCCGCCGTAGCGGCCCCGGTCGGCGGTCACCGGGATGCCCAGTTCGACCAGGGTGGCGGCGTAGCGCCGCACGGTGCGCTCGTCGACGGCGAGCCGGCGGGCCAGCTCCGCGCCGGTGAGCCGGTGGTGGCTCTGGAGCAGCTCCAGCATGCCGAGCACCCGCGCGGCCGGATGTGACACAGCGCACTCCTTCAAAGCGGGCGGAAGCTGTCCGGATTCGATCGTACGGTGAACCCGACGACCGAGAGCGGAGGAGATCGCAGATGGCGACGTTCGTGCTGGTACCGGGGTTATGGCTGGGTGGTTGGGCGTGGCGGGAGGTGACCGCGAGGCTGCGCGGGCAGGGTCACGAGGTCCACCCGGTGACGCTGACCGGGGTGGCCGAGCGGGCGCACCTGGCCGGGCCGGAGGTGAGCCTGGAGACGCACACCCTCGACATCGTCCGGCTGATCGAGATGGAGGAACTGCACGACGTGGTGCTGGTGGGGCACTCCGGGGGCGGGCTGCCGGTGACCCAGGCGGCGGACCGGATCCCCGACCGGATCGCGCGGACGGTCTACGTGGAGAGCGGGCCGATGCCGGACGGGATGTCGCAGTTCGACAGCCACCCGCCGGAGGAGCAGGAGCGGCTGCGCGGCGTGATCGGCGACGGGCACCTGCTGCCCCCGCCCGCGTGGAACCCGGCCGAGGATCCGCAGAACCTGGCCGGCCTGGACGATGCCACCCTCGCGCTGCTGCGGCGCCGGTCCACCCCGCACCCGCTGCGCGCCGCCACCGACCCGGTGCGCCGCACCGGTGCTCGGCCGGTGCCGACCGCCCTGGTGGCCAGCACCTTCCCGCTGAAGGTGGTGGAGGACATGATCGCCCAGGGGCACCCGTTCTTCGCCGGGCTGGCCGGCGGCCAACTGCACGCGCTGCCCACCGGGCACTGGCCGATGCTCAGCGAGCCGAAGGGCCTGGCCGAGGTGCTCGACAGCATCGCAAGGAGCTGAGCGGCTGCCGGCCGGTCCGCGCGTGCCGGCCGGACGCCGCCCCGCCACCGCGGGCGGCGGCCGGCCGATCAGCGCGTGAGCAGCGCCGCGATCTCGGCCGCGATCTCCGCGGGGGCCCGTCCGTCGGTGGTCACCGTCGCGGTGGCCACCTCGGCGTAGAGCGGGCGGCGCTGGTCCATCAGGTGCTTCAGCGTCGCGCGGGGGTTGAGCGCCAGCAGGGGCCGGCCCGCTCCGAGCCCGACCCGCTTGACCGCGTCGGTCAGCTCGACGGAGAGGTGCACCACCGGGTGCCCGACCAGGGCGGCGCGGTTCTCCTCGGCGAGGATCGCGCCGCCGCCGAGGGCGAGCACCCCGGAGCAGGAGGCCAGCGCCGCCGCCACCGCCGCCCGTTCGAGGGTACGGAAGTGCGCCTCGCCCTCGTCGATGAAGATCTCCGAGATCGGCTTGCCGGCGAGCTGCTCGATGTCGGCGTCGGTGTCGCGGAACTCGACCCCGAGCGCCTCGGCGAGCGCCCGACCCACCGTCGTCTTGCCCGAGCCGGGGGATCCCACCAGCACGCAGACCGGTCGGGTGGACCCGGTCACCGGGCCACCCTCGGCACCGCTCACCGGATCACCATCGCGTCGAGGTAGCCGGCCAGGTTGCGGCGGATCTCGGCGACCGAGTCGCCGCCGAACTTCTCGGTGGCCGCCTCGGCCAGCACCAGCGCCACCATCGCCTCGGCGACGACCGCGGCGGCGGGGACTGCGCAGACGTCGGAGCGCTGGTTGATCGCGGTGGCCGGCTCGCCGGTGGTCACGTCCACCGTGGCCAGGGCCCGGTTCAGCGACGAGATGGGCTTCATCGCGGCCTTCACCCGCAGCGGCTCACCGGTGGTGATGCCACCCTCCAGGCCACCGGCCCGGTCGGTGACCCGGCGGACGCCGGTGGCGGTGGGCATGATCTCGTCGTGCGCCTCGGAGCCGCGGGAGCGCGCCTGCTGCCAGCCGTCGCCGATCTCCACGCCCTTGATCGCCTGGATCGACATCAGCGCGGTGGCGAGCCGGGCGTCCAGCTTGCGGTCCCACTGCACGTGGCTGCCCAGGCCCGGCGGCACCCCGTACGCCAGCACCTCGACCACGCCGCCGAGGGTGTCGGCCGCCTTCTTCGCGGCGTCGACCTCGGCGACCATCCGCGCGCTGGCCTCCGGGTCGAGGCAGCGCAGCGGGTCGGCGTCGATGCGGTCGGCGTCCTGCGGGGTCGGGCGCAGGCCGGGCTTCGCGGCGACCGGCCCCAGCTCGACGACGTGGGAGACGATCTCGATGCCGAGGGCCTG
The DNA here is from genome assembly GCF_023656545.1 of Micromonospora phytophila. Lineage (GTDB taxonomy): Bacteria > Actinomycetota > Actinomycetes > Mycobacteriales > Micromonosporaceae > Micromonospora > Micromonospora phytophila. Next base: position 1,876 of record NZ_JAMOKF010000245.1, on the reverse strand, counting down.
CTTCACCAGGGCCTTGGCGACGGTGCCGACGGCGACCCGGGCGGCGGTCTCCCGGGCGCTGGCCCGCTCCAGGATCGGGCGGGCGTCGGTGTGGCCGTACTTCTGCATGCCGGCCAGGTCGGCGTGGCCCGGGCGGGGGCGGGTCAGCGGCGCGTTGCGGGCCTGCCCGGCCAGCTCGTCGGCGTCGACCGGGTCGGCGGCCATCACGGTCTGCCACTTGGGCCACTCGGAGTTGCCCACCCGGATGGCGACCGGGCTGCCGATGGTGACGCCGTGCCGGAGCCCGCCGATGATCTCGACCTCGTCCTGTTCGAACGCCATCCGGGCGCCCCGGCCGTAGCCGAGCCGGCGGCGGGCGAGCTCGCCGGCGATCTCGCCGGTGGTCACCTCGACCCCGGCGGGTACGCCCTCCAGCAGCGCGACGAGGGCGGGACCGTGCGATTCACCTGCAGTCAGCCAGCGCAACACAGCGGTCAGTCTGTCACGCCCGGTGGCCGCCCCCGAGCGGTGCCCACCGCGTCCCGCCCTGCGGACGCGACACGGGCCGACGGAAAACCCTAAGATCAGGTCGGTGCGCCGGGAAGTCTGGTCGGCAGTGACTTCGTCGACCCCTGATCCCGGGAGTTCCGGTGCTGCTCTTCGCGTTCGCCGCCGTGCTGCTGCTGGCCGTGCTGCTCTCCAGCCTGGCCCACCGGACGATCCTCTCCACCGCGGTGCTCTTCCTGGTCGCCGGCTTCGTGCTGGGCCCGGAGACCACCGGCTTGCTGGACATCACCGCCGACTCGCCGATCGTGGCGACCCTGGCCGAGCTGGCGCTGTTCACCGTGCTCTTCACCGACGGCATGCGCGTGGGCTGGGCGGACCTGCGGTCGGCGTGGCGGCTGCCCGGCCGGGCGCTCGGGTGGGGACTGCCGCTGACGTTGCTGATCACCGCGCTGCTGGCGCACTACGTCGTGGGGCTGGACTGGCCGGAGTCGCTGCTGCTCGGTGCGGTCCTCGCCCCCACCGACCCGGTCTTCGCCGCGGCGCTGGTCGGCAACGAGCGGGTGCCGGGACGGCTGCGGCACCTGCTCAACGTGGAGTCCGGGATCAACGACGGCCTGGCGCTGCCCTTCGTCATCCTGTTCCTGGCGGTCGCGTCCGGCTCGGAAGACCTGCACCTGGACGAGCTGGGTCTGGAGCTGCTGCTCGGTCTGGTCATCGGGGTGGCGGTGCCGTGGCTGGCGCTGCGCCTGGAACGCAGCCGCTACTTCTCCGCCTCCACGCAGTACGAGCCGCTGAACGGGGTGGCGATCGGCCTGCTGGTGCTGGCCCTGGGACAGGTCACCCACGCCAACCTCTTCCTCGCGGCGTTCGCCGCCGGGGTCACCGTGGCCACCTTCGGCGAGCGGCAACGGGAGAGCTTCGCGCACTTCGGTGAGCTGATCGCCGAGCTGTTCAAGCTCGCCGCGCTGCTGGTGTTCGGCGCGCTGATCTCGATCGGGTTCCTGGACGAGATCTCCTGGGCGGGCTGGGTCTTCGCGGTGCTCGCGATCGTGGTGGCCCGCCCGGCGGCACTGGCCGTCTCGTTCCTCGGCTCCCGGCTGAGCCGTACCGAGCAGTTCGCCGCGATGTGGTTCGGTCCGAAGGGCTTCGCCTCGGTGGTCTACGGCCTGCTGGTGCTCCAGGCCGGCATCCCCGCCGGGGACGAGATCTTCCACCTGGTCGCGCTGACCATCGTGCTGTCGATCCTGGCGCACTCCTCCACGGACATCGTGATCGCCCGGATCTTCGACCCGGCCACCACCCCGGCCTGGTACGAGAAGCTGCGCCAGGCCTCGGTGGAGCGCCGCGAGCGCCGCCGCGACCGCCGCGTCGCCCGCCGCCCGGACACCCG
>NZ_JAMOKF010000024.1 GCF_023656545.1 Micromonospora phytophila | reverse complement strand
GCCCCGCTGGGACGCGAGCGCCGCCACCGTGCCCGGCCCGGTGCCCGCGTCGAGCACCCGCGCCCCGGCCCGCACCTGCGCGGCGTCCAGCAGGGCGGCCGTCGGGTGGGCGCAGAGCCGGGCGAAACTGCGGGCGTACGCGGACGCACGGCCGGCCCACCGGCGTCGTTCATGGGCGTCAAAGGCGGTGGAGACCATGGCCGCCGAGCGTACGCCCGGGCGGGCGTGCACGCGGTCCCTACGGTCGGTCCATGACGACGATGTGGGTGCTGCTCGGAATCGTGGCGGTGCTGATCCTGGGCACGTTCGGCTACCTCGCCTGGCGGGACCGCGCCCGGCTCAGCTCGCCCGAGGACACCACCGCCGACCGGGACGCCCGGGCGGTGCAGGAGCGGTACGCCGCCGAGCGGCACGGCACGCAGGGCGAGACCTGGCGGCGCGGCAACGACGGCTCCGGCACCTGACCAGATCCGACCGTCCCACAACCGCTCGGGCGTCGGGGAGCACCCCGCGACCCGACGGGCGGACCGGAGCGGGGGCGACCCGGAACGTGGCGTCGTCCGGTTCGCGTCGCGCGATCGGTGAACCGGCACGCTCCGGCCGTCGTAGCTACCTGCGGGCGGCATGACGGACGTACCACCGGGGTACTGCACGCGACATCGCCGACGCCGGGGAGGGCATTGTGACGACGCGTGGGGGAGGTCGGCCGCGGAGTTCGTTGGCCGCTCTGGCGGTGGCACTGGTCGCGGCCGCCGGCTGCATGGTCGGCGGGGTGTCCGAGCCCGAGGGGCAGGAGCCGCCGCCGGAGCAGCCCCGCCGGTCCGCCTCCCCGGGGGCCGAGCAGACCCGGGCCGACGGCACCACCAGCGTCGAGGAGTTCCAGCAGGACGTCGCCGACGCCCAGAGCATCGCGGAGCGGTACTGGGCGGCCCAGTTCCGCGCCTCGGGGGAGCAGTTCCGGCCGGTCCGGCGGATCCTGCCGTACCAGCGCGCGGGCGAGGTCTCCTGCGGTGGGCAGGAGATCCCGCGCAACAACGCCGTCTACTGCTCCGCCGGCGACTTCATCGCCTACGACGTCAACTGGTCGGTGGGGGCGTTCCGGCAGGTCGGTGACGCGTTCGTGTTCTACCTGCTGGGCCACGAGTACGCCCACGGCATTCAGACCCGGCTCGGCATCCGCTACAGCTTCACCATCCAGCAGGAGTTGCAGGCCGACTGCATGGCCGGGGCGTACCTGGGCGACTCGGTGCGCTCCGGCGCCCTCGAACTCGCCGACGGCGACCTGGACGAGTTCCGCGAAGGGCTGCTCGCCGTCGGCGACGACCCCGACCAGCCGTGGTTCGCCGAGGGCTCGCACGGCACGGCCGAGCAGCGCACCGAGTCGTTCTTCCGCGGCTACGAGCAGTCCCTCAAGGCCTGCGACCTCGGCTGAGCGCGCGGCGGCGTTGAGGTGCGTCACCCCGCCGGGCACCGCCGTCGCCGGCCACGGCCCGGCTGGAAGGATCCCCCCGGTACGCCCACCCGAGGAGGATCCGCTGAGCAGCCACCACCCCGCCGCCGTGCTCTTCGACATGGACGGCACCCTGGTCGACAGCGAAAAGCTGTGGGACGTCGCGCTGCGCGAACTGGCGGCCGAGTACGGCGGCACCCTCTCCGACACCGCCCGCAAGGCGATGATCGGCACCAGCATGGCCGCGTCGATGCGCATCCTGCACGACGACCTGGGCCAGCCGGACCGCGATCCCGATGTCAGCGCGGCGTGGATCAACACGCGGATCCTGGAGCTGTTCCGCACCGGGCTGCGCTGGCGTCCGGGCGCCATGGCCCTGCTGCGGGCGGTACGCGCAGCGGGGATCCCGACCGCCCTGGTCACCTCCAGCGGCCGGCCGCTGGTGGAGATCGCACTGGACACCCTGGGCCGGGACAGCTTCGACGCGGTGGTCTGCGGCGACGAGGTCGACGCGGCGAAGCCGCACCCGGAGCCGTACCTGACCGCCGCCCGGCTGCTCGGCGTGCCGATCGCCCGCTGCGTGGCGATCGAGGACTCCCCGACCGGGGTGGCCAGCGCCCTCGCCGCCGGCGCGGCGGTGCTGGCCGTACCGGCGGAGGTGCCGCTGCCGGTCACCGAGGGCGTACACCAGGTGGAGAGCCTGACCGGCGCGGACCTGGAACTGCTCGCGGCGCTGCTCGGCGAGCCGCCCGCCCGACCCTGACGCGACGAGGGACCCCGCCGGACGGCGGGGTCCCTCATCGTGGAGCGGGATCAGTCGTGGGCGATGGCGCCCAGCACGTTGATCCGGGCGGCCCGGACCGCCGGCAGCACCGCGGCGACCACCCCGACGATCGCGGCCAGGCCCAGGAAGACCCCCATCTGGCCCCAGGGCAGCACCAGGTCGGTGATCCCCTCGTCCCGCAGCGCCTCCACCACGGCGGCGCCGAGCCCGGTGCCGACCGCGACGCCCAGCAGCGCGCCGAAGACCGAGATCACCACCGCCTCGACGGTGATCATCCCCATGGTCTGCGCCCGGCGCAGCCCGATCGCCCGGAGCAGGCCCAGCTCCCGGGTGCGTTCCAGCACCGACAGCGCCAGGGTGTTGATGATGCCCAGCACCGCGATCACGATGGCCAGCGCCAGCAGGATCTGGATCATCCTGAGCAGGCCGTCGAGCTGGCTGGTCTGCTGCTTGATGAACGCCGCCCGATCGGCCACCGACACCTCCGGGCTGTCGGCGAGCAGCGTCTCGACCTGCGGCTGCACGTCGGCGACCCGGGTGCCGGGGGCCAGCTGGATGAAGCCCTGGATCGGCTGCGGGACGGTGAAGTCCTTCGCCGCGGCGGCCGGCAGCACCACCGGGTTGGTCAGCTGCGAGCTGGCGTAGATGCCGGTGACGGTGTAAGTCCGGGCCTCACCCCGGCTCGGCTGCACCGACAGGGTGGAGCCGACGGAGAGGTTGCGGGACTTCGCGGTGTCCGAGCTGACCAGCATCTGGTCCGGCCCGAGCCGGTCGATGTCCCCGGCGGTCGCCTCCGCCCCGAAGATCTGCCGCAGGGCGGCCGGGTCGGTGCTCGCGCCGGCCCAGGTGTTCTCGCCGTTGATCTTCACCATGTCGCCGTACTCGCCGTCGACGAGGCGGACGCCGGGGATCGCCGCAGCCTTCTCCAGCACCTCCGGGTCGAAGCTCGGCGGCCGGGGGCCGCTCTGCGCGCCGGCGATGACGAGTTCGGCCTTGATCCGGTCCTCGGCGAGCTTGCCGATGCTGCCCTTCGCCGAGTCCAGGATGACCGTCACCCCGGTGACCAGGGCGATGCCGACCATCAGCGCCGCCGCGGTGATCGCCGTGCGGCGCGGGTTGCGCCCGGAGTTGAGCCGGCCCAGCTTGCCCGGCACCGACCAGGAGAAGACCGCACCGAGCAGGCTCACCACCGGCCGGCTGATCAGCGGGGTCAGCAGCGCCACGCCGATGAAGGCGAAGAGCACCCCGGCCAGGATCGTCGGCAGGGTGTTGCCCCGGGCGTTGCCGCTGAGCCCCAGGAAGAGCAGCGTTCCACCGATCGCGGTGACGATGCCGCCCGCCACGGTGACCTTGGTCAGCGGGCGGTCCGGCGTCGCCACGTCCTGCATCGCGGCGATCGGCGGGATCCGGGAGGCCCGCAGCGCCGGCAGCAGCGCCGCCACCACGGTGATGACCAGACCGACGGCGAACGCCCCGATCACCGCCGCGGGCGGGACGCCGATCCCGGCCAGGGTCAACCCACCGGCCAGCTTGCCGAACAGGTACGCCAGCAGCGCGCCGATGCCGATGCCGGCGGCCAGGCCGAGCACCGAGGCGATCAGCCCCACCGCGATCGCCTCCAGCACCACCGACCCGATGATCTGCCGGCCGCTGGCCCCGATGGCCCGCATCAACGCCAGTTCCCGGGTCCGCTGGGCGACGATGATCGAGAAGGTGTTGAGGATCAGGAAGGTGCCCACCAGCAGCGCCACCGCGGCGAAGCCGAGCAGGATCCGGTTGAAGAAGGTCAGGCCCTCCTTGAGGCTGGCCGACGCGTCCGTGGCCACCTGCTCGCCGGTCTTGACCTCGTAGTCCGGGCCGAGCGCGCCGGCGACGTCGTCGCGCAGCGCCTCCGCCGCCACCCCGTCGGCGGCGGTCACCGTGACGCTGCTGAAGGCGTCGGGCTCGCCGAGCATCAGCCGCTGCGCCACGCCGGTGGTGAACATGACCTCGTTGACCCCGCCGATGGAGTCCCGGTCACCGCTGTAGCCGAACACACCGACCAGGGCGAACTCGCGCCGCTTCGACTCGAACGCGGTCAGCACCCCGACCCGCTCGCCGACGCGCACCTTCGCCGCGTCCGCCAGTGCCTTGTTGACCACGATCTCGTCGTCGGCCTGCGGGGCCCGGCCCTCGCGCAGCCGCAGCAGGTCGCTCTCACCGATCCAGTTCCCGCCGATCTGCGGCGGCCCGAACGAGGTGACGACCTTGCCGTTGCTGCCGATCAGCCGGGCGCCGTCGGCGGCGACGACGCCCTCGGCGTCCGCCACGCCCGGCACCTGCTTCACCCGTTCGACGGTGGCCGCGGGCACCGGGGCGGCGGTCTGCTCGCCCTGGACCTCACTGACGGCCACCTTCGGCTTCGCCGCCACGTTGACGTCGACCTCGGAGAAGCCGTCGGCGAAGACCGAGTCGAACGAACGGCCCAGGGTGTCGGTGAGCACGAACGCCCCGGAGACGAACATGACGCCCAGCACCACCGCCAGGCCGGAGAGGATCAGCCGGACCTTGCGGGCCAGCAGACTCTTCAGAGTCGCCCGGAACATCAGTTGCCCACCTCGGCCGGGGTGTCGAGCTTCTTCATGGTGTCCAGCACCGTGTCGGCGGTCGGCTCGATCAGCTCGGAGACGATCTCGCCGTCGGCGAGGAAGACCACCCGGTCGGCGTACGCGGCGGCGGTCGGGTCGTGGGTGACCATGACGATGGTCTGCCCGTGTTCACGCACCGAGTTGCGCAGGAAGTTCAGCACCTCCGCGCCGGAGCGGGAGTCCAGGTTGCCGGTCGGCTCGTCGGCGAAGATCACCTCTGGGCGGGAGACCAGCGCGCGGGCGCACGCCACCCGCTGCTGCTGCCCGCCGGAGAGCTGCGCCGGGCGGTGGTCCAGCCGGTCGCGCAGGCCCACCGTGGCGATCACCGTGTCGTACCAGGCCGGGTCCGGCTTGCGCCCGGCGATCGACAGCGGCAGCAGGATGTTCTCCTTGGCGGTCAGCGTCGGCAGCAGGTTGAACTGCTGGAAGATGAAGCCGACCTTGTCCCGGCGCAGCTTCGTCAGCCCCGCGTCACCCAGGCCGGTGACCGTGGTCTCGCCGATGGCGACCGTGCCCCGGGTCACCGAGTCCAGCCCGGCCAGGCAGTGCATCAGCGTCGACTTGCCCGAACCCGACGGGCCCATGATCGCCGTGAACCGGCCCCGCTCGAACTCGGCGCTGACCCCCCGCAGCGCCACGACCTGCGCCTCGCCGCTGCCGTACACCTTCCACACGTCGCTCGCCCGGGCCGCGGCCTGCGCCTGCCGGCCTACCGTCGCGGTCACGTCATCTACCTCTTCCGTCTGCCGTCGATCCGCGCCGCCCCCGTTGGTCCGGCGCAGTTCCCATCCTCGACGCTCTTCGCCGCCGATCCGTCCGACTCCGGGCGGAGCCGGTGCGGATTTCGCGCTGCGGGTGACCCCCATCGCCGGCTCAGGGTTACCCCTGACCCGGCGGCCGGTCGAACGCTTTCCCGCCGGCCGAAAGGAGATCCTGCACAGTGACGCCGCGTGAGGGTCAACCGCTCCGCGCCGTCTCCGGTCACGGTAGGTGACGACGGCAACGGGGCCGTCGCCCGAACGGCGACTCCCCGAGTACGCGTGGCGCGGCAGCCGCCGCGGGTACTGGGGCGTATCGCAGGCCTGCCGGCGAAGGCGAGGCCGGCCGCGATGGGATGCGGCGCGTCAGTCCGGCCCCGCCGTCCCGACGGGCTGGACGCACCTCTGGTGGACCTGCCGGCCAACCGCAGCGGTCAGCGTCGCTCCGGGCGAGCGCGTCCGAGGGCGCCGGCCCGGCCCCACCGACCGGGGATGTTGAGCAGCTCAATCCGGCCCATGCCCGTGGGCACGGCCGGTCTGGTCACGAGGTGGTCCCCGCGCGGCTCCATGCCGAGCATGGTCCGCAGCAACAGCAAGGGGGTGCCCGTGGACCACGCCTGTGGACTGCACGCCGTGGGGTACAGGACCGGGTACCTGGTCAGCGTCCGGTCGTATCCGCCGAAGGCCTCCGGAAGTCTGCCGTCGAAGAACTCGGCGGCGTCGATGATGCCCTCGGCGATGCGTCCCGCCTCGTGGGTGAAGCCGTAGCGCCGAAGGCCCCAGGCGATGAACGCGTTGTCGAAGGGCCAGACGGTGCCGACGTGGTAGCCGATGGGGTTGTACCGTCCCTGTCCCTCGGCCAGGGTGCGTACGCCCCAGCCGGAGAACAGTCGGTCGCCGAGCAGGTGCTCGGCGATCTTTGCGGCCCGGGATTCTTCGACGATCCCGCTCCACAGCAGGTGGCCGATGTTCGAGGAGAGCGCGTCGACCTGGCGGCCGTCGCCGTCGAGCGCGAGGGCGTAGTACTCCCCGTCCTCGACCCAGAAGTCCCGGTTGAAGCGCTGCTTGAGCTCGGCCGCCTCCCGTTCCAGCCGGTCGGCGTATGCGGGGTCGTTCCAGAACTCGCGGGCTAGCCGGGCGCCGCGGATCTTGGCGTCGTAGGCGTAGCCCTGCAGCTCACAGGTAGCGCGGGGCAGACCGGCCAGCCTCCCGTCACGGAAGGAGATCGAGTCCCAGGAGTCCTTCCAGCACTGATTCTCCAACCCGTTCTTCTCGTTGCGGCGCCGGTACCAGACGTAGCCGTCGCCCATGATGTCGCCATACTCGTCGATCCAGTGCAGCGCGGCTCTCGCGGAGCGCTCGAGCATCCGCACGGTGGCGGCGTCTCCGGTCCACCGCTCGTACTCGTCGAGCAGGATCACGTACAGCGGCGTGGAGTCGGCGCTGCCGAAGTACGGCGAGTGGGGCTGCTCCTCGAAGCCGATCGTCTCCCCGTACCGCAGTTCGTGCGGCATCTTCCCCGGCTCCTCCTCACGGAAGTTGTCGAGGACGACGCCCTGCAGCAGCGCCAGCAGGCGCAGCGTCGTGACCGCCAGGTCCGGCGCGAACGGCAGTGCCTGCAGGCTGGTGAAGATGCTGTCCCGGCCGAAGATGGCCATGAACCACGGCAGGCCGGCGGCGGGCAGGGCATGTCCGCCGCCGGTCAGCGGCATGAAACGCAGCGCGGCGAGATCGGCCAGGCTGCGCCGGTAGGTCATTGCCAATGTCGGGGAGTCGCAGGTCAGACGGGGGGCCTCCGCGAGCCAACGGTCCAGGTCCTGCCGTATTTGCCGGCGGGCCCGGCCGGGCGAGCCCTGCAGATTCTCCCGAAGATCACGTCCGTTCACGCCCAGGGGCCGCACGCGGATGTCGGTGACCCACTCGCCGTGCGGTTCGAGCCGGACGTCGTAGGTCAGCCCCCGCTCGTCGATGTGCGCCGGCTCGGTGGAGGAGACCAACGTCTCCCGGTGGAACGTCTCCCGCCGATAGCCGAGCCGCAGGCACCCGTCCTCGATCCGGGCGTAGTGCCTGCCCTTCTTGTTGCGCACGTCCTTGATCTCGAAAAGGTCGGCGAAGTCGCTCTCGATGTCGATCCGGATCCGCAGGTCGACGGGCCCGGGCTCGTGGTTGATCACGGTCAGCCGCTCGTTGAAGCTCTCGCCGATGGAGCGCTCGCGAATGGCCGACACGCTGATGTCCACCAGCGGAGTCAGGACGGTCGGGACGACGAAGAATCGGCTCTCGAAGTATTCGACCTCCTCAACGGTGAGCGCGTTGACCCGCTCACCGTTGATGGACAGGATCCATTTCGACAGGAACCGGGTGTCGAACGAGAAGAAACCGGTCGGGATGGCCGGCGACGCGTCGATGTCGCCGGTCTCCTCACTGACCACGAACGTGTTGCCGTCCAGTAGTCGAACGAGTCCGTCGCTCATGCCGGTCGGATCTCCCGGCGGGCGAACTCCCGTGGGTGGTGCGCGCCGGGTGGCCCCGGCATCACGCGCTGGAGGAAACGGCCAAGCCGCACGTCACCCTCGGCCCTGAGTTCGTTACGCACCCACGCCGCGTAGACGTGCGACCTGCCGGTGACGATCCGGTCGAAGACCGCTCTGCTGCCCGTGAACACGCAGTCGGCCTCGCTCTCCTCCCGCGAGACGTGGACATCGCCGCGTCTGATCACCACCAACCAGTGGTCGACCTCGTGGTCGTGTTCGAGGTCGAACCGGATGCTGCCGACGGCCTCCTCGAGGAGGGGTTCGTGGCCCCGCCGGTCGAGCGCGTCGAAGAAGTTCGCGGTGGGATTCGACATGAGCCTCCTCCGGTAGGTCCCCAGAGCCCGGACGATCAGCCACCCTCACCATGACCGGTGCCGGCGTTACCGCCGCATCACCCGCACCGGGTGAAATGTCAGTGCCTTGCGTGAGTGGCCCGGCAATCTCATCCGGTTCGGGTGAGGTCAGGGCACCGCAACCTGAGCGACGCTGCATCCTGGTCGCGATTTCCTGCGGGGGTGGGGGTGCCATGTCGGAGACGACTCGGAGATTCTTCGACGCGCTCGAACGACACGGCGACGAACGCGTGCTGAAGAAGACGAACGGCACCATCCGGTTCGACCTGGAACACGATCAGGAGGTCGACCACTGGTTCGTGGAGATCCGCGGGGGGGCCGTCCGCGTGTCACAACGGGACGGCGACGCCGACGCCGTCATCCGTGCCGACAGTGCCTTCTTCGACCGCATGGTCCGTGGCGAGGCCAAACCGATCCCGGCGTGGCTGAGGAACGAGATAACGAGCGAGGGAAAATTTCGGTTCATCGTCCTGCTGGAGCGGCTCTTCGCGCCTCCGCCCGGGGCACGACATCCGCGGGACGTCGTCCGTGACCGTGGGGGGCGCGGATGAAGACGGACCTCATCAGGATCCTCGACGGCAACATCTTCGTCCTGAGCGACGGCAGTGGCGACCTGGAGGCGAAGACCGCCGTGCCGTGCGGGTTCTACTCGTTCGACACCCGGTTCCTGTCCCTGTGGCGGCTGACCCTCAACGGTGAACGGCTGAGCCCGCTCGCCCGGGACGACCCGTCCTACTTCGAGGTGCGTTTCTTCCTGGTGCCCGGCGCACCTACCCACTACGTCGACGCGAAGGTGTCGGTGATCCGGGAGCGGTCGGTGGCCGGTAGCTTCGAGGAGCAGGTGACGGTGCTCAACCACTCCGGCGAACCGGCCGAGATCACCGTCCGCGTGGAGGCGGACTCCGACTTCGTGCCGCTGATCCTGGCGGGACAGGGGCGTACGCCGGAGGGCCGGCTGTACCGGCGCGTCGAGGACGGGCGGCTGCATCTCGGCTACCAGCGCGACGCGTTCCGGCGGGAGACGGTCATCTCCACCGCCGAGCCGGCGCAGGTCGACGAACGGGGGCTGACGTACCAGATCCGGATCGAACCGCACGGCCAGTGGACCACGACGCTGCACGTCCGAGGCCTGGTGCTGCGCCCGGACGGTCAGGACGTCCGGGAGCATGTCTATCCCGGCCGCCGCCGGCGCGACAGGTCCCGGCTCGAGTGGGACCTCCAGCAGTGGCTCGGCGCGGCTCCGCAGCTGATCTGCGACTGGGAGCCACTGGAGCGGACGTACCGGCGGTGCCTGGTCGATCTCGCCGCGCTGGAGTACTCGCCGCTGACGCTACCGGCCGAGGCGCTGCCCGCGGCGGGTCTGCCGTGGAGCGCGACCCTCGCCGGCCGGGAACCCATCTTCGTCAGCCTGCAGGCGTTACCGTTCGTACCGGAGCTGGCGGTCGCCACCCTGCGCATGCTCGGCATCGACCAGGGCGCCGTGCTCGACGACTTCCGGGACGAGGAGCCGGGCAAGATCCTGCGGGAGTTCCGCTACGGGGAATCCGTCGCGTTCGAGGAACTCCCACAGTCGCCCTACTTCGGGGCCGCCGACGTGACCCCGCTGTACGTGGTCCTGCTCGACGAGTACGAGCGGTGGACCGGAGACGCCGATACGGTGCGGGAGTTCGAGGACGAGGCGCGGGCGGCCCTGCACTGGATCGACGAGTACGGCGACATCATGGGCGACGGCTACGTCCGGTACCAGCGGCGCAACGAACGAACCGGGCTGACGAACCAGGGCTGGAAGGAATCCCCCAACGCGATCTCCTTCCGGGACGGCAGGCTGGCCGGTCTGCCCCACGCCACCTGTGAGCTGCAAGGCTACGCCTACGACGCCAAGATCCGCGGCGCCCGGCTGGCCCGACAGTTCTGGAACGACCCCGACTACGCCGACCGGCTGGAACGCGAAGCGGCCGAGCTGAAACGGCGCTTCAACCGCGACTTCTGGGTCGCCGACGGCGAGTACTACGCCCTCGCCCTCGACGGCGACGGCCGCCAGGTCGACGCCCTCTCCTCCAACATCGGCCACCTGCTGTGGAGCGGCATCGTCGAGGAATCCCGCGCCGCGAAGATCGCCGAACACCTGCTCGGCCCCCGACTCTTCTCCGGCTGGGGAGTACGCAGCCTGGCCGAGGGGGACGGCCGCTACAACCCGCTCGGGTACCACGTCGGCGCCGTCTGGCCCTCCGACAACTCCTTGATCGCCTGGGGCCTGCGCCGCTACGGCTTCACCGAGGAGGCGGGACGCATCGCCGAGGGGATCATCGACGCGTCGCACCACTTCCAGGGCCGGCTGCCGGAGGCCTTCGGCGGCTTCGACCGCGAGTCGACCCGCAAGCCCGTCCCGTACCCGACGGCCAACAGTCCCCAGGCCGAAGCCACCGGAGCACCCCTGCTGCTGGTGCGCACTCTGCTCGGCCTCGAGCCGTACGGGGACGATCTGGTGGTCGAGCCGGCGCTGCCCGAGCGGTTCGGCCGCATCGAACTGCTCGACATCCCGGGGCGGTGGGGCCGGGCCGACGCCATCGGCAGGGTGGATCCGCGCGGCGAGGAGACGGAGCGGCAGACCAGCCTGGCCACGTCGCCACGCGAAGCGTGACGAGCGATCACCGTTGCGGGCGGACCAGGCCCGTCTCGTACGCCAGCACGACCGCCTGCACCCGGTCCCGCAGCCCCAACTTGGTCAGCACGTGCCCCACGTGGGTCTTGATGGTGGTTTCGCTGACCGACAGCGCCCGGGCGATCTCGGCGTTGGACAGCCCCCGGGCGACCTGCACGAGCACCTCCCGCTCCCGCTCGGTCAGCGCGCTGAGCGTCTTCGGCGGTGTCGCCGCCGGATCCGGCAGCACGTCGGCGAAGCGGTCCAGCAGCCGCTTGAGGATCCGTGGGGCCACCACCGCCTCCCCGGCGGCCACCGTGTGGATCGCCGTGACCAGGTCCTCCGCCGGCACGTCCTTGGCCAGGAAACCGCTCGCCCCGGCCCGCAGCGCCCCCACCACGTACTCGTCGAGGTCGAAGGTGGTGAGGATCAGCACCCGCACCGGCAACCGCGCGTCGACGATCGCCCGGGTCGCGGCGACCCCGTCCATCCGGGGCATCCTGATGTCCATCAGCACCACGTCGGGCAGCAGCCGGCGGGACAGGTCGACCGCCTCCAGCCCGTCGCCGGCCTCGGCCACGATGTCCAGGTCGTCCTCCGCGCCCAGCACCATCCGGAAGCCGGTACGCAGCAGCGGCTGGTCGTCGGCGAGCAGGACGCGCACCGGCCTCGCCGGCGCCGTCGCGTCGGTCATCTGATCTCCCGTCCTGCCGGTCGCACCGGTCGACCCGTCATGCCGCTGCCGTGCCGGTGATTCTCGCGTACGCCCCGAAGCCCCTCACGCCGCTGCCGTGCCGAGTGGTTCCACCGGGATTCTCGCGTACACCCGGAAGCCCCCGCCGGGGCGTGCCCCGGTGCGCAGGACACCACCGTAGAGGGCGACCCGTTCCCGCATCCCCACCAGCCCGTGCCCCACCCGGTCGCCGTCCGGGCCGGGACCGCGGCCGGTGTCGGTGACCTCGATGCCGACCCCGCCGCCGTCGAAGGTCAGCCGCACCTGGGCGGTGGCCGCCCCGGCGTGCTTCAGCACGTTGGTCAGCGCCTCCTGCGCGATGCGGTAGAGGGTCAGCGCCACCCCTTCCTCGAGCGTGCCCGGCGTCCCCTCGACCCGCAGCGTCACCGGCAGGCCGGCCTCCCGTACCTGCTCCACCAGTGTCCCGATGCCGGCGAGTCCCGGCTGCGGGGTCAGGTCGGCCACGGGTTCGGCGTCGGTGCGCAGCACGTCCAACAGGCGGCGCATCTCCCGCAGCGTGGCCCGGCTGGTCTCCTCCACGGTGGCGATCGCCTCGTCGGCGGCGGCCGGGTCCCGGTGCAGCACGCGACGGGCCCCGGTGGCCATCACCCCCATGACACTGACGTGGTGGGCCACCACGTCGTGCAGCTCCCGGGCGATGCGGCGGCGCTCGTCGGCGACCGCCTGCGCGGCCAGCGAGCGTTGGTTCTCCTCGGCGACCCGGGCCCGCTCCCGCAGCGCGTCGGTGGAGGTGCGGCGGGCGTGCACGGCCCGCCCCACCGAGTACGACACCACCCCGACCAGCAGGTTGTTGAAGAGCAGGTACGCCGGGCCGACCTCCAGCACCCCCTGCGGCGGCGCGATGAGGTTGGCCACCGCCACCGGCACCCAGAGCAGCACCGCCGCGAGCGCCGCCGGGCGGGCCGGCCGGTGCGCCGCCATCGTGTAGGTCAGCAGCATGAACGTCAGGCTCTGCGACACCGGGGCCAGCCCGGTCAGCGCGGGCAGCGCCAGGGTGGCCACCGCGGCGCCCACCGCCATCCAGGGCGCCGCCCGGCGCAGGACGGCCGGTGCGGCGCAGAGCACGCTCCACGCCAACGCGGCAGGCACGTCCCGGGGCCGGAACTGCGGCGGCGTGACCAGGACGAGGACGACCCCGAGCGCCACCAGGGCGGCGGCCAGCAGCGCGTCCCCGGCGAGCGGGTGTCGGCGCAGCCACGCCCTGGGGCCCGAAGTCATACCGCGACGCTAGCCGCCGCCGGCGGCGGGAAGGTCGTCGCGCACGGTGAGCCGCGCCTCCTCCCCGCGGAGGAGAGACCCGGGCCGCGGCGGCGGGAACCTGCGCGGCTCGGGTGGAGTCCGCGGCCCCGCTCCCGCGTGGGGGTCTACTCGTCGGCGCCGGGGGGCGCCGGACGGGGGCGGGCGTCACGCAGCGGATCCGCCGCGGCCGCCGGCGCGGGGAACGGCGGCGGGGTGCCCCCGAAGCTCGGGCAGAGCGCCTGGTGGCTGCACCAGTCGCAGAGCCGGCTCGGCCGGGGGCGGAAATCCTGCCGGGCGGTCGCCTGCTCGATCGCCCGCCACAGCGCCACCACCGTGCGCTCGAACCGCAGCAGCTCCTCGGCGTCGGGGGCGTAGTCGCACACCTCCGCGTCCTTGAGGTAGAGCAGCCGCAGCACCCGGGGCACCACGCCCCGGGTGCGCCAGAGCACCAGCGCGTAGAACTTCAGCTGGAACAGCGCGCGGGCCTCGAACGCCTCGCGCGGCGCGCCGCCGGTCTTGTAGTCGACCACCCGCAGTGCGCCGTCCGGCGCCACGTCGAGCCGGTCGAGGTAGCCCCGGATCAGCAGTTCCTCGTCGACCACCGCGGAGATCAGGCTCTCCCGCTCGGCCGGCTCGAGCCGGCTCGGGTCCTCCACGGCGAAGTAACCCTCCAGCAGCGCGGCGGCGGAGCGGAGGAACTCGGCCGCGGCCGGCCCGTCGCCGGCGGTGAAGAGCTGCGCCCGCTCCGGCTGCTCGGTGAGCAGCCGGTCCCACTGCGGGGCCACCAGGTCACCGGCCGCGGCCGGAGTGCGCCCACCGACGGGGAGGTCGAACAGCCGCTCCAGCACGGCGTGCACCAGCGTGCCCCGGGCCTGCTCGACGGTGGGTCGCTCGGGCAGCCGGTCGATGCTGCGGAACCGGTAGAGCAGCGGGCAGGTCTTGAAAGCCGCCGCCCGCGACGGCGACAGCGAGGCGCGCACCGTGGCCGGCACCTCCGCCGGGGTCGCGGGCTGCTGCGTGGTCACCGGTTCCGCCGTCATGCCCGGAAGGTTAGGGCACCGGTGTGACACGGCCGCCGTCGCCGCTCCGGCGCATGATCCGCTCCGCGTAGCATCGACCCGGTGGAGCAGACGAGGCGACCGCAGCGCCGGCCCGACCGGCGCCCCGGCCTGACCGTGGGCCGGGTGTTCGGGGTGCCGCTGCACCTCAACGGCTCGATGCTGCTGCTGGCCCTGCTGGTGACGGTCCTGTACGCCGAGTTCGCCCGCCGCCAGCTCGACCTGTCGCAGCTCGGGGGCTACCTGATCGGCTTCGGCTTCGTCGTCTCCCTGCTCGGCTCGGTGCTGCTGCACGAGCTCGGCCACGCCCTCACCGCCCGCCGGTACGGCATTGGTGTGCGCGGGATCACCCTGGAACTGCTCGGCGGCTACACCGAGATGGACCGCGACGCCCCGACGCCCCGGGTCGACCTGCTGGTGTCGCTCGCCGGCCCCGCCGTCTCCGCCGTGCTCGGCGTGCTGGCGGTCGCCGCCACCCTGGCGCTGCCGGACCGTACCGTGGCCAACCAGCTCGCCTTCCAGCTCGCGGTGAGCAACGTCATCGTGGCGTTGTTCAACATCCTGCCCGGGCTGCCGCTCGACGGCGGTCGGGCGCTGCGGGCCGCGGTGTGGGCGCTGACCCGCGACCGGCACCGGGGCACCGAGGTCGCCGGCTGGGTGGGGCGCGCCGTCGCGGTCGGCACCGCGCTGCTGGTCACCCTGCTCACCCTCACCCGTAACCTCGCTCCGCTGGCGCTGCCGTTGATGCTGCTGGTCGCGTTCACCCTCTGGCGGGGTGCCGGGCAGTCGATCCGGGTGGCCCGGGTCAGCCGCCGGTTCCCGCTGATCGACCTGTCCCGGCTGGCCCGCCCGGTGTTGGCGGTGCCCACCGGCACCCCCCTGGCCGAGGCGCAGCGCCGGCAGGCCGCCACCGAGCCGGGCGCCGCGCTGCTGGTCACCGACTCCGCCGGCCGGCCGGTCGCCCTGGTCGACCCGACCGCGGCCGAGGCCGTCCCGGTGGAGCGCCGCCCCTGGCTCGCCGTCGACGCGGTCTCCCGGTCGCTGGCCGGCCTGCCGGCCATGCCGGTCGGGCTCGACGGCGAGCGGGTGATGGAGACCGTCCAGAGCCACCCGGGCGCACAGTACGTGGTGACCTCAGGCGAAGATGTCGTCGGCATCCTGCACATCGCGGATCTGGCTCAGCTCCTCGAACCCCAACGGAAGATGAACACGTGACCGCAACTCCCTCCGCCGCCCAGGCCGACCCGGGCGCCCCGGCGCCCGCCGACAATCCGGCGCTGACACCCGTGCACCGCGGGCCCTTCCGGCCCGGCGACCGGGTCCAGCTGACCGACCCCAAGGGGCGGATGCACACGGTCACCCTGGAGCACGGCAAGGCGTTCCACACCCACCGGGGCATCCTGGAGCACGACGCGCTGATCGGCCTGCCCGACGGCAGCGTGGTCACCACCTCCGGCGGCGGCACCGCGTTCCTGGCCCTGCGCCCCCTGCTGTCGGACTACGTGCTCTCCATGCCGCGCGGTGCGCAGGTGATCTACCCGAAGGACTCGGCGCAGATCGTCGCCATGGGCGACATCTTCCCCGGCGCCAAGGTGCTGGAGGCCGGCGCCGGCTCCGGTGCGCTGAGCTGCTCGCTGCTGCGCGCGGTCGGCACCGAGGGGGAGCTGCACTCGTTCGAGCTGCGCGACGACTTCGCCCAGATCGCCAAGCGCAACGTCGAGGCGTTCTTCAACGGGCCGCACCCGGCGTGGAACCTGCACGTCGGCGACGTCGCCGAGTGCGCCGAGACCGGCTTCGACCGGATCATCCTCGACATGCTCACCCCGTGGGAGACCCTCGACATGGTCGAACGGGCGCTGCTGCCCGGCGGCGTGTTCATCGGCTACGTGGCCACCACCCCGCAGCTGTCGGAGCTGGTGGAGGCGCTGCGCGAGCGTGGCGGCTGGACCGAGCCGCGGGCCTGGGAGTCGCTGGTGCGCGACTGGCACGCCGAGGGGCTGGCTGTGCGTCCCGACCACCGCATGATCGCGCACACCGCGTTCCTGGTCTCCGCGCGTAAGCTCGCCCCCGGGGTCACCGCCCCGCCCCGCCGGCGCAAGCCCAGCAAGGGCGCCGAGGCGTACGCCGAGCGTCGGCAGGCGCTGCGCGAGGCGGAGGCTGCCCGGCAGGCCGCCGCCGCGGTGGCCGCCGAGGTGGCCGGCGAGGCGGAAACCGTCGCGGCGGGGGAGACGGACCGGCCGTGACGGCGGGACGGGGCGGCTGGGAGTGAGCGGGTGGATCCCGCCGGCCGGTGCGGGCCGGCGGCGCTGGCACGGGGAGGTGGCATGAGCCGTCCGGGCTTCGGCGGTGGTGACCTGCCGGCGGTGTTCCCGGACTGGTCGCCCTACCAGGACCTCGAGTCGGCGGCCCGGGCCTACCTGCGGGACCCGGACGTCGCGCTGGAGGCGCTCGGCGGGGTGCTGCGGGGCGCCTCGGTGCTCGGCTTCACGCTGGAACGCTTCGTCAACGAGGTCAACGGGGTGTGGCAGGAGGTCGTGGTCTGCGACGGCAGCCGGCTCATCCTCTGGCACGGCGAGGACGTGCCGCCGGGGGAGGGGCCGCCCGGGTCGATGACCTCGTCGCTGCGGGTGGTGCCGGTCTCCACGGTGACCGAGGTCGGCTGCCGGCGGCGGCTGACCCGCGACGACGACGGCGGGATCCGGGTCGACAGCATCGACGTCTACCTGCTGCTCACCTCGCTGGACGAGGCACCGCCCAGCGAGGAGGTGGTGGGCGCGCCCCGGCACGACGCGCTGCGCTTCGGAAAGACCCTCGACGCCGGCGGGGCCGGGCAGATCGCCCGGCTGGGGGAGTTCGCCCGGCTGGTCGCCTCGGTGGTCGGCCGCCCGATGCTCTGAGGCGTACCGTCGGTCACTGGCGTCGTACCGTCGGTCTGTGACGTCATCGCCGGGCACCGCCGCTGACTTGGCACGGGCGGCCGGGGAGCGGTCCCGCGGCCTGCCGTCGACGGCCTGCGCCGGCCGGACGAGCGCGGGTGTGCGGGCCCGCCGGCGCGCGGCTGCGGTCAGTCCTCCTCGGCCTCCGGGCCGGCCACCTCGACGCCGTCGCTGCCGCGCACCACGTGGATGCAGTCGCCCGGGCACTCCTTCGCCGAGTCGATCACCTCGAGGCGCAGGTGCTCCGGCACGTCGACCCGGCTGCCCGGGGCCAGCCGCAGCTCACCGTCGGTGCCCTTGACGTACGCCAGGCCGTCGACGTCGAACTCGAAGACCTCCGGCGCGTACTGCACGCAGAGCCCGTCCCCGGTGCAGAGATCCTGGTCCACCCAGACCTGCAACTGGTCTGTCACGACCTCCGCCACGGCGTACCCCCCATGTTCTCCTGTCCCACGCTCCGACGGTACCCGAACGCCCGGACCGGCCCCCGAGGCCACCCTTGGCGATCAAGGTTCGGTGACGAGGGCGTTGCGTGGGACCGAATCGGCCTCATAGCGGCTAGTGTTAGGGCAGAACGTTCAAGCCCCCCGGGGAGGTGGGACGTGGCACGCAGCGACGACGCGGACTCGCGCGCCGCACGGTGGGAGAAGGAGGCCCACGATCTCTCCACGCAGGTCGCGTTCCTTCAAGAGGAACTCGCTCTGGTGCGGCGCAAGTTGACCGAAAGCCCCCGACACGTCCGGCAGCTCGAAGAGCGGCTGGCGGCCACCCAGGCACAGTTGGCGCGGCTGACCGAGAACAACGACCGGCTCGTGAGCACCCTCAAGGAGGCTCGCGCGCAGATCGTGACGCTCAAGGAGGAGATCGACCGCCTCGCGCAACCGCCGAGTGGCTACGGCGTCTTCCTCGCGCGGCACGACGACGGCACGGTGGACGTCTTCACCGGCGGACGCAAGCTCCGCGTGGCCGTCTCGCCCTCACTGGACGTCGCCGAGCTGCGGCGCGGCCAGGAGGTTCTACTCAACGACGCGCTCAACATCGTCGACGCGTTCGGCTTCGAGCGGGTCGGCGAGGTGGTGATGCTCAAGGAGATCCTCGCGGGTCCCGACGGCGCCCCGGGCGACCGGGCGCTGGTGGTCTCGCACTCCGACGAGGAGCGGATCGTGCACCTCGCCGAGACCCTGATCGGTTCGCCGATCCGGGCCGGTGACTCGCTGATGATCGAGCCCCGCTCGGCGTACGCCTACGAGCGGATCCCGAAGAGCGAGGTCGAGGAGCTGGTCCTGGAGGAGGTGCCCGACGTCGACTACGGCGACATCGGTGGCCTCCACTCGCAGATCGAGCAGATCCGCGACGCGGTGGAGCTGCCCTTCCTGCACGCCGACCTGTTCCGCGAGCACCAGCTCCGTCCGCCGAAGGGCATCCTGCTCTACGGTCCGCCCGGCTGCGGCAAGACGCTGATCGCCAAGGCGGTGGCCAACTCGCTGGCGAAGAAGATCGCCGAGCGGGAGGGCAAGGAGAGGCACACCAGCTTCTTCCTCAACATCAAGGGCCCGGAGCTGCTCAACAAGTACGTCGGCGAGACCGAGCGGCACATCCGGCTGATCTTCCAGCGCGCCCGGGAGAAGGCCGGCGAGGGCACCCCGGTGATCGTGTTCTTCGACGAGATGGACTCGATCTTCCGCACCCGTGGCTCCGGTGTCTCCTCGGACGTGGAGAACACCATCGTTCCTCAGCTGCTCAGCGAGATCGACGGCGTGGAAGGGCTGGAGAACGTCATCGTCATCGGCGCCTCCAACCGGGAAGACATGATCGACCCGGCGATCCTGCGCCCCGGCCGACTCGACGTGAAGATCAAGATCGAGCGACCGGACGCTGAGGCGGCCAAGGACATCTTCTCGAAGTACATCCTCTCCGGGCTGCCCCTGCACCCGGACGACCTGGCCGAGCACGGCGGCGACCCCCAGGCCACCGTCGCGGCCATGATCGACGCGGTCGTGCTGCGGATGTACTCGGAGACCGAGGAGAACCGCTTCCTCGAGGTCACCTACGCCAACGGCGACAAGGAAGTCCTCTACTTCAAGGACTTCAACTCCGGCGCGATGATCCAGAACATCGTCGACCGGAGCAAGAAGATGGCCATCAAGGAGTTCCTCACCTCCGGTCGCAAGGGCCTGCGCCTGCAGCACCTCCTCGACGCCTGCGTCGACGAGTTCCGCGAGAACGAGGACCTGCCCAACACCACCAACCCCGACGACTGGGCCCGCATCTCCGGCAAGAAGGGCGAGCGGATCGTCTACATCCGCACGCTCGTCTCCGGCGGCAAGGGCGCGGAGGCCGGCCGGTCCATCGAGACCGCCAGCAACACCGGCCAGTACCTCTGACGGACACCCGCGACGGGGCCCGCGACGCGACACGCGTCACGGGCCCCGTTCCCGTCCCGCGCCGGTTCGCCCCCGCCCGCGCCGGGTCGGCGCGCCCCCTTCCGTCGTGACGCCGACTACGCTCGACCTGACGGGGGACCGGTCGGGCGAGCGAAGCGGGTAGGTCGATGAGCGTAAGACGGATCATGGGCACCGAGGTCGAGTACGGCATCTCGGTGCCCGGCCAGGCCGGAGCCAACCCGATGGTCACCTCGTCCCAGGTGGTCAACGCCTACGGAGCACGCCCGGAACTCAACCGCGGTGGCCGCGCCCGCTGGGACTACGAGGAGGAGTCGCCGCTGCGCGACGCACGTGGCTTCACCTACTCCGGAGCCGCGTACGACCCGGCCGAGGCGCTCGCCGACGAGGACCTCGGCCTGGCCAACGTGATACTCACCAACGGGGCCCGCCTCTACGTCGACCACGCCCACCCGGAGTACTCCACCCCGGAGGTGACCAACCCCCGGGACGTGGTGCGCTGGGACAAGGCGGGGGAGCGGGTGATGGCCGAGGCGGCCCGCCGCGCCGCCACCATCCCGGGCACCCAGCCGATCCACCTCTACAAGAACAACACCGACAACAAGGGCGCCAGTTACGGCGCGCACGAGAACTACCTGATGCGCCGGCAGACGCCCTTCGCCGACATCGTCGCGTACCTGACGCCGTTCTTCGTCACCCGGCAGATCTTCGCCGGCGCCGGCCGGGTCGGGATCGGCCAGGACGGCGGGCAGAGCGGCTTCCAGATCTCCCAGCGAGCCGACTTCTTCGAGGTCGAGGTCGGGCTGGAGACCACCCTCAAGCGGCCGATCATCAATACCCGCGACGAGCCGCACGCCGACGCCGACAAGTACCGCCGGCTGCACGTCATCATCGGCGACGCCAACCTGTCGGAGATCTCCACGTACCTCAAGGTCGGCACGACCGCCCTGATCCTCACCATGATCGAGGAGAAGGCGCTCGGGCCCGACCTGGGCATCGCCGACCCGGTCGGCGAGCTCCGCGCGGTCAGCCACGACCCGTCGCTGAAGCACCTCATGCGGATGCGCGACGGCCGCCGACTGACCGCCCTGGACGTGCAGTGGGCGTACTACGAGCGGGTGAGGTCCTTCGTGGACGACCGCTACGGCACCGACGTCGATGAGCAGACCTCGGACGTGCTGGACCGCTGGGAGAGCGTGCTGGACCGGCTCGGCCGCGACGCGTTCCTCTGCGCCGACGAGCTGGACTGGGTGGCCAAGCTGCGGCTGCTGGAGGGCTACCGGGAGCGGGAGAAGCTCGCCTGGGGCTCCCACAAGCTCCAGCTGGTCGACCTCCAGTACTCGGACGTGCGCCCCGAGAAGGGCCTCTACCACCGGCTGGTCTCCCGGGGGGCGATGAAGACGCTGCTCCCCGACGCCGAGACCCGCGCCGCGATGACCGAGCCGCCGGAGGACACCCGCGCCTACTTCCGGGGCCGCTGCCTGGCCCAGTACGCCTCCGAGGTGGTGGCGGCCAGCTGGGACTCGGTCATCTTCGACGTGGGTCGGGAATCGCTGGTGCGGGTGCCGATGATGGAGCCGGAGCGCGGCACCCGCAAGCACGTCGGCGCGCTCTTCGACCGCTGCGTCAGCGCCAAGGACCTGCTGGAGACACTTACCGGCGGCTGACCGCCGTAGACGAATGCCCGTCGGGTGCCGAAGCCGGCGCGCGACGGGCTTTTCGTCGCTCCGGCGAGGTAAGTTGATCGCAGACGATCGTGGAGGAGGCAGCAATGGCCACTCGTGACAGCGGCGGTCAGTCGCAGTCGGGCAAGTCCCGTCAGGGCGAGGAGATCGAGGACGTCACCACCGAGGCGAACCCGGAGGTGGCCGAGCGGCACGCCGAGATCACCGAGGACGTCGACGACCTGCTCGACGAGATCGACTCCGTCCTGGAAGAGAACGCCGAAGAGTTTGTGAGGGGCTATGTGCAAAAAGGGGGTGAATAGGGCATAACCTCCCAATTCGGACATGGCTCGCTCGCCGGATGACCGGGATGGCCAGCGCCGCTGTCGGGATTGCGGTGACTGGAAGCCGCTCGACGAGTTCTGCGCAAACAGCAGACGACCGGAGGGTCGCGGCAGCTACTGCAAGCCCTGCTTCAACGTGCGCTCAAAGGCCAGCTACGCCAAACGCTTGAGGGAGCGGCACGGCCGGGACGTGCGCCGGTTGCCGATTGTGCCGGAGGGTCATCGGCGCTGCCCGGCCTGCGGTGACATGAAGCCGCTCGATGCTTTCCCACGGAACCGCTCCGGCCGCGGTGGTTACGGCCGATACTGCAAGCCCTGCCACAACGAGAAGGGTAAGAAGAGCAGGCTTCGGCTGCACGGCGGCACGCGCGAGTACCACCTGCGGCGGCGTTACGGGGTCGGGCAGAAGGAGTTCGACGAGCTCCTGGCCGAGCAGGGCGGGGTCTGCGCGATCTGCGGCGGCGCCGACCCGCAACATCTGGACCACGATCATCGCACCGGATGGGTGCGCGGGATATTGTGCTTCAACTGCAACGGTGGTCTTGGCCAGTTCCGTGACAGTCCCATGAGGCTGGCCAGGGCGATCACGTATCTGAGAGGAACCACGTGGCAGCGGGTTTTGATCCATCCGGGCGTCTACCAGATGTGTTCACCAACGCGGGGACGTCCTCCTTCACCTCGTTCCTGAGCAGGGTGGCCCCCGAGATGCTGCCCGGCCGACGGCCGCTGCCGCCGGGCATGGCCGCAGACCTGGCGCCGCACGCGACGACCATCGTCGCCATCGTCGCCGACGGCGGCGTGGTGATGGCCGGCGACCGGCGGGCCACGATGGGCAACCTGATCGCCCAGCGCGACATCGAGAAGGTGCACCCGGCCGACGCGTACTCGCTGGTCGGCATCGCGGGCACCGCGGGCATCGGCATCGAGCTGATGCGACTGTTCCAGGTGGAGCTGGAGCACTACGAGAAGATCGAGGGCGCGATGCTCTCGCTCGACGGCAAGGCCAACCGGCTCGCCTCGATGATCCGCGGCAACCTGGGCGCGGCCATGCAGGGCCTCGCGGTCGTCCCGCTCTTCGCCGGCTTCGACCTGGCCGCCAGGGACCCGGCCCGGGCCGGCCGGATCTTCAGCTTCGACGTCACCGGCGGTCCCTACGAGGAGACCGGCTACGACGCGATCGGCTCCGGCTCCCTCTTCGCCAGGTCGGCGCTGAAGAAGCGCTTCCGGCCGGGTCTCTCGCTCGACGACGCGGTCCGCCTGTCCGTGGAGGCGCTCTACGACGCCGCCGACGACGACACCGCCACCGGCGGGCCGGACCTGATCCGGCGGATCTACCCGGTGGTGATGACGGCGACGGCGGAGGGCACCCACCGGCTCACCGACGACGAGATGTCGGCGATCGCCGAGAGCGTGGTCTCCGGCCGGATGGAGAACCCGGGCGGTTGATCCGTTCCCGCCCGCACCAGACAGCAGTCGTCAGCCCAGCGCCCTAAGGAGAACCGCCGCCGTGGCCATGCAGTTCTACGCCTCGCCCGAGCAGATCATGCGCGACCGCTCCGAGCTGGCCCGCAAGGGCATCGCCCGGGGGCGCAGCGCGGTGGTCCTGAGCTACTCCGGTGGGGTGCTCTTCGTCGCCGAGAATCTCTCCAGCGCCCTGCACAAGGTCAGTGAGATCTACGACCGGATCGGCTTCGCCGCCGTCGGCCGCTACAACGAGTTCGAGAACCTGCGTCGCGCCGGCGTGCGGATGGCCGACCTGAACGGGTTGAGCTACGACCGGCGTGACGTGACCGGCCGGGCCCTCGCCAACGCGTTCGCGCAGACCCTCGGTGCGATCTTCACCGAGCAGTCGAAGCCGTTCGAGGTGGAGATCTGCGTGGCGGAGGTCGGCGCCACCGCCGAGGAGGACGAGCTCTACCGGCTCACCTACGACGGCTCGGTCAACGACGAGCCGGGGCGGATGGCGATGGGTGGCCAGGCCGAGGCGATCACGGGCGTGCTGAAGTCGCACCACCGCCCGGAGATGTCGCTGAGCGAGGCGGTGAAGGTCGCCGTGCAGGCGCTGAGCAGCGTCGGGGGCGAGGGCGGGGCCGCCCGTACCATCGCCGCCAACCAGCTGGAGGTGGCGGTCCTGGACCGCCGCCGGGTGGGCCGGACGTTCCGGCGGATCACCGGCGCCGCGCTGACCGCCCTGCTGGACGGCGACAAGGCGGAGGAGGTGTCGGCCCGGCCGGAGACTCCGGCCGCGCCCACCAAGGAGGCCGGGAAGCCCACCTCGTCGGCCGGGTCGGCGGACCTGGAGGGCCAGCAGCCCGAGAGCCCCGAGGCCTGACCGACGCCCGCTGACGCCGGGGCGGACGCTCCGGCGTCAGCGTTGCCGCACCCCGAGCGCCGTCCCAACGCCGCCCCGCAGCGTGGCGGCCGGCGGCCGGGGGGTCTGTGGCGGGCTCGTGGTGGCGCGGTCGCCGCTTCTACGCACGACCGGCCCGGCCGCGGCCCGTCACCGGCGCTTGAGGGGCTCCCACCAGTCGCGGTGACGCCGGTACCAGTCGACGGTCCCGGCGAGCCCCCACTCGAGGTCGACGCTCGGCGCGTAGCCGAGTTCCCGGCGGCTGGTGCCGATGTCGAGGGAGTAGCGCCGGTCGTGGCCCTTGCGGTCGGCGACGGGCCGTACCCGCTCCCAGCCGGCGCCGCAGGCGGCCAGCAGCCGCCCGGTGAGTTCCCGGTTGGTCAGCTCGGTACCGCCGCCGAGGTGGTAGACACCGCCGGCCCGGCCGGCCTGCTGGGCCAGCACGATGCCGTGGCAGTGGTCGTCCACGTGCACCCAGTCCCGGACGTTGCCGCCGTCGCCGTAGAGCGGCAGGTCGTGGCCGTCGAGCAGGTTGGTGACGAAGAGCGGCACCACCTTCTCCGGATGCTGCCACGGGCCGTAGGTGTTGGCGCCCCGGGTCACGACCACGTCGAGGCCGTGGGTGCGGTGGTAAGCCAGGGCGAGCAGGTCGGCGCCGGCCTTCGAGGCGGAGTAGGGCGAGCTGGGGTCCAGCGGTGCGGATTCGGTCCACGAGCCGCTGTCGATGGAGCCGTACACCTCGTCGGTGGAGACCTGCACGAAGCGGGCGACGCCGTGGCGCAGCGCGGCGTCGAGCAGGGTCTGGGTGCCGAGCACGTTGGTGGTCACGAACGGCGCGGCCCCGGTGATGGAGCGGTCCACGTGGGACTCGGCGGCGAAGTGGACGACGAGGTCGTGGCCGGCGACGGTGGCGTCGACGAGCCGGCCGTCGCAGACGTCGCCGACAACGACGCGCAGCCGGGGATCGTCGCGGACGGGGTCGAGGCTGCCCCGGGTGCCTGCGTAGGTGAACTTGTCCAGCACGGTGACCGTGTCCGGGGTGAGGGTCGGCTCGGCGCCGGTGAGCAGTCGCCGGACGTAGGCCGAGCCGATGAACCCGGCGCCGCCGGTGACGAGGATCCGCACGGGTGGCACCGTACCCCGTGGTTGTCCGCCGCCGGGCGGATGCCGGCGGGCCGGTGACGGTCGCCGATCGCCTGGTCGGGCGCCCTGCGGCGGCGCCCGGCGTGGGACGGCGGGGGTGAGCGCTGCCCAACCGGGGCCTCGGGCGGCTAATGTCACACCATGGAGCGGCGAATCTTCGGCATCGAGACCGAGTACGGCGTCACCTGCACGTACCGCGGGCAGCGGCGGCTGTCCCCGGACGAGGTTGCCCGGTACCTCTTCCGCCGCGTGGTGTCGTGGGGCCGGTCGAGCAACGTGTTCCTGCGCAACGGCGCCCGCCTCTACCTCGACGTCGGTTCGCACCCGGAGTACGCCACCCCCGAGTGCGACTCCGTCATCGACCTGGTCGCGCACGACCGGGCGGGTGAGCGGATCCTGGAGGGGCTGCTCGTCGACGCGGAGAAGCGGCTGCACGACGAGGGCATCGCGGGTGAGATCTACCTGTTCAAGAACAACACCGACTCGGCCGGGAACTCGTACGGCTGCCACGAGAACTACCTGGTCTCCCGGCACGGCGAGTTCGGCCGGCTGGCCGACGTGCTGATCCCGTTCCTGGTCACCCGACAGCTGATCTGCGGGGCGGGCAAGGTGCTGCAGACCCCGCGCGGCGCGGTCTACTGCCTGTCCCAGCGGGCGGAGCACATCTGGGAGGGCGTCTCCTCGGCGACCACCCGCAGCCGCCCCATCATCAACACCCGCGACGAGCCGCACGCCGACGCGGAGCGCTACCGCCGGCTGCACGTCATCGTCGGTGACTCGAACATGAACGAGGTCACCACGCTGCTCAAGGTCGGCACCGCCGACATCGTGCTGCGGATGATCGAGGCCGGGGTGGTGATGCGGGACCTGACGCTGGAGAACCCGATCCGGGCGATCCGCGAGGTGTCGCACGACATCACCGGCCGGCGCAAGGTGCGGCTGGCCTCCGGCAAGGAGGTCAGTGCCCTGGAGATCCAGCAGGAATACCTGGCCAAGGCGACGGAGTTCGTGGAGCGACGCGGCGGCGACCAGGCCGCCAAGCGGGTCGTGGAGCTGTGGGGCCGGGTGCTGCGGGCGGTGGAGACCGGTGACCTGGAGCCGGTGTCCCGGGAGATCGACTGGGTGACGAAGCTGCGGCTGATCGAGCGTTACCAGCGCAAGCACGACCTGCCGCTGTCGCACCCGCGGGTCGCGCAGATGGACCTGGCCTACCACGACGTGCGCCGGGGCCGGGGGCTGTACGCCCTGCTGGAGCGGCGCGGTGAGGTCGACCGGGTGACCACCGATCCGGAGATCTTCGAGGCCAAGGAGACCCCGCCGCAGACCACCCGGGCCCGGTTGCGTGGCGAGTTCATCCGGCACGCGCAGGAGAAGCGGCGGGACTTCACCGTCGACTGGGTGCACCTGAAGCTCAACGACCAGGCGCAGCGCACCGTGCTCTGCAAGGACCCGTTCCGGGCGTACGACGAGCGGGTCGAGCGGCTGATCGCCAGCATGTGACGGCTGCCGGCCGGCCCGGACGGTGGTGACCGCCGTCGGGGCCGGCCGGGCCGGTAGGCTGACCGCGCCATGACGACTTCCGAACCCCCCGAGAGCGGCTCGCAGCGACAGAACTGGGTCGAGCGCCGCCGCGAGAAGATTCGCGCCGAGATCGAGCGCAACCGGCGCGGCGAGTACACCGTGCCCACCTGGGTGCTGGCGCTCGCGCTGGTGCTGATCGTCGGGGCCTGGCTCGCGCTGATCTTCTCCGTCTGACCGGGTCCCCGGCGACACCGCCGTTGGGGAGTTGCGCCGCACCGGACGGGCTGGGAACGTGAAACCCGTCCGGCATCCGTCGGTCGTCACACCCGCCGCGCTCCTACTGCAGGGACGGTGACGTCATCGCACACATCGACCTCGGTCTCGACGAACGGGCCCACCCGGGCATCAACGGGCCGATGCTGTTCCGCCCCGAGACGGCCAGGCCGCTCAACGAGTTGGCCGAGACGCTGCTGCGTGCTCCGCACCCCACCCTGACGCCCGGCGAGCGGGAACTCATCGCGGCGTACGTCTCCGGGTTGAACGAGTGCGGGTTCTGCTGCGCCTCGCACTCGGCCTTCGCCGCCGCGCAGCTCCCGTCGGGCGTGCGGCTGGTCGAGCAGGTCCACGCCGACCCGGCGTCGGCGGAGGTCAGCGACAAGCTCCGGGCCCTGCTGGGGGTCGCCGCCGCCGTGCAACGCAGCGGCCGCGACGTGACCGTGGAGCTGGTCGACGCCGCCCGGGGTGCCGGCGCGACGGATCTGGAGATCCACGACACGGTCCTGATAGCGGCGGCGTTCTGCATGTTCAACCGCTACGTCGACGGGTTGGGCACCCTGGCCCCGGACGACCCGGCGGTGTACGAGAGGTCAGCCCAGCACATCGTCCGGCACGGCTACCGGCGAGCTGACCCCACCGCCGTGCCGAGCGCCAGCGAAGCCGCTGCCAGGGCGAGCTGACCCGACCGACGTGCGGAGCGGCGGTGGACCTGACCGGGTGAGGTCAGGCCATCAGGCCCGCGGCGTGCCGGCCGGCCGCGGCGGCGGCCAGGAAATAGGCGTGGTCGGCGTCCAGGCCGCGGCCCATCGTGGACAGCGGCACGGCAGAGGCGCGCAGCGCGGTGTCCAGCCCGTCGGTGGGCACCCGGACCAGCTTGTGCCGCGCGGCGAGCGGCGCCAACGCCGCCTGCACCTCCCGGGCCAGCGCCGGGTCCAGGCCGTCGGGCACCGCCAGCTCGGCGGGGGAGAGCGCCACCCGGCCGTACGCGGTGAGGCTGTGGTGCGACACGCCCCGGTGCCGCGGCCGGGGGTCGGCGTCGGAGATTCGCAGTGAGCCGACCGGCCGCCCGCCGAGCGCGGCGACGGCGTTGACCGCCTCGCCGACGGCGACGCCGGAGAAGCCCCACCGGGTGCCGGTGCCGAGGTTGCCCGGGCCCTGGGCGACGATCGCCACGTCGGCGCGGAGCACGTGCCGGGCGGCGAGCAGACCGGTGTGCAGGGTGCTCGCCTCCAGGTCGCCGCCGAACGCCTGGCCGACGCTGATCGTGCCGACGAGGTGCTCGCGGAGCCCGGCGAGGGTGCGGGAGAACCAGGCGGGCAGCGCCCCGCCGTCGGTCAGCAGGTACGCCACCCGGGCGTCGGGGGCGTCGGCGCGTACGCCGGCCAGGATCGCCGGCAGCGCGGAGTGCAGGTCGGCGGTGACCACCGGCAGACCGGCCAGGTCCTCGGCCGCCGCTAGGACGTCCCGGTGCGGGGAGGCCTCCTCGTCGACGCCGAGCAGGATCGGCTGCAGCGGCGTGTAGCGGGCCTTGACCAGGTGACCGGCGTCGCGGTTGTCGAGCGCCTGCGGCGGATCCGGTGGCAGCCGGTCCGGCATCGCCACGACGAGGGCGTACCCGCCGGTGCCGAGGCCCATCAGCAGCGCGCCGGCGTTGAGCAGCACCCGGTCGCCGGGTTCCGGTCGGCCGACCAGGTCGGGGTAGGCCAGGGCGCGCAGGGCGGTGCCGTCGGCCAGTTCGACGTCCAGTTCGACCGCACCGGTCCACTGCCGCCGCAGCGCCGTCACCGTTCCCGCCCGCCATCGCACCATGTCCGGCACGCTAGCGTCCCCGCCGGCCGGCACCGCCCCCGGGATCCCGGGCTGGCCTGGACGTTGGGCGGCGATGGCGATCGCCCTGGACGGTCCTCCTTGCCGTGGCTGGCGCTCACGCGGGGGCGCGGGGCGGGCGGCGTCGGGCACGGGGTGGTCAGGGGTGGGGTGGCGGGTTCGGGTCGGGTGCGGAGCGGGTGGGGTCGAGGAAGACGTACCGGATGTGCGGGTAGCGGGCGGTGAGCCGCCGCTCGGCTTCGTCGGCGGTGGCCTCGATGGTCGCGCCGGTCGCCGTGTCGTCGAAGTCGACCTTCGCGGCGACCAGGATGTCCGTCGGGCCGAGCTGCATGGTGAGCAGCGTGTCGAGACGCCGCACGGCGGGCAGCCCGGTCAGCTCGTCGGTGATCTCGCGGCGCAGTCGCTCGGGCACCGCCCGGCCGACCAGCAGCGAGATGTTGCTCAGCGCCAGGATCGTCGCCACGACCAGCAGCAGCACACCGATCAGGATGGAGGCGACCCCGTCCCACAGCTCGTCGCCGGTGATCTCGGACAGGACCACCCCGGCGGTGGCCAGCAGCAGCCCGATCAGGGCCGCGCTGTCCTCGAGGAAGACGGCCTTGACGGTGGTGTCCGCGGTCAGCCGCAGGAAGCGGCGCGGGGTGGTCCGCCAGCGCCGTGACTGGTTACGGACCTGGCGGACGGCGCGGGTCAGCGAGACGGCCTCGATGGCGAACGAGACGGCCAGCACGACGTACGAGACGAGATAGTCGCCGCTGTGCTCGTGCACCAGAATGGTGGTCACCCCGTGGGTGGTCGCGAAGCCGGCGCCGGCGACGAAGGTGAACAGCGCCGCCAGGAAGGCCAGACGTAGCTCTCCTTGCCGTAGCCGAACGGGTGGCGGGCGTCGGCGGGCCGCGCGCCCCGCCGCAGCGCCAGGTAGAGCAGCACCTCGGTGGTGGTGTCGGCGACCGAGTGGACGGCCTCGGAGAGCATCGCCGCGGAGCCGGAGATCAGCCCGGCGACCAGCTTGGCCACCGCGATGGCGAGGTTCGCCGCCCCGGCGACGACGACGTGCCGACGCTCTCGTTCTTCCCCTCGGGCTCCGGCATCACGTAACCCTATGGCCGCCTGCTCCGGCCCGCCCCGGTGATCGGACCGGGGAGCGCGTCCGACGTGGGCCGGGGAGCGCGGCGGACGTGGCGCACGCCGCGCCCGCGCGGGTGCACGGTCGACGGGTGCGGGCTGCTAGCGTCGTACCGTGTCGCGGACCCGCACCGAACGCCTGGTCAACCTGGTGATCTGCCTGCTGTCGACGCGACGGTTCCTGACCGCCGCGCAGATCGCCGCGACCGTGCCCGGTTACGAGCACGATCCGGAAGACGCGCGTGACCACGAGGCGTTCCAGCGCAAGTTCGAGCGGGACAAGGCCGAGCTGCGTGAGCTGGGCGTGCCGCTGGAGACGGGCACGGCGAGCGTGTTCGACGCCGAGCCCGGCTACCGGATCGCCCACCGGGAGTACGCGCTGCCCGACATCCCGCTGGAGCCGGACGAGGCCGCCGCGGTGGGCATCGCCGCCCGGCTGTGGCAGCACGCCGGCCTGGCCGCCGCCGCCTCCTCCGGGTTGGCGAAGCTGCGGGCCGCGGGCGTCGACGTGGACCCGCAGGCCACCCTCGGGCTGGAGCCGATGGTCACCGTCGACCCGGCGTTCGCGCCGCCCACCGCCGCCGCGCGGGACCGCCGTGAGGTGACCTTCGACTACCGGGTGCCCGACCGCGACGCGCCGACCCGCCGCCGGCTGCAGCCGTGGGGCGTGGTCTGTTGGCGGGGCCGCTGGTACGTGGTCGGGCACGACCTGGACCGCGACGCGACCCGCTGCTTCCGGCTGTCCCGGGTGGTCGGCGCGGTCCGGGTGACGGGCACGCCGGGGGCGTACGAACCGCCGGCCGGGGTCGACCTCATCAGCCACGTGGCCCGCTGGTCCGGGCCGGTCGAGCGGACCGGGCGGGCCACCGTGCTGGTCGCCCCGGGGCGGGCCGCCGGCCTGCGCCGTTGGGCGGTCGACGTCACCGCCGGGCCCGACGGCGACCGGCTCGTCCTGCCCTACGCCGACCCGGAGTCCCTCGCCGGTCAGCTCGTCGGCTACGGCCCGGACGTGCGGGTGCTCGACCCGCCTGAGGTGCGGGAGGCGGTCATCCAACGGCTGAAGGAGATCGCGGTGCGGCACGAGGACCTCGCGGTCGCCGGGGGTGCCCGGTGACCCGGCCGGCCGCCCGGGGCGGCTCGCGCGCCTCCGCCGACCGGCTCGCCCGGCTGCTCAACCTGGTGCCCTACCTGCTGGCCCGGCCGGGCATCGAGATCGCCGAGGCGGCCGGCGACCTGGGCGTCACCGAGCGGCAGTTGCGCGAGGACCTGGAGCTGCTCTGGGTCTGCGGGCTGCCCGGTTACGGCCCGGGTGACCTGATCGACATGGCCTTCGACGGTGACCGGGTGACCATCACCTACGACGCCGGCATCGATCGGCCGCTGCGGCTCACCCCCGACGAGGCCCTGGCGCTGGTGGTGGCGTTGCGGATGCTCGCCGAGACGCCGGGGGTGGCCAACCGGGAGGCCGTCGAGCGGGCCCTGGCGAAGATTGAGAACGCGGGCGGTGACCTGGTGGCCGCGCCCGTCGAGGTCCGCCTGCCGGCGGACACCCAGCGGGTGGAGCAGTTGCGAACGGCCGTGGAGAGCGGTCACGCGCTGCGCATCACCTACTACACCGCCGCGCGGGACGAGACCACCGACCGTGTGGTGGACCCGCTGCGGATGCTGATGGTCGGCGGCCGGGCGTACGTGGAGGCGTGGTGCCGCCGGGCGGAGGCGGTGCGGCTGTTCCGCGCCGACCGGATCGACGCGGTGGCCGAGCTGGACGAGCCGGCCGTGGTGCCGCCGCAGGCCCGGCCGTACGACCTTTCCGAGGGGGTGTTCCGCCCGTCGCCGGACCTGCCGCTGATCACGCTGCGGATCGGTCGGAGCGAGCGGTGGATCACCGAGTACTACCCGTGCGAGCGGGTCGAGGCCGCCAGTGACCAGTGGCTGGTCTCGCTGCGGGTCACCGACCTGGGGTGGGCCCGCCGGTTCGTGCTCGGGTTGGGGCCGGAGGTGGCCGTGGTCGCCCCGGTCGAGCTGGCGGAGCAGGTCCGGGCCGCGGCGGTCGCCGCGCTGGACGCGTACGCCACTCCCGTCGGCGCGCCCCGGTGCCCGGCCGACGGGTCCGACACACCGGCGGCGGTCCCGCCTGCCGGCCCGGCGGGGACGGCGGCCACGCAGTAGGCTGGCCGCCGTGGTGACGTGGATCGTGGTCGCGGGGGTGCTGTTCGCGCTCGTCGTGTTGGCCCTGGCCGTGCGGCCGGTGCTGGCGAGGTTGCCCCGGCTGCGGCGCGCGGCGGTGGCCCTGCAGGGCCGCGCGGCCGAGGCGGAGGCGTTGCGGGAGACCGCGGAAACCCTCCAGCAGCGGGCCGAGGTGCTCCAGGGGCAGCTCGACACCACCCAGCAGCGGCTCGCCCTGATCAAGGCCCGCCGCGACGGTTGATCGACCGGTGTCGCGTCCCTGCGCGAAGCTGACCGGTTTCCCGCCGGAACGCACCGACGCAGGCGGTTGACGGGACATCCCGGGTTGGTCAAGACTTCACCGGCCGGGGCGAACCACCACCGCCCGGCGGGTGGCAACGGCCGTCGACGCACGTACGATGGGCTGCGGTACACCCCTCACGACGACACAGAGCGACTGGAGCTTCCCATGGGTGCCCTCAAGCCGTGGCACATCGCCGTACTCGTGGTCGTGCTGATCCTGCTCTTCGGCGCGAAGCGGCTCCCCGACGCGGCCCGTTCGCTGGGCCGCTCGCTGCGGATCATCAAGGCCGAGACCAAGAGCCTGCACGACGACGACCGCGACCTCGCCGAGAAGGCCGACGCGCAGACCGGCTACCAGCCGCTGCCGCCGCACGCCGGGCAGCAGCCGCCGCAGCAGGCGCCGTACCAGGCCCCGCCGCAGCAGCCGGTCGCCGACCCGGTGCACCGCGTCCGCGACAACTGACCGAGGGGCCCGAGCACCGTGGCCTTCGCTCTCCGCAAGCGCGGTTCGAGCACCTTCGAACGCGCCGCCGACGGCTCGATGACGCTGGTCGAGCACATCCGCGAGTTGCGCAACCGGCTGTTCAAGGCGTCGCTGGCGATCCTGCTCGGCTTCGGCGTCGGCATCTGGCTCGCCGACCCCGTGCTGCACCTGCTGCAGCAGCCGTACTGTGACCTGCCCGATTCGCGGCTGGCCAACGGCGACTGCAACTTCGTCCAGCTCGGCCCGGCCGACCTGTTCCTGCTGCAGCTGAAGGTCGGCCTCTGGGTGGGGTTGATCGTCGCCGCGCCGGTCTGGCTCTACCAGCTTTGGGCGTTCATCGCGCCGGGTCTGCACCGGCACGAGCGGCGCTACGCGTACGTCTTCACCGGGCTGGCGGCGCCGCTGTTCGCCGCCGGCGCGGTGCTGGCGTACTTCGTGACCGCCAAGGGTCTGGAGTTCCTGCTGGACGTCTCCGGCGGCGGCGACATCACCACGACGCTGGACATCACCCGCTACATCTCGTTCGTCACCAACCTGATCCTGCTGTTCGGGGTGGCGTTCGAGTTCCCGCTGCTGGTGCTGATGCTCAACTTCGTCGGCATCGCCAGCGCGAAGCGGTTGCTGAGCTGGTGGCGGGTCGCGGTCTTCGTGTTCTTCGCGTTCTCCGCGGTGGTCACGCCGACCCCGGACCCGTTCGGGATGACCGCGCTCGCGATCTGCCTCTGCGCGCTCTACTTCGCCGCCGTCGGCGTCGCGTTCATCAACGACAAGCGCAAGGGACGTGGCAAGGAGATCTACGCTGGCATCGACGACGACGAGGTGTCGCCGCTGGAGTTCGACAAGGAGCCGGTCGAGGCGGGGCAGCGGGTCGACGCGACCGCTCCCGTCGCGGCGCCGGGCCCGGTCGCCGCGCCCGCCCCGATCGACCGCCGCTACGACGACATGACCTGACCGAGGCCGGCAACACCGGACGACGAAACAAGCCTCCCGATACGGGGGGCTTGTTTCGTCTGTGCGGTCGATCAGCCGGCACGGCGGCGGCCCGGGAACGCCTCGTCGCGCCGCTTCCTCCTGGGCCGCCGTGCGAGTTTCGCCCGGGCGCCGTGCGAGTTCCGTCCCGGGCCCGTGCCAGTTCCGTCCGGCCGTCGTGCAAGCCCGAAGCCTCGCGCGAGTTCCGTCCCGGGCCCATGCGAGTGCCGCTCCGGCGTCGGGGCCCGAGGGACGCCGCCTCGTCGGCCGCCTAGCGTACGGCGCGTCCGACGTCAGTGGAGCAGTCGGCAATCTGTCACCGCGCGCCCACAAGCTGCGATCGGGTGAGCGAGTCCTTACGATGTGTCGACGTCCTTGACGAAAGAGGTCGCTTCTCCGTGCGTCGTCCGACGTTCCGCCGCCCGCCCGCCGTGGTGCCGGAGGGCCGTGCGCCGTTCCCGCCGCGAGGGGCCACCATGGCCCGGGTCGCCGTGCTGCTGGGAGGCGCCCTGGGCGTCGGCTTCCTGATCGGTGCGCTCTCCGGCGGTCCGGCCGCTGCCGACACCACGGACCGGCCGGCCGGCTCGGAGCAGCGGGGGCTGCACGGCGTACGCCCTGCTGCCTCCCTCGACGGGCCTGTCGGAGACGTCGCCGACCTGGTCACCGGCCCGTCGGCGACCGCCCGACCGCACCGGACCCCCGACCCGCCCGTGACCGCCCGGCCTGAGGACGGGGACCGGACCCCCGACCCGCCCGTGACCGCCCGTCCCGCGGCCGGGGATCGGACGCCCGGACTGCCGGTTACCGC
>NZ_JAMOKF010000244.1 GCF_023656545.1 Micromonospora phytophila | reverse complement strand
ACATGGCCGACCGGGCCGGGCCGGTGACCGGCGCCACCTGCGCGACGAGAGCGGCCCGGTCAGGCAGGGCGACCTGGCCGGCGAAGACCGCCGCCGCGGTGACCTCGCTGGACCCCGCGTCGTACGGCGTGCCGTCGGGCGGGCAGCACTCCGGCTCGGCGCAGAGGTAGGACCAGTACCGGCCGTCGGTCACCCGCAGGGCGTCGTGCACGGTCAGCCCCGCGCCGGTCAGCGCGGCGCGCACCGCGTCCACCGCCGGGGTGACCCGGTCCGCCGGACCGTAGCCCAGCACGGTGGCGGTCTCGGCGCGCTGCCGGGCGATCACGCCGGCCAGGTGCCGGGCCGGGTCGACCGGATCAGCGAGATCGGGCAGGTCGGCCCGGGCGGCGAAGGTGATCCGACGACCGCGCATCGCCACCACCACGACACTGTCGGCCGGGTGGAAGCCGAGCAGGTAGGGCACGGCGGCGATGAGGTCGGCGGGGGAACGGACGGCGAGCCGGGGGCGGTCGGTCGAGGTCATGGGTGGCAGCCTCCGACCCGGAGAACCCGCTCGGCAGGCCCTGTGGACGACACGCAGGTTATCCACAGTCACGCAGAGTATTTCCCCTGCTCATCCCCCACCCCCGACCCTCCCCGAACCCCCCGCCTCCGAAACCGACCACGACCACCAATCACCGACCGCCGACGGGAAGCCTCCATTCGCCCGTTGGCGGCTACGGCAAAGCCGATCCTGGAAGGAAAGAGCCCTCAGAGGGGCCGAAAACTTCCAAGATCTCAAGCACCCGCTCGCGCGGAACACGGATGCCGGCTGCGGCTGCCGGGTCGGTGGAGGACGGGGCCGGTGATGGGCGGGGGCGGTGAAGGGGTGGGCCCGGCGGAGAGCGGGCCGACGGAGGAGCGGGCCGACGGAGGAGCGGGCCGACGGAGGAGCGGGCCGACGGAGGAGCGGGCCGACGGAGGAGCGGGCCGACGGAGCGACGAAGGGGGCCGGAGCGGTGGAGGGGCCGAGCCGGCGAAGGGTGGGGTGGGTGGAGGGAGACGCGCAAGGTCGGTGGGAGGGGCTACCTTGCGCAGATGGACCTGGCGTACCTGCGGGCGCACCCGGAGCACCTGCCGACCTTCCTGACCCATCAGCGGATCCGGGAGACGCCGGTCTCCGGCGGCGACATCTGCGCCGCCTCCCGCCTCACCCTGGACGACGGTCACTCCGTCTTCGCCAAGACCTGGCCGGAGCGGTCGGAACGGCCGGTGCCGGAGGGCTTCTTCGCCACCGAGGCGGCCGGGCTGCGCTGGCTGCGCGAGGCGGGCACGGTCGCCGTGCCGGAGGTGCTCGTGGCGCTGCCGGAGCTGCTCGCGCTGGAGTGGGTCGACCCGGGTGAGCCGACCCCGGAGGCGGCCGAGCGCTTCGGCCGGGAACTGGCCGGGCTGCACCGGGCTGGCGCGCCGGCGTTCGGCGCGGAGTGGACGACCGGCTTCGTCGGCGCCCTGCCGCAGGACAACACCCCGGACGAGGGCCCCTGGTCCCGCTGGTTCGCGCAGCGGCGACTGCTGCCGTACCTGCGCCGGTCGGTCGACAACGGCGCGCTGACCGACGCCGAGACCCGGTCGGTCGAGGAGGTGGTCGGGCGGATCGCCGAGTTCGGCGGGGACGAGCCGCCGGCCCGGATCCACGGCGACCTCTGGCCGGGCAACGTGCTCTGGGGCGCCGACGACCGGGTGTGGCTGGTGGACCCGGCGGCGCACGGCGGGCACCGGGAGACCGACCTGGCGCAGCTGGCGCTCTTCGGCGGCGCGCCGCACCTCGACCGGGTCCTCGCCGCGTACGCGGAGACGTGGCCGCTGGCCGACGGCTGGCGGGAGCGGGTGCCGCTGCACCAGCTCCACCTGATGCTGGTGCACACCGCCCTGTTCGGCGGCGCGTACCGCGATGCGGTCACCCGGACCTCCCGGTCGGCCCTGGCCGGGCTCGGGCGCGCTACGGTCGACGGGTGAGCGTCGCCCCGCCGACCGTCGGCGTCCTCGTCGACCGGTTCGACCGCGTCGCTCGGGACCTCCGGGTCTCCCTGACCGACAAGTGCAACCTGCGCTGCACGTACTGCATGCCGGCGGAGGGTCTGCCCTGGCTGGCGGGGCCGCAGCTGCTCGGCGACGACGAGGTCGTCCGGCTGGTCCGGGTCGCGGTGCGGCAGCTCGGGGTGACCGAGGTGCGGTTCACCGGCGGCGAGCCGTTGATCCGGCCGGGCCTGGTGGGCATCGTGGCCGCCGTCGCGGCGTTGGAGCCGCGTCCCCGGATCTCGGTGACGACCAACGGCATCGGGCTGGACCGGCTCGCCCCCGCGCTGCGCGCCGCCGGGCTGGACCGGGTGAACGTCTCGTTGGACACCCTCGATGCCGAGCGGTTCACCCGGCTGACCCGGCGGGACCGGCTCGCCGACGTGCTGGCCGGCCTGGCCGGGGCGGCGGCCGCCGGGCTCACCCCGGTCAAGATCAACTCGGTGCTGATGCGGGGGACCAACGACGACGAGGCCCCGGCGCTGCTGCGCTTCGCCCTCGACCACGGCTACGAGCTGCGGTTCATCGAGCAGATGCCGCTCGACGCCCAGCACGGGTGGGACCGTACGACGATGGTCACCGCCGACGAGATCCTGGCCGCCCTGCGTACCCGCTTCGAGTTGGCCCCGGACCCGGCGGAGCGCGGCGCGGCCCCCGCCGAGACCTGGCTGGTCGACGGCGGCCCGGCCAGGGTCGGCGTGATCGCCAGCGTGACCCGCCCCTTCTGTGGCGACTGCGACCGCACCCGGCTCACCGCCGACGGCCAGGTGCGCGCCTGCCTCTTCGCCACGGAGGAGTCCGACCTGCGCGGCGCGCTGCGGGCCGGGGTGGACGACGACGAGCTGGCCCGGCGCTGGCGCGCCGCGATGTGGGGCAAGCGGGCCGGTCACGGCATCGACGACCCGGCCTTCCTGCAACCCGCCCGGCCGATGTCGGCCATCGGAGGTTGACCGTGGCGCACCTGACGGACGTGGCACCGCTCACCGTCCGGTTCTTCGCTGGGGCGCGGGCCGCCGCCGGCCGGGCCGAGGAGATCGCATCCGCCGGCCGCAGTCTGGACGAACTCATCGTGGAGCTCGCCGAGCGGCACGGCGAGCGACTCGCCGCCGTGCTGCGGGTGGCGAGTTTCCTGGTCGACGGCGTGACCTGTCATGATCGACGGGCACCGCTGCCGGCCGGGGCCACGATCGACGTCCTGCCCCCCTTCGCGGGCGGCTGAGGGAGAAACACATGTTGGCGGTACTGGCTTTCGTGGCCACCATGGGGCTGGTCACCGGCCTGATCCACCTCTACCTGTGGAAGCGGCTGGTGCGCGACACCACGACCCCGGGGCGCTGGCGGCGGATCGGCGGGGTCACCGCACTGGTGCTCGCGCTGCTCGTACCGGCGACCATGGCCGGCACCCAGGCGGGGCTCTACTGGCTCGCCTGGCCGGGCTACCTCTGGCTCGCCGTGATGTTCTACCTGCTGGTCCTGCTCGTCGCGCTGGAAGTGCCGATGCTGGTGGCGAAGCTGGTGCTGCGCCGCCGGGTCGCCGCCGCCGAGCCGACCACCGCCGCGCCCGAGCCGGCCCTGGTCGGCGCGGCCGGCCCCGCTGACCCGCCGGCCACCGGCGCGCTCGCGCAACCCGACCACGACCCCGCCCGCCGGTTGCTGCTCGCCCGGGGGGCGGCGATCTTCGCGGGACTCACCGCCACCGGCGTCACCGGGTACGGCATCCGCACCGCGCTCGGCCCGCCGCAGCTGGACCGGGTGCGGATTCCGCTGGCGAAGCTTCCCCGGAGCATGGACGGTCTGCGGATCGCCACGGTCAGTGACATCCACCTCGGTCCGCTGCGCGGCCGGGCGCACACCGAGCGGATCGTGGCCGCGATCAACCGGCTCGACGCCGACATCGTCACGGTCGTCGGCGACCTGGTCGACGGTTCGGTCGCGGAGTTGGGCGAGGCGGCGGCGCCGCTGCGGAACCTGCGCTCCCGCTACGGCAGCTTCTTCGTCACCGGCAACCACGAGTACTACTCCGGGGTCGAGGAGTGGGTGCAGGAGGTCGACCGGCTGGGGCTGCGGGTGCTGCAGAACCAGCGGTTGGAGATCCAGGCCCGGGGCGGCGTGCTCGACCTGGCCGGGATCAACGACGTCACGGCCATCGGCACCGGGCTGGCCGCGCCCGCGGACTTCGCCGCCGCGCTCGGCGGCCGCGACCCGAGCCGCCCGGTGGTGCTCCTGGCCCACCAGCCGATCGCCGCGCTGCAGGCGGCGAAGTTCGGCGTGGACCTCCAGCTCTCCGGGCACACCCACGGCGGCCAGATGGTGCCGTTCAACTATTTGGTGAAGCTCCAGCAGCCGGTGGTCTCCGGTCTGGGCGAGGTCGACGGCACCAAGGTCTACGTCACCAACGGCGCCGGCTTCTGGGGCCCCCCGGTCCGCGTCGGCGCCAACCCCCAAATCAGCCTGGTCGAACTCCGCGCTCCCTGACCCCCGCGTCGATCATGAGGTTAGCGGTGCGAAATGCCGCAATCCGCACCGCTAACCTCATGATCAACCGCTGAGCTCCGGGTGGGGTGGGGATTGCTCAGGTCACGCGTACGCGTGGCGGCGGGCGGGTAGTGGACCGGGCGTGACAGGATGCGGCGTGCCTCCGTTCAGCGCCGCAACCCCCGGTGGCGTCCCCCCGTTCGTCGCGGACCTGCACATCCACTCCAAGTACTCGCGCGCGTGCAGCCGCGACCTCACCCTGCCGAACCTCGGCTGGTGGGCCCGGCGCAAGGGCATCGCGGTGCTCGGCACCGGCGACTTCACCCACCCCGCCTGGTACGACCACCTCCGCGACACCCTGCACCCGGCCGAGCCCGGCCTGCACCGGCTCAGCCCCGAGGCGGAGCGGGACATCGCGCGGCGGCTGCCGCCCCGGCTGGCCAGTGAGGCCGAGACGGACCCGGTCCGGTTCATGCTCAGCGTGGAGATCTCCACGATCTACAAGCGGGACGACCGGACCCGCAAGGTGCACCACCTGATCTACCTGCCCGACCTGGACGCGGTGGCCCGGTTCAACGCCGCGCTGGGGCGGATCGGCAACCTCGGCTCGGACGGTCGGCCGATCCTCGGCCTGGACTCCCGGGACCTGCTGGAGATCACGCTGGAGGCGAGCCCGGACGGCTACCTGGTACCGGCGCACATCTGGACGCCGTGGTTCTCCGCGCTCGGTTCCAAGTCCGGCTTCGACGCCATCGCCGACTGCTACGCCGACCTCGCCGAGCACATCTTCGCGGTGGAGACCGGCCTCTCCTCCGACCCGGAGATGAACTGGCGGGTCGCCAGCCTGGACCGCTACCGGCTGGTCTCCAACTCCGACGCGCACTCGCCGCCGGCGCTGGCCCGGGAGGCGACGGTCTTCGACTCCGCCCGCGACTACTTCGCCATCCGGGAGGCACTGCGCACCGGTGACGGGCTGGCGGGCACGATCGAGTTCTTCCCCGAGGAGGGGAAGTACCACGCGGACGGCCACCGGCTCTGCGGCGTCAACTGGACGCCGGAGCGGACCATGGCCGCCGACGGACGCTGCCCCGAGTGCGGCAAGCCGCTGACCGTCGGGGTGCTGAGCCGGGTGGCGGAGCTGGCCGACCGCCCGGAGGGGCACCGACCGGCGCACGCCCCGGACGTCACCCACCTCGTGCAGCTCGGCGAGATCCTCGGCGAGATCAACAAGGTGGGCGCCCGGTCGAAGAAGGTCGAGGGGAAGCTCAACGAGCTGGTCGCCGCGCTCGGCCCGGAGCTGGAGATCCTCACCCGCACCCCGCTGGACGAGATCGGCCGGGTCGGTGGGGAACTGCTCGCCGAGGGCATCGGCCGGCTGCGCCGCGGCGAGGTCCGCCGGGTGCCCGGCTACGACGGCGAGTACGGCGTGATCACCCTCTTCGACCCCGCCGAGCTGGGCGCGCAGGCGACGGGGGCGCAGGCGGAGACGCTCTTCGACGTACCCGTGCCGGCGCAGCGCACGCCCGCGGAGCCGGCGGCCCGGCCGAAGGCCCGCCGCCCGGCGGCGGTCAGGACCGAGCCGAAGCGCAAGGCCGCCCCGCCCCCGCCACCCCCGCCGATCGCGCCGCAGCCCTCGCCGCACGAGCCCTTCGAGCCGATGCTCGCCGGCATGGAAGAGGTCGGCACCGGGCTGCTGGACCGGTTGGACGCGATGCAGCGGGTGGCCGCCTCCGCACCGGGTGGCCCGCTGCTCATCGTGGCCGGCCCGGGCACCGGCAAGACCCGCACGCTGACCCACC
The DNA here is from genome assembly GCF_023656545.1 of Micromonospora phytophila. Lineage (GTDB taxonomy): Bacteria > Actinomycetota > Actinomycetes > Mycobacteriales > Micromonosporaceae > Micromonospora > Micromonospora phytophila. The sequence goes on along the minus strand of NZ_JAMOKF010000244.1, from coordinate 2,089 downwards.
GGATCGCGTACCTCTGCGCGGAGCTGAACGTCTTCCCCGAGCAGTGCCTGGCGATCACCTTCACCCGGCGGGCCGCCGAGGAGCTGCGGCACCGCCTCGACGGGCTGCTCGGCCCGGTCGCCGAGGACGTCACCGTCGGCACCTTCCACTCGCTGGGGCTGGCCCTCCTGCGGGAGAACGCCGACGCCGCCGGGCTGCCGGCGGACTTCCGGATCGCCGACGACGCGGATCGGGCCGCCGCCCGCGTCGAAGCCAGTGACGACCAGGCCCGCTACACCGCGCTGCTGCGCAAGCAGGACCTGGTCGACCTCGACGAGCTGCTCACCCTGCCGGTCGAGCTGCTGCGCGCGGACCGGAAGCTGGTGCAGCGGTACCGCGAGCGCTGGCGCTGGATCTTCGTCGACGAGTACCAGGACGTCGACGCGGTCCAGTACGAGCTGCTGCGCCTGCTCAGTCCCCCCGACGGCAACCTCTGCGCGATCGGCGACCCCGACCAGGCCATCTACTCCTTCCGCGGTGCCGACGTCGGCTACTTCCTGCGCTTCTCGCAGGACTTCACCGACGCCCGGCTGGTCCGGCTCAACCGCAACTACCGCTCCTCCGCGCCGATCCTGGCCGCCGCGGTGCAGGCCATCGCGCCGTCGTCGCTGGTGCGCGGTCGCCGGCTCGACCCGGCCCGGCTCGACCCGGAGGCCCCGCTAGTGGGTCGCTACCCCGCGGCCTCGGTCGCCGACGAGGCCGATTTCGTGGTACGCACCATCGACGAACTGGTCGGCGGCCTCTCCCACCGGTCGCTGGACTCGGGCCGGATCGACGGCCGGTCGACCGCGCTCTCCTTCTCCGACATCGCGGTGCTCTACCGCACCGACGCCCAGGCCGCGCCGATCGTGGACGCCCTGGCCCGGGCGAACATCCCGGTGCAGAAGCGCTCGCACGACCGGCTGCGGGACCGACCCGGGGTGGCCGCCATCGCCCGCGAGCTGCGCCACGCCGACGGACTCGACGGTTCGCTGGCCGCCCGCGTCCGGCTGGCCGGGCAGGTGCTGGCGGAGCGCTTCGCCGTGCCGACGCTGGACGGCACCGCCGCGGTCCGCCCCGAGGACGTCCGCTCGGCGGTCGACCTGCTCACCCCGCTGGCCCGCCGCTGCGGTGACGACCTGCCGCTCCTGTTGTCCCAACTGGCCACCGGGGCGGAGGTGGACGCCCTCGACCCGCGCGCCGAGGCGGTCACCCTGCTGACCCTGCACGCGGCCAAGGGGCTGGAGTTCCCGGTGGTCTTCCTGGTCGGGGCCGAGGACGGCCTGCTGCCGCTGCGCTGGCCCGGCAGCACGCCGGACGACGACGCGGTCGCCGAGGAGCGGCGGCTCTTCTTCGTCGGGCTGACCCGGGCCCAGGACCGGCTGTACGTCAGCCACGCCGCCCGCCGCAGCCGGCACGGCTCGGAGCGCGAGTGCGCCCCGACGCCCTTCCTGGACGTCATCGACCCGGGCCTGTTCGAACGCTTCGGCGAGGCCGAGCCGCGCCGCCCCCGGGACCGCCAGCTCCGCCTGATCTGAGGCCCGAGGAGGGCCCTGTCACCGTTACGCGGGTGGCAGGCACCTGGCCGGGTCAGCTGAGCAGCACCGCCAGCCAGGCGCCGGTGAGCAGGGCCGGACCGAGCGGCAGCAGGGTCTCCGGGCGCGCCCGTCGGGTGGCGAGCAGCCCGAGCGCGACCACACCGTGCAGCAGGTGTGGCACGACCAGCCCGGCGATCAGGGCGTCCCGCCCCAGCCAGCCGAGCGGCAACCCGAGCACCGCCGCGAGCTTCACGTCCCCGAAGCCCAGCCGGGAGCCGGGCAGCAGCGCCAGCAGCACGTACGCCGCACCGGAGAACGTCGCGCCGGCCAGCGCGCCGGCCAGTCGGCCCGGGGTCCCGGCCAGCGACGCCGCGCCGGTCAGGCCGACGGCGGCGACCAGGGCGGCCGTGCCGACGAGCGGGTCGGGCAGCCGCAGGCAGGCCAGGTCGACCACGGCCAGCACCAGCCCCACCGCCGCCAGCGCGAGGAAGGTGGGCAGCGCCGGGTCCAAGCCCAGCGCGGCGGCGAGCCCG
>NZ_JAMOKF010000243.1 GCF_023656545.1 Micromonospora phytophila | reverse complement strand
GCCGGCCGATCGGTCGTCACACCCTTCCCAGGGCCGGCTGCCGGCGGTCGGCCGTCACCGTCCGCCGGTGGCCGGGTCGTCGGCCGGGCGGGCGGTGCGGTAGCGGGCCGCGAGCTCGGCGCCGATCCGGGCCAGCTCGGCCTTCACGGACGGCGGCTCGAGCACCTCGATCATCGCGCCCCACCCGGCGAGGTGCCGGGCGATGTCCAGCGGGGTCGGTGCGGCCAGGCGGACCCGGGCGCGCCCCCGGTCGGGCTCACCGTCGAGGTGGCAGTGCCGCCCGAACTGGTCACGCAGCACGGGCAGGAACCTGGCCTCGACGAGCACCGTCGCCCAGGTGCGGGAACGCCGCCGCACGACCTCGCCGACGACCTGCTGCCACGCCGCGGCGAGCGCGAAGTCCTCCGGGCGCGCGGCGGGCTCGTCGGTCGGCTCGGCCTTGATGATCCGGTCGACCCGGAAGGTCCGCTGACCATTCCCGGTCCCGGCGAGCAGGTACCAGATCTCGTCCTTGTCGACCAGGCCCCACGGGTCGACCAGTCGTTCGGTCCGCTCCCGCGCGCTGCTGGCGTAGGTCAGGCGGACCTTGCGCCGGCGGACCACGGCGGCCTGGAGGAGGTCGACCATCTCCGGTCGGCCGCGGTCCCGCTCGCCCCACCGGGTGGGGTCGATCATGGTGGCGCCGGCGGCGGCCTCGGCGTCGGCCCGGAAGGTCTGCGGCAACGCCCGGACGAGCTTGCGCAGCGCCGCCCTGGCCTCCGCCGAGACGGCCGCGGCGGGACCGACGAGCAGGAACAGGGCCTGCGCCTCGGTCGCCGACAGGCCGGTGAGGTCGGTGCGGGCGCCGCCGACGAGCGACCAGCCGCCGCCGCGACCGGGCTGCGGGTACACCGGGATGCCCGCCGCCGACAGCGCCTCCAGGTCACGGCGGGCGGTGGCGACGGACACCTCGAGCTCGTCGGCCAGCTCCGCGGCGGTCACCCGTCCCCGTGCCTGGATGAGCAGGAGGACGGCGACGAGGCGGTCAGCGCGCATGCCCCCAACCTCTCCCACAAAGTGCTCAATTGGTGAGCACTTTAGGTCGGAGGATGGTTCCTGTCACCAACCGGAGGAAGGGAACCACCCATGTTGCGAGGACTCACCACCGTCAGTTTCTTCGCCGACGACCTGACGGCCGCCGGGAAGTGGTACGCCGAACTGCTCGGCACCGAGCCGTACTACGTGCGCACCGTCGAGGGGGTGCCCGCGTACATCGAGTTCCGCATCGGCGACTACCAGCACGAACTCGGCTTCATCGACCGTCGCTTCGCCCCGCACGGCCGCTCGGACACCGCCGGGGGCGCGGTGGTCCACTGGCACGTCGACGATCTGCAGGCCAGCTTCGAGCGGCTGCTGTCCCTCGGCGCGACGGCGTACCAGGAGCCGGTCGAGCACGGCCCCGGGTTCGTCACCGCCTCCGTGGTCGACCCGTTCGGCAACATCCTGGGCGTGATGTACAACAAGCACTACCTGGAGATCCTCCAGTCGCGGACGGGGGCGTGAGGTGAACACCCTGCTCGCGAGCACCACCACCGAGTGGCGGGCCTGGCTGGCGCCCTCCGGTTCAGCCCGCGCAGCCCACGCAGCACGTGCAGCGGGGTGAACCGGCAGCGCGCCGCGAAGATGACCGGGCTGGGCCTGATGACCGGGCACGGCGCGGCCCTGATCGAGTTGGCCCGGGCCAACGGAACCTGGCAGGTCCTGCCCGACGCGGAGAGCGCCGCCGTACTTGAGGATCTGCGGGAACCGCTGGAGCGCAACGAGGCCGCCCACCGGAACTTCCAGAAGTTCCCGCCGTCGTCGAAGCGGTTGATCCTGGAGTGGGTGGCGACGGCGAAGCGAACGGAGACCAGGCGGCGGCGGATCGCCCGGACGGTGGAACTCGCGGCGTTGAACATCCGCGCCAATCACCCCGGGGTGCGGATGCGCGGCATCGCCGTCGGCGACAACCGGCCGGCGGGCCGTTCGTACTGCAACGGCAGTTGTGGATGTCCTGTAGTGCATGATGTCTGCCGTGACGACGGGCAGAGATCGATGCCTGGGCGGCGGGGTTGGATCGGTTGCACGCGCGGATCACGGGCCGGTTCCGGCGGGCCGAGCCGCGAGCTCGGGTGCGGCAGTACCGGCCCGCCCAGTGACCGATCTCGTGGGCGAGGAGCCACTTCCGGGTGACGCGTCGAAGTCCTTCTGCTCGGCCTTCTGCAGGGTTGTTGCGGCCAACGCCGGGCCGCGGGTGATCAGTACGCTGCCGATCTTCCCGCGACCGCCGGTCCAGCGCCGGTGTGCCCTACGTGGCGGCCGGGTACACCATCGTCGAGAACTCGGCAGGATTGCCGGCCAGGGCTGGTGCTTGGCTCGGCCAGCGCGCTGTGCCGGCACCCCTCGGTGCCGGCACAGCCTTTCTGGGGGCGGGGTTCAACGGGACGGACGTAGCCAGGTCGGCGGGTCGTGGCGGGTGAATGCCGACGGCATGGTGGCCTCCTGCTGGCTGAAAAGGTCGTGGACGGTGTGGTACTCCGGGTCGAAGGCGTTCGCGGCGGCGTTGAGCTGGTCGGGTTCGGTGCTGGGCCAGCGATCTGTGTCGATGCGTGCGATCAGTGTCCGGAGGGTGGTGATTTCCTCGGCCGCGCTGAAGGCGCAGTGGCTGCCGCGGTTGATGTAGAGCTGGCGTATCCGGGCAGGGTCGCCGGAGCGGCGGACCTGGGTGGCGTACCAGCGTTGCTGGTCGACGACGGCGCCGCCGTCCCCGGTGCCGTGCAGGGTGATCACCGGGGCGGGCGTGCGGCCGGTGGGCACGGCGGATCGGTACATGTAGCGCACGGCAACCGGGTCCGGGGCGATGCGCGGCGCGGCCGCGAGCCTGGCCAGGTCGGCGTTCAGGTCGAGCTTGGCCTCGCGGTACGCCTGCTCGACGAGGTCACGCTGCGCCGAACGGGCGAGTTGGTGGTCATAGTCGACCCCGACGTTCCACGAGGGGTTGCCGCCGGCTCGATGTTCCAGATCGGTGCGGGCGGTGGGTCCCATGCCCCACAGGTAGGCACCGACGATCCACGTCGCCTGCGCGGTGATCCGGTCGATCGGCTCGGTGGGGCGGGGCTGGTGCGCGGACAGCCAACCGGGAATGTTGCCCAGCGCCCCGGCCAGCGCCAGCCTGGCTCGCCCGTCGGGCGTGGCCGCCGCGTGCATGGCGGCCTCGATCAGCGCATCGCGGCTGCCGTCCGGGTCGCTGGCGTCGACCAACTCGACGTCGGGTGCGGTCGGGAGCAGGGTCTTGATGGTGAACGCCAGGTCCAGTGCCATGTTCCAGGTGCCGTTCTGGTCCAGATCGGCACACTGGGCCAGTACGCCGGCGAATCGGTGCGGGTGGCGTTCGGCCAGTTGTACGGCGATCCCGCCGCCCATTGACGCGCCGCTGGATATTGTTCGGTGCGGCCGTCCCACGTTCCTGGAGAACCAGTCCAGGAGTGCCATTTGGTCGTTCAGCGCGTCCTCGACCGCGTACCCGGTGCTGCGGTAGTTCGACGCGGCCAGCGCGTAGCCGTGTTCCAGTAACCAGGTCTGGGTCTGCGGGCGGGTCGCGAGCGCTATCTGGTTGGCAGGCGCTTGCGGCGTTCCCGGTGGTAGGTAGCCATGGCTGTAGAGCACCAGGGTGCCGTTCCACCGCCGCGGAACCTCCGCCCGGAAGGCGGCGCCGTCGAGAGTGCCGGTGTGGGTGCCTGACTTCGCCGGCTCCGCCGCGGCGGCGACGGCCGCCTGGCCGGCGGCCAGCACCCCGAACAAGACCGATCCGATGAGGATGGTCCGCCTGAGCTGGGTGTTCATCGTTCTACCCTTCGGTTGGGAAGCGGGGTCCGGGTGGTCGGCGCGGGATCCGCGCCGACCACCCGGTTGTACGGATTGCCTACGCGGACCTGGAGAGCAGGTAGGACATCATCGGCAGCCAGGTGCCGTCGCCGGTTGGGATGTCGGAGTCGACGGTGATGGTGCCGTCGCCGTTGGGTCGGCGGGTGATGCGGGCGGGTCCGGTGACCACGAGAGCGTCGCCGTCGAAGCCACCGGAGTAGTGGCTGTTGGCCGCGTCGTACGGGCCGAGGCTGTTGAAGAAGTGGGTGCGGTACTCACCGGCTGCGGGGTCATAGTCCAAGAACTCGTAGCCGGTGTCGCGGACCTCGTGGCCGCCGACCTCGAAGCGGGTCTCCCAGCGGTGGAGCAGGAAGAAGCCTCCGTCGAGCCATTCGCAGGTCTCCCAGCCGGTCACCTCGGTGGCCGGACCCATCGGGCCCGGGACGGTTGAGCCGGCCAACGTCCACGTGCCGACCAGAAAGCTCAGACGTCCGAGGGCCGGGTCCGGCGTGGGCATCTGAAACTCGGCGTTATCCGACATGGTGTTCTTCTCCTTGATTGGTGTTCCTGTCTGCTGACAGCCTGCGCCGCCCCGGGGCGGCCGGGCATCCGTGCTGATCACGTGTCCGGTACGCGGGGACCACGTGTCAGCCAAAGGTCGGTGATGATGTTGCGATGACCGTTGACCGGGTTGAGGTGTCGGAACGTGAGGTAGAGGTACTGGTGGCGCTGCGGGACCACCTGTCCAACGCGCGGATCGCGAGCCGTCTGCACATCTCGGTACGCACGGTGGAGGGCCACGTGTCCTCACTGCTGCGCAAGTACGGCGTGGCTGATCGACGGGAACTCGCGGCCCTGGCGGTGACAGTCGCTGACGGCACCGGTCCGGCGGTGGGGCAGTTGGCGGGGATTCCGATCGCCCGCACCACGTTCATCGGGCGAGGCGAGGAGCGCGACGGCCTGGTGGCCGCCCTTCAGGACAGCCGGTTGGTGACGTTGCTGGGCCCCGGCGGGGTCGGCAAGACCAGGCTGGCGGCGGCGGTGGCCGAGGCGGCCGCGTCGTCGTTCCCGTTCGGTGGGGCGTTCGTCGACCTGGTCCCGGTGCGCGACGGGTTCGTGGCACAGGCCGTGGCCACCACGCTAGGGGTGAGCGAAGGACCCCAACTGCCGCTCGTGAACGCCATCATCGAGCGGCTGGCCCGGGGCCGGTCACTGTTGATTCTGGACAACTGCGAGCACCTGCTCGAAGCCGCCGCCGCTTTCGTCGACCGGGTGTTGTCCGCGTGTCCCACCGTCACGGTGTTGACCACCAGCCGTGAGCGGCTCGGCCTGCCGGGGGAACGGGGCGTGCCGGTCGCGCCGCTGCCGTTGGGCTCCGACGCCGAGACGCTCTTCTGCCAGCGCATCGAGACCGCTGACCCGGGCGCCCGCTGCGATCCGGATGTCGTCGCGGACCTGTGTTCTCGCCTCGACGGGCTCCCGCTGGCTATCGAGCTGGCCGCCGCCCGGTGCGCCTCGCTGGGCGCCGCGGGCCTGCTCGCCGGCCTTGGCGACTATCTACGGCTGCTGGCCGGCGGCCGGGGGACGGCCGTACGGCACCGCTCCTTGCGTGCGGTCATCGACTGGAGCCACGACCTGCTCGACGATGAGGAACGCACCATGTTCCGGCGGCTCAGCGTCTTCTCCGGTGACTTCGATCTGGAGGCGGTCACCGCGGTCGCCGCCAACGGCGATCCGGCGGCAGCCGCCGATATTCTCGGCCGTCTCGTCGACAAGAGCCTCGTCACCGGCCGGGCCGGCCGGTGGCGGCTGTTGGCGACGGTCCACGCCTTCGCCGCCGAACAACTCGGTCACAGCGCCGAGGGCGCCGTCGCCAGGGGACGGTATCTGGACTGGGCCGCGACGACGGCGGACGCGTTGCAGAATCGGCTCGACCAGCGATGGCACGAGGACTTCGACGCCGTCGCCGACGACCTGCGCGCGGCCCTGCGCGGTTGCCCACCCGGTCCGGACTCGATGGCCCACCGACTGGCCCGGGCCCTGGGGCAGCTCACCTTCGCACGGCGGTTCCTGACGGAATCGATCGACCACTACCAGACCGCGGCGCGACATGCCCGCACACCCGCCGACGCCGCCCGCGACCTGTGGACCGCGGCCAACTGCACGTCCGCCCGCTACGCTGGTCAGCCGGCCTTCGAACTGCTCCTCGCCGCCGCTGAACAGGCTCGCACCGCCGGTGACGCCAGCATGCACGCGATCCTGCTCGCCGCCGCCGTCACCATGGCGACGAGGAACACGGGATGCTTCGACGTCGAGGTGCCACACGATCGGCTGCGCCGCCTACTGGACCAGGCAACCGCCGAGGGTGACCCGCGTGATGCCGTGGTCGCCGCCCACCTGGCGGCCGCGGCCGCCTGGATCACCGATTCTCGGAAGTACAGCCCCGACCCGGTGCTAGCCGAGACCGCGGTGACAGCCGCCCGCGCCACCGGCGACCCGGTACTCCTGAGCGCAGCTCTCGACGGAGTCGTTGCCGCGGCACGTGCCGCCGGCCGGCATCGGGACGCGCACCGCGTCAACGGAGAACGACTGGCCCTACTCCCCCTGATGTCCCGCCACGATCCACGCGCGGCTCCCGAAATCCTCGACACCTACCAGGCCGCGCCGAGTATCGCCCTGGAAATCGGTGACCTGGCGACCGCGCTCTCCGCCGCCCAGTTGGCGATGGACGACGACGTGGTCGGCGACTCGTGTCTTTCCGCCGCCAAACTGATCCCGCCGCTGGTCCTGAGCGGGCACTTCGCACCGGCGCTGCACCTCGCTGACTCGGTGTGGGATCGCTGGACGCGGGACGGCCGGCCCGTGCTGGGGGAGTTGTCCCCGGCGATGGCCGCCATCGCCCTCGTGCACGGACTCTGTGGCGACGTCCCGAAATCCGAGCTGTGGCGCGCCCGCGCAAGCCAGGTCAGGGGATCGGTCGTGCTCACCCACTCGACGTTTCTGACGTTCGTCGAGGCCCGCCTCGGCGTCCACACCGGCCGGTACGACGGTGTGGAGCCGCTCCTGACCCTGGCTTTCACCGACGCCCCCTGCGGGACCTCGGCCTACGCCCGCGCGGCAGCCGCCGAACTCGCCGTCGTGCTCGGTCTCCCCGACGCCGCCGAATACGTGACAGCGGCGGCCCGCACGGCGCCGGAGAACGACTGGGTCACCGCCTGCCTCGATCGCGCCGCCGGCCGGCTCCACGGCGACATTGCCGCCCTCACCGCTGCCGTCAGCGGATGGGAACGCATCGGAGCACGCTACGAACGAGCCTGCACCCTGCTTCTTATCCCTGGCCGAGAAGTCACCGGCCGAAACGAACTCGCATCCCTGTGCCGGGACACCTGACGGGACAGGGACTCGGCGGCGGCCGCTACCAGCACGCGGTTACCGAGGTGCTCGCCGCGCTGGCCGGGGTCGCCCGGCGCGCGTCACCGCATGCCGCACCGAGGAGCACACCCGCAGCCCGGTCGCTTTGGATCGCGTCCAGCGGCACAGTCGCTGTCATCAAATCCCCCACCGTCGGAACGCGCACGTGTGGCGTCTTCACGAGCCGCTTGAAGGCACCACCTAGGGCTAGGCGAGGCGGCCGGATCCGGGCCGCCCTACGCCGGCGACGGGCGGCCGGCGTAGGGTCGGTGACGGGCGACGGGGAGAGCGGGGATCATGGTCGGTACGGCTGCGGTGGTGGGGGTCGCGCTGGTCGCGCTGGGGCTGGTGCTGACCCCGGGCCCGAACATGGTCTACCTGGTGTCCCGGTCGGTGACCCAGGGCAAGCGGGCCGGGATGGTCTCGCTGCTCGGCGTCGCCGCCGGCTTCGCGGTCTACCTGGCCGCCGCCGTCGCCGGCATCGCCACCGTGTTCGTGCTGGTGCCCGCGCTCTACACGGCGGTCAAGCTGGCCGGAGCGGCGTACCTGCTCTGGCTGGCCTGGCGGACGCTGCGCCCCGGCGGGCACTCGCCGTTCACGCCGGCGCCGCTGCCGCCGGACCCGCCGCGGCGGCTGTTCACCATGGGTCTGGTCACCAACCTGCTCAACCCGAAGATCGCGATCCTCTACGTGTCGCTGCTGCCGCAGTTCATCGACCCGGCGCGGGGCCACGTCGCGGCGCAGAGCCTGGTGCTGGGGCTGACCCAGATCGCCGTGGCACTGTCGGTGAACGCGCTGATCGTGCTCACCGCCGGCACGCTCGCCGGGTTCTTCGCCCGCCGGCCGCTCTGGCTGCGGGCGCAGCGGTGGCTGATGGGCACCGTGCTGGCCGCGCTGGCGGTGCGCATCGCCGCCGACCGCTCCCGCGCCGCCGTCGCCACGCCCTGACCGGGCACCGCACTAGACTTCCGCCTCGATGGACGTCCAGCCCGCCCCCGCCGACACCCGCCCCTGCGCCCACTGTGGACGTCAGGTGCCGCAACGCGTCGGCGCCGGCCGGCCGTTCCGCTACTGCCGGGACAACGACGGGGCCTGCCAGCGGGCCTCGCGCAACAGTCGGATGCGTCA
>NZ_JAMOKF010000242.1 GCF_023656545.1 Micromonospora phytophila | reverse complement strand
CGTCCAGCCGGACGAGGCGGGCGAGGAAGGCCCCCGCGTCACCCACCCCGACGATGCCGTGCGCGGGGGCCGCCCCGCCAGCCGTGGGCACCGGGGCGTCCGGTCGCCCGCCCACCGGGCCGCGTCCACCGGTCGCCGTCACGCCGAGCCGCCCTGCGGGGCGTAGGAGAGCAGGAACTCCCGCTCCTCGGCGGTGATCCGGCGGGGCAGCTGCCGGGTCAGGTCGAACGGCACCAGCACCGAGCGGGCGGTGCTGGCCAGCACCTCGCCGTCGTACAGCTCGTAGGCGACGGTGAACCGGGAGGCCCGGATCTCCTCCACCCACAGCTCGATGCGGACCGTCGGGGCGGCCTCCGCGGTGGCCCGGCCGAGGGCGTAGTCGACCGGGCGCAGGTAGTCGACCTCGTGCCGACGGATGACCACCCCGTCGGCGAACGAGCCCACTCCCCACGCCCGGCCGCCGGCGAACATCAACGCCACCCGGGCCTCCTCGTAGAGGGTGAGGAAGCGCGAGTTGTTGACGTGGCCGTACGCGTCCAGGTCCGACCACCGCAGGGTGCAGTGGTACACGAAGCGGTCCGCCATGCTCAGTCGCGGGTGAGCTTGCGGTAGGTCACCCGGTGCGGGCGGGCCGCCTCGGCGCCGAGCCGGTGGACCTTGTTCTTCTCGTACGCCTCGAAGTTGCCCTCGAACCAGAACCACTTGGCGGGGTCCTCGTCGTCGCCCTCCCAGGCCAGGATGTGCGTGGCGACCCGGTCGAGGAACATCCGGTCGTGGGAGATGACCACGGCGCAGCCGGGGAACTCCAGCAGCGCGTTCTCCAGGCTGGAGAGGGTCTCCACGTCCAGGTCGTTCGTCGGCTCGTCGAGCAGGATCACGTTGCCGCCGATCTTCAGCGTCAGCGCCAGGTTGAGCCGGTTGCGCTCGCCGCCGGAGAGCACCTTGGTCGGCTTCTGCTGGTCCGGGCCCTTGAAGCCGAACGCCGCGATGTACGCCCGCGACGGCATCTCGACCTTGCCGACCATCAGGTGGTCGAGACCGTCGGAGACGACCTCCCAGACGGTCTTGTCGCCGTCGAGGCCCTGCCGGGCCTGGTCGACGTACGACAGCGAGACGGTGTCGCCGACCCGGACCTGGCCGTCGGTCGGCTGCTCCAGCCCGACGATGGTCTTGAACAGCGTGGTCTTGCCGACGCCGTTCGGGCCGATGATGCCGACGATGCCGTTGCGCGGCAGCGAGAAGCTGAGGTGGTCGATCAGGATCCGGTCGCCGAAGCCCTTGGTGAGCGCCTGCGCCTCGATCACCGTGCTGCCCAGGCGCGGGCCCGGCGGGATCTGGATCTCCTCGAAGTCCAGCTTGCGGGTCTTCTCCGCCTCGGTGGCCATCTCGTCGTACCGGTCGAGGCGGGCCTTGGACTTGGTCTGGCGGGCCTTGGCGTTGGAGCGGACCCACTCCAGTTCCTCGGTGAGCCGCTTCTTCATCTTGGCGTCGCGGCGCCCCTCGACGGCGAGCCGGGCGGCCTTCTTCTCCAGGTAGGTGGAGTAGTTGCCCTCGTACGGGTAGGTCCGGCCGCGGTCCAGCTCCAGGATCCAGTTGGCCACGTTGTCGAGGAAGTACCGGTCGTGGGTGATCGCCATGACGGTGCCGGCGTACTTGGCCAGGTGCTGCTCCAGCCACTGCACGCTCTCCGCGTCCAGGTGGTTGGTGGGCTCGTCGAGCAGCAGCAGGTCGGGCGCCTCCAGCAGGAGCTTGCAGAGAGCGACCCGGCGGCGCTCACCGCCGGAGAGCTGGGTGACGTCGGCGTCCGGCGGCGGGCAGCGCAGCGCGTCCATGGCCAGTTCGAGCTTGGAGTCGACGTCCCAGGCGTCGAGGTGGTCGAGCTCCTCCTGGAGCTTGCCCATCTCTTCCATCAGCTCGTCGGAGTAGTCGGTCGCCATCTGCTCGGCGATCTTGTTGAACCGCTCCAGCTTGGCCTTGGTCTCGGCGACCGCCTCCTCGACGTTGCCGAGGACGGTCTTGGCGTCGTTGAGCGGAGGCTCCTGGGCGAGCATGCCGACGGTGTAGCCGGGCATGAGCCGGGCCTCGCCGTTGCTCGGCCGGTCCATCCCTGCCATGATCTTGAGGAGGCTGGACTTACCGGCGCCGTTCGGACCGACCACACCGATCTTGGCCCCCGGCAGGAAGTTCAGCGTCACGTTGTCGAGCACGACCTTGTCGCCGTGCGCCTTGCGCGCCTTTTCCAGGACGTAGATGAACTGGGCCACGGTGCGGGCTACCTCCGTCGGTTGCTGTCGCCTGTTGGGCGGCGCGGGCGCGGGCTGCGACCTCCGCCCGCCCACCGCCGGCCGGGGGCCGGCCGCGCGCACGCCATCGTCAATCCTGACAGGTACGCGGCGCTACGCCCACATCACCCCGCCCCGGCGGCACCCGCGTGCCGTGACGCCCGTCGCAGCAGCTTGTCGACAAGATCACCAAGATGGTTCAGTCAGGGCGGCATGGGTAGGTGACTCCGGCACGGGGCCCCAGACGCCGCAGCTACGCTCAGTACGCTCATCGCGGTGGACCCGTCAGCACCCGGAGGTGGCCGATCGTGACCGTCCGTAGCTCCTTTGTCGTAGTGGCGAACCGATTGCCGGTCGACGAGGTGAGCACACCCGAGGGACGGCAGTGGCGACGCAGCCCCGGCGGGCTGGTCACCGCCCTGCATCCCGTTCTCGCCGAGCACCAGGGCACCTGGGTCGGCTGGGCCGGCGGGACCGGCGCCGCCCCCGAGCCGTTCGACCTGGAGGGGATCCGGCTGCACCCGGTGCCGTTGAGCGCCGAGGAGCTGGAGCGCTACTACGAGGGCCAGTCCAACGCGACGATCTGGCCGCTCTACCACGACGCGGTGGAGACGCCGGCCTACAAGCGCCGCTGGCGTGAGGCGTACCGCCTGGTCAACGCCCGGTTCGCGGAGGCCGCGGCGGAGGTCGCGGCCGAGGGCGCGACGGTCTGGGTGCAGGACTACCAGCTCCAGCTGGTCCCGGCGATGCTCCGCGAGCTGCGCCCGGACCTGCGCATCGGCTTCTTCCTGCACATCCCGTTCCCGCCCATCGAGCTGTTCATGCAGATGCCGTTCCGCACCGAGATCCTGCGCGGCCTGCTCGGCGCGGACCTGGTCGGCTTCCAGCAGCGGCTCGCCGCGCAGAACTTCGTCCGGCTCGCCCGGCACCTGCTCGGGCTGCGCTACGAGGGCCAGATGATCCAGGTCGACGGCCGGCAGGTGAAGGCGGGCGCCTTCCCGATCTCCATCGACACCAGGGAGATGGAGCGGCTGGCCGCGGACTCGTCGATCCAGGCCCGGGCCAAGGAGATCCGCGAGGAGCTGGGTAACCCGAAGACGATCATCCTGGGCGTGGACCGGCTGGACTACACCAAGGGCATCGAGCTACGGCTCAAGGCGTTCCGGGAACTGCTGGCTGACGGAAAGCTGACAGTCCCGGACGCGGTCATGGTGCAGGTCGCCACCCCCAGCCGCGAGCGGGTCGAGCACTACCAGGCACTTCGCGTCAAGGTCGAGCGCGAGGTCGGTCGGATCAATGGCGAATTCGGCAGGGTCGGCGTGCCGGCGGTGCATTATCTGCATCAGTCGTACAGTCGCACTGAGCTGGCCGCAATGTACGCCGCTGCCGATGTGATGATGGTGACCCCGCTGCGAGACGGAATGAACCTGGTGGCAAAGGAGTACGTCGCATCGCGCGCCGACCAGGGCGGCGCGCTCGTGCTCAGTGAGTTCGCCGGCGCCGCCACCGAGCTGCGTCAGGCGTTTCTGTGCAATCCGCACGACCCGGACGCGGTCAAGGACGCCCTGCTGCGGGCCGTGCACGTCGAGAACCCGGAGGCCCGCCGCCGCATGCGGACAATGCAACGCCATCTGCGAACCCACGACGTGGGGCACTGGGCGAAGTCCTTCCTCACCGAACTCGGTGTACGCGAGGCGGAGGCCGAGTGAACGCGCCCGTCAACGACAAGGCGGCCGCCGTCACCGGCGTGATGTCTGCCGAACTGCGTGCCGCCATCGGCCGGATCGCCCGGGTGCCCCAGCTCCTCATCGCCTGCGACTACGACGGCACCCTGGCGCCGATCGTGGAGGACCCGAGCAAGGCCGTACCGCTGCCGGAGTCGGTGGCGGCGGTGCGGGCGCTGGCCGCGCTGCCCCAGACCACCGTGGCGGTCGTCTCCGGCCGGGCGCTGCGCGACCTGGCCGCGCTCTCCCGGCTGCCCAGCGAGGTCCACCTGGTCGGCAGCCACGGCTCCGAGTTCGACATCGGCTTCGTCGAGCGGCTCTCCCCCGAGCTGATCGCCGTGCGCACCCGGGTGCGCGACGCGCTGCGCGAGATCGCCGGCGCCCACCCGGGCATCCGGTTGGAGCGCAAGCCGGCGAGCGTCGCGGTGCACACCCGCGGGGTGGACCCGCAGGCGGCCGCCGCGGCCATCGAGGCCGTCCGCAGCGGCCCCGCCACCTGGGACGGCGTGACCGTCACCCAGGGCAAGGAGGTCATCGAGCTGTCGGTCGTGGCCACCCACAAGGGCACCGCCGTCGACCAGCTGCGCACCCAGCTCTCCGCCAGCGCGGTGCTCTTCATCGGCGACGACGTCACCGACGAGAACGCCTTCGGCAACCTGCACGGGCCGGACGTCGGCATCAAGATCGGCCCGGGTGACACCCGGGCCGGCTACCGGGTGGCCGAGCCGATCGAGGCGGCGCGCGCCCTCGCCCTGCTGCTGGAGACCCGGCGGCACTGGCTCTTCGGGGAGCGGGCGGTGCCGATCGAGCGGCACTCGATGCTGGCCAACGGCCGCACGGTCGCGCTGCTCACCCCCGAGGCCAAGGTCACCTGGCTGTGCCACCCCAAGCCGGACTCGTCGGCGATCTTCGCCGACCTGGTGGGCGGCAGCCCGGCGGGGCACTTCAGCGTCGCCCCCGAACGGGGCGGTATCCCGCTGGGGCAGCGCTACCGCTCCGGCACCATGACCGTGGAGACCCGCTGGTCCGGGCTCACCGTCACGGACTGGCTGGACAAGCCGGCCAAGGAGACCACCCCGGACGGCCCGGTGGTCACCACCGGCGACTCCACGCTGATCCGGGTGCTCACCGGCCGCGGCCGGGTCCGGCTGGAGTTCGCCCCCCGGCCGGAGTTCGGTCAGGTGGCGGTCCAGCTGCAACCACTCGGCGACGGCCTGCTGGTGCTCGGCTCGAACGAGCCGGTGGCGCTCTACTCCCCCGGGGTCGAGTGGGAGGTCACCAGCGACGGCGTGAACGAGAGCGCGAAGGCCGTCGTGGACCTCGCCGCCGCAGGCGGGCAGGTCCTGCTGGAGCTGCGCTTCGGCACCCACAGCCTCGAACACCACCGGGTGCCGATTCACGAGCGGCAGGCCGCGGCGGAGCAGCCGTGGAAGGACTGGGTCGCCTCACTGCGGCTGCCGACCACCTCGCGGGACCTGGTCGTCCGCAGCGCGCTGACCCTGCGCGGGCTCTGCCACGAGGCGACCGGCTCGATCCTCGCCGCCGCGACCACCTCGCTGCCGGAGGAGCTGGGCGGCGTCCGCAACTGGGACTACCGCTACTGCTGGCTGCGCGACGCGGCGATGACCGCCCGGGCGCTGGTCGATCTCGGCTCGACCGAGGAGGCCGAGGGGCTGCTGCGCTGGATCGACGGCGTGGTGGAGCGCACCGGCGGGCACCCCGAGCGGCTGCACCCCCTCTACACGGTGGACGGGTACGAGCTGGGCGCCGAGGCGGTCATCGACACCCTGCCGGGCTACGCCGGCTCCCGCCCGGTGCGGGTCGGCAACCTCGCCAACCACCAGCTCCAGCTGGACGTCTTCGGCCCGGTCGCCGACCTGATCGCCGCCGTGGCCGACGCGCGGGGCTCGGTTCGCGACGACGAGTGGCGGGTGCTGGAGAACATGGTCGAGGCGGTCCGCCGCCGCTGGCACGAGCCGGACCACGGCATCTGGGAGGCCCGCCTCCCGCCCCGGCACCACGTCTTCTCCAAGGTGATGCTGTGGATGACCGTCGACCGGGCGCTGCACGTGGTGCGCCAGCACGGCGGTGAGGACCGGCCCGACTGGGTGGAGCTGCGCGACCGGATCGCCGCCAACGTGCTGGAGTACGGCTGGCACGAGCACGCCGAGGCGTACAGCGTGGCGTACGGGCACGAGGACATGGACGCCTCGTCGCTCTGGATCGGCCTGTCGGGCCTGCTTCCCGGCGACGACCCGCGCTTCCTCTCCACCGTGCTCAAGATCGAGGCCGACCTGCGCAGTGGCCCGGTCGTCTACCGCTACCACTGGGACGACGGCCTGCCCGGCCGCGAGGGTGGCTTCCACATCTGCACGTCGTGGCTGATCGAGGCGTACCTGCGCACCGGCCGGCGTACCGACGCCGAGGAGCTCTTCGCGCAGATGGTGCTCACCGCCGGTCCCACCGGCCTGCTCCCCGAGCAGTACGACCCGCTCGCCGAGCGCGGACTGGGCAACCACCCGCAGGCCTACAGTCACCTCGGCCTGGTCCGCTGCGCCCTGCTGCTGGACAACATGCTCAAGCAGTGACCTGACGCACCGACGCGGCGGCGGCCGGAGACCCGTGTCTCCGGCCGCCGCCGCGTCATGTGTGTCCAGGTCGACCACAATCCCCGGCAGCGCGGAGCCGGCCGTGTCACCCGCCGCCCCGCGGCCCGCCGGAGGTCTTGCGCCGCGCGGGCGGTCACCCGCCCCCCGCGGCCCGCCGGGAGGTCTTCCGCCGCGCGACGGTCAGTCCTCCGGAGGTCCCCCGCTCTCGCCGAGGAGCCGGAGCGGCTCCTGGAGGTCGGCCGACGACAGGGCGGTGACCACGTCGCCCACGACCACAACCGCGGGCGGACGCAGCCCCGCGGCGACCACGTCGGCGGCCACCGCGCCGAGCGTGGAACGGAGCACCCGCTGCGCCCCGGTCGTGGCCTCCTGCACTACGGCCGCCGGGGTCTCCGCCGGCCGGCCGTGCGCGGTCAGCGCCGCGGTGATCGCGGCGAGGTTCTTTAGTCCCATCAGGACGACCAGCGTGCCGCGCAGGCCGGCCAACGCGTCCCAGCGCACCAGCGAGGTCGGCGAGTCGGGCGCGACGTGGCCGGAGACCACGGTGAACTCGTGCGCCACCGCCCGGTGGGTGACCGGGATGCCGGCCGCCGCCGGGGCCGCGATCGAGCTGGTGACGCCCGGCACCACGGTCACCGGCACGCCGGCCTCGGCGCAGGCCAGCAACTCCTCGCCGCCCCGGCCGAAGACGTACGGGTCGCCGCCCTTGAGCCGGACCACCCGCCTCCCGGCGCGGGCGTGCTCGACCAGGGTGGCGTTGATGGCGTCCTGACCCATCGACGGGCCCCGGGGCACCTTGGCCGCGTCGACCACCCGCACGTCGGGGCGCAGCCCGGCGAGCAGCCCCTGGGGGGCGAGCCGGTCGACCACCACCACCTCCGCGGCGTCCAGCAGCGCCCTGCCCCGTACGGTGATCAGGTCGTCGGGCCCGGGGCCGCCGCCGACGATGGCGACATGACCCGGGCGCAGGCCCGGCCCGTGGTGCCCGTGGCCGTGCTGACCGCCGTGGTGATCGTCGTGGCGATGGTGATGGTGGTGGTGGCCGGGGCCGTCGACCGGGTCGTCGGGGTGGTCGTGCGGGGTCTGCGGCCGGCCCACCTTGTCGGCGAAGCCGGGCATCAGCACCCGGTACGCGCAGGTGTCGCAGTTCATCCGGATGTCCCCGCGCCGCGCCTCGGCATGCCGTTCGAGGACCAGGTCGGCGAGGGCGTCGCAGTCGCCGATCAGGTCGGCCACCCGCACGTCCAGGTCGGGGTGGGCGGCGGCGAACTCGGCCGTCCGGGCGACGATCCGGTCCGGCAGCACCCCGGCGAAGAGGAAGTACGGCGCGACGACGATCCGCCGCGCGCCGAGCCGGCGCAGCCGCTCCAGCACCGCCGGCACCGACGGTTCGGCCAGGGAGATGAAGCCCGGCTCGACGCCGGCGTAGCCGCGCCCCTCCCAGAGCAGCCGGGCCACCTTGGCGACCTCGGCGTTGGCGTCCGGGTCGGTGGAGCCGCGGCCGATCAGCGCCACCCAGGTGCCGGCGCGGTCGTCCCCGGCCAACGCGGTGTCGATCCGCTGCTCCAGGGCGGTGTGCAGCAGCGGATGCGGGCCGAGGGGCCGGCCGTAGGCGTACGTCAGCCCGGGGTGACGCTGCTGCTCGCGGGCCATCGCGGCCGGAATGTCGCCCTTGCCGTGGCCGGCGGCGGTCAGCACCAGCGGCAGCGCCACCAGGGCCCGGTGGCCCCGCTGCACGAGCGCGCCGACCGCGTCGGTCAGCGGCGGCCGGGACAGCTCGATGAAGCCGCCCTCGACGTCGCCTACCGTGCCGGCGGCGCG
>NZ_JAMOKF010000241.1 GCF_023656545.1 Micromonospora phytophila | reverse complement strand
CCGCCGCCGGCCTGTCCCTGGCCGCGCAACTCGCCGTCGCCAAACCCGGCCCGTCCGGCTGGCTCCTGTCCGCCGTCCCCGCGCTGGCGTTCATGGCCCTGGTCAAGCTCGTCCTCGCCCCGGCACCGACGCCGGAGCACTCCACGCCCACCGCCGAGCAGGTCGAGCCGATCCGCGTCCGGGTGGCCGAGCAGGTCACCACCGAGCCGGCACCACCGGCCGCCATCACGCCGGCACCCGAGCCGACCGTCACTCCGGCTGTTGAGCCGGAGCCTGTCACCGTGCCGGCCCCGGAGCCGGTCGACGTCCCTGCCCACCTGCTGCCCATGGCCCGCTTCGCGGCCGTGCAGCACGAACAGGCCACCGGCCAGCCCATCACCGCCGCCGAGCTGGCCGACCGGCTCGACGTCGCTCCGGCCGTCGCGGGGCAGCTCCTCGCCACCATCGCCGGTGGTGCCCGATGACCATCTACCTCGTCGACATCGAGCAGGTCACCCACTCCTGCCCGGCCTTCGCCGACCCGCACCCGTTCGACATCCGCCGGACCGTCGTCGACGTCATCCCGGGCGGTCCCTGCCGGGCGCCGGTCACCGTCCGCTGCGGCGGACAGACCATCCAAGTTCCCTGTCGTCGGCACGAGCCGGCCAAGCGTCAGTGCGGCGCCTGCCGGGTCATCGTCACCGAACGCACCATCACCACCCGCCACCTCACCGAGGTTCGCGGCTGATGGCCTCGACGCTGGACCTCACACCCCGAGCCACGGCCCGGGGTGTGGGCTCGAACGCCGAAGTCCCGCCCGTCATCACCTACACCGCCGCCGGCTCCGCCTTCGAACGCGCCACCCGCCCCGACTATTTCGGCTGGCTGGAGCATGTGCGCGCCGCCGCCGGCTGCACCCGCCCAATCCGACTCGCCGGCCAGCTCCTCACCGTCGACCCCTCAACCGGCCGGGTTCTAGATCAGCGGGACACCGACTGCATGCCCGACGCCGCCATCTACACCGCGTGCGGCAACCGGCGGGCCACCGTCTGCCCATCCTGCGCTCAGACGTACCAGCGGGACGCCTACCAACTGCTTCGCGCCGGCCTCATCGGCGGCAAAGGCGTCCCCGAGACCGTCGCCCAGCATCCGGCGGTGTTCCCCACGTTCACCGCCCCGTCCTTCGGGCCGGTTCACGTCCGTGTGGTCAAGCGGCACACCTGCCAGGATCGGAAGCGCTGCGACTGCCGGCCCGAACCGTGCCACGCCCGCCGCGACGCCGGCTTCTGCAAGCATGGCCGCCCGGCCGTGTGCTGGGCGCGGCACGAGCCCGACGACCAACTCCTCGGTCAGCCGTTGTGCCTGGACTGCTACGACCACGACCACCAAGTCGTCTGGAACCTGTTCTCCGGCGAGTTGTGGCACCGCACCAAGCAAGCCGCGGAACGGTGGCTCGCCAAACTCGCCCGCCGCCGCGGCATACCTCGGGTCGAAGTCGTCACCGCCGCCGGCAACACCCGCAAGGTCCCCCCGGTCCGGCTGTCCCACGGCAAGGTGGCGGAGTTCCAGGCAAGGGGAGCGGTCCACTTCCACGCCCTGGTCCGCCTCGACGGCATGCATCCCACCGACGCGGCGGCCGTAGTGCCGCCACCGGCCGGCTTCACGACCGCTGACCTGGAAGACGCCATCCGGCACGCCGTCGAGCAGGTCGCCTTCGCCACCCCCGGCCACCCGGACCGGCCCGAGGGCTGGCCCATCGCCTGGGGCGAGCAGGTCGACATCCGTCCGATCAGCCTGACCGGCCGCGGTGAGGTCACCGACAGCATGGTCGCCGGCTACCTTGCCAAGTACGCCACCAAAAGCACCGAGGTAACCGGGCACCGCTCCATCAGGCTCGACGCCGACTCCATCGGCGACTACGCCGACCCCGACGGCGACCACACCGCCCGCCTCATCGACGCCTGCTGGCGCATCGGCCGACCCACCAGCACACCCGTCCCGCTCTCCCAGCGGCCCCGCGACCGCCGGCCCACGCCCGGCTTCGTCGACCCGTGGGCCTGCCCCAACTGCGGCACCCACACCCGCTACCCCGCATGCCCCGTCTGCGTCGCCACCCGTCAAGCCAGCCTTGACGCCCAACCAGCCAGCAAACCCACGGCCAACCCTTACGCCCGACTGCGGCGATGGGCACACATGCTCGGCTTCGGCGGCCACTTCCTCACCAAAGCCCGCCGCTACTCCGTCACCTTCCAACTCCTGCGCGACACCCGCGTCGCCTTCCGCCGGCACGAGCACCAAAACGACGAGCAGACCGGCACCCTTCGGGCCGTCGACCACCTCGACGACAACACCACCCTCATCGTCGGCACGCTCACCTTCGCCGGCGTCGGCTGGCACAGCTCTGGTGACGCCCTCCTCGCCAACACCGCCGCGGCGATGGCACGCGAGCGACGCGCCACCGGACGCGAAGAACTCGCCCACGAACACGGCACCAGCAGCACGACCCTGCCCGCCGCCTAACCCACCGTCACCGGAAGGAATGCCAATGCAAAAGCCAGAACCTGCTCACCGTCCAGAGGCCGCAGAGCGGCTTCGCACAAGCCGTTCCGGCCCTGACCAGCGAAGGGACGGATACCCCGGCAGAACCCCAGTCAGCCCACACCCTGATGACTCGGAAAGGTACTCACCGATGACGACCTCGAAGCCTCTCGTACTCACCATCGAGGAAGCCGCCCAGCAACTCGGTATCGGCCGAACCACCATGTACGCCCTCATCAAGACCGGTCAGATCCGCACCGTCACCATCGGCCGCCTCCGCCGCGTACCCACCTTCTGCCTCGATGAGTACGTGCGGAACCTCTTGACCGGACCCGCGCCCCTCGACCGCGCCGCATGACGAGAGGAGCCTGAGATGGGACGCAGACCCAACGGAGCATCGAGCATCTACCTCGGCGCCGACGGTTGCTGGCACGGTCGCGTGACCGTCGGCGTGAAGGATGACGGATCACCGGACCGCCGGCACGTCCGAGGAAAGACGGAAGCCGCGGTCCTCAAAAAGGTCCGACTCCTTGAACGGGACCGGGACAGCGGCGCTGTTCGCAAGGCCGGCCAACGCTGGACCGTGAAGACCTGGCTGACCCACTGGGTGGAGAACATCGCCGCCCCGGCCGTACGAGAGAACACCATCGCCGGCTACCGGGTGGCCGTCTACCGACACCTCATACCCGGGCTCGGTGCGCACCGGCTTGAGCGCTTGGAACCGGAACACCTGGAGCGCTTCTACCGACGGATGCAGGAAAGCGGCAGCGCCCCGGCAACCGCCCACCAGGCCCATCGCACGATCCGGACCGCGCTCAACGAGGCGGTACGCCGCGCGCACCTGACGAAGAACCCTGCCTCCCTCGCCAAGCCCCCACGCCTGCTCGAGAGCGAAATCGAGCCGTACTCGGTCGCGGAGGTGCAACGACTTCTGGCTGCCACCGAAGGTCGGCGCAACAGCGCTCGGTGGGCAGTCGCGCTAGCCCTCGGCCTGCGTCAAGGAGAGGCGCTCGGCCTGCGCTGGTCGGATGTCGACCTGGACGCTGGAACGCTGACCGTCCGGCGCGGCCGGCAGAGGCCGAGATGGGAGCACGGGTGCCGCTCGCCATGCGGGCGGAAGCACGGCGGGCACTGCCCCGACCGCCGCCAGGTGCGAGCCGACACCGCCGAGACCAAATCGCGAGCTGGCCGGCGCAGCATCGGGCTACCCGACGAGCTGGTGGCGCTGCTCCGCAAGCACCGCGACGAGCAGGACCAGGAGCGCGCCACCGCCGCGCAACTCTGGGAAGGCAGCGATTGGCTGTTTACCACGCCGACTGGCGGCCCGGTCAACCCGCGTACCGACTACGACGAATGGAAGCGGCTACTCAAGCTTGCTGGCCTACGAGACGGCCGGTTGCACGACGCCCGGCACACCGCGGCCACGGTGCTGCTGATCCTCGGCGTGGCCGAGCGGGCCGTGATGGGCATCATGGGCTGGTCCAACTCGGCAATGGCCGCCCGGTACCAACACCTGACCGCCCAGGTCCGTCGGGACATCGCCCAGCGCGTCGGCGGGCTGCTCTGGGACAGCCCGGCCGAGGACCCGAAAAGGGACTCTTGAGCGCGAACTGAGACCAAAACTGAGACCACAAGCGGAACGCCCGGCGGATCCTCACGGACCAACCGGGCGTTCTCGCATCTCAGGAGCGGTGGCGGCGGGATTTGAACCCGCGGAGGGCGTTAACCCTCACACGCTTTCGAGGCGTGCTCCTTAGGCCACTCGGACACGCCACCGCCGACGAGGGTACAGGACCGCGGGTTCCGATGCCGAACCGGTGCGCCCTGAGCGGGCCTGGCAGGATCTTTGCCATGAGTACGCACATCGGCGCGAAGCCGGGAGAGATCGCCGAGCGGGTCCTGATGCCGGGCGACCCGCTGCGGGCCAAGTGGATCGCGGAGACCTACCTCGAGGACGCCACGTGCTATTCGACGGTCCGGGGCATGCTGGGCTTCACCGGCCGCTGGAACGGCGTCGAGGTCTCCGTCCAGGGTTCCGGCATGGGCATGCCGTCCGCCTCCATCTACGCCCACGAGCTGATCAACGAGTACGGCGTGAAGACGCTGATCCGGGTGGGCTCCTGCGGAGCTCTCAGCGAGGACCTGCGGCTGCGCGACGTGATCGCCGCGATCGGGTCGTCCACCGACTCGAACATGAACCGGATGCGCTTCGACGGGCTGATCGACTACGCCCCGGTCGCCGACTTCGGGCTGCTGCGTACCTCGGTCGAGGTGGCCGAGCGGCGCGGCATCACCATGCGGGTCGGGCCGATCCTGGCGGCGGACGCCTTCTACTCCGACCGCCCGGACCTCTACGACACCCTGGCCGACTACGGCGTGCTCGCGGTGGAGATGGAGTCCGCAGCGCTCTACACGATCGCCGCCCGGTTCAAGGCCCGCGCGCTGACCGTGCTGACCGTCAGCGACCACATCAAGACCGGCGAGAAGACCACCTCCGAGGAGCGGGAGCAGACCTTCTCCCAGATGGTCGAGATCGCCCTCGACACCATCATCGCCTGACCCTCGTCGTTCCCCGCGCCGCCCCGTCATCTCCCGATGGCGGGGCGGCGCCGGCTCTTGCGGCCACCGGCCCCGCCGCGTGCGCGTCGTGCGCCCGCCGCGCGCCGGGCCCCACGATCCGACGACCAAGGCTTCGTGACGACAGTCACGCAATAAATAAATACGACCGGTCGGTCTTTTTGATTACGCTCTCCCCATGACAGTCGACGGCCGCGTCGCTCGGGGCGAACGCACCCGCACCGCCGTGCTGGACGCCGCCGTGGTGCTGGCCACCGAGGCCGGCCTGCACGGGCTCTCCCTCGCGCAGCTCGCCGACACGCTCGGCGTGAGCAAGTCCGGCCTCTTCGCGCACTGGCGCTCCAAGGAGGCGCTCCAGCTCGCCACGGTCGACCGGGCGGTGGAGCAGTGGCAGGAGCGGATCGTCGGCCCGGCCCTGCGCGCCCCGCGCGGCGTCCGGCGGATCCGGGCCCTGCACGAGGCCCGGATCGACTT
Organism: Micromonospora phytophila; assembly: GCF_023656545.1. Taxonomy (GTDB): domain Bacteria; phylum Actinomycetota; class Actinomycetes; order Mycobacteriales; family Micromonosporaceae; genus Micromonospora; species Micromonospora phytophila. The sequence goes on along the minus strand of NZ_JAMOKF010000241.1, from coordinate 2,959 downwards.
CTACGCCGCCCGGGTGCTCCCCGGCGGCTGCTTCTTCGCCAACACCGAGTTCGAGTACAACGCCCGACCCGGCCCCGTCCGGGACCGGCTCGCCGAGGCGTTCGACCGCTGGACCGCGTTCCTGGAGCGACTCGTCGGCGAAGCGGTGGCCGCCGGGGAACTCCGCGACGACGTGGACGTCCGGCAGCTGGCGTACGAGATCGACGCGCTCGGGATCGCCGCCGCGATGCGGTCCCGGCTGCTGGACCCCGACACCGCCTACCGGCACGCCCGCCGGGGCGTGCTGCACCGCCTGCGGGCGTCGTGCACCGATCCCACCCTGCTACCGGAAGGCCAGCCATGAGCCACGCCATCGTCGACCAGCCCGTCGTCGAGTTCGGTCACGTCGAGCACGTCCCGGTGCACTTCGACGACCTCGACGCCATGGGCATCGTGCACAACGCCCGGTACGCGGTGCTGCTGGAACGGGCCCTGACGCCGTACTGGGCCGACCGCGGGGTCTCCTTCCGGGGCGGCGGGAAGATCGCCCCCGACCTGTTCCACGCGGTCCGCGAGTTCGCCATCACCTTCCGGGCCCCGATCACCGGCACCGGCCCGGTGGCGGTGCACTTCTGGCTCGAACACTTCGGCACCAGCAGCGCCGAGTACGGCTTCCGGTTCCGGTCGGTGGACGGCAGCGTGGTGCACGCCGAGGGCCGACGGGCGATCGTCCGGCTCGACCCAGCGACCCTGCGGCCCGCACCGTGGACCGACGCCGCGCGGGCGGTGGCCGCCACCCTGCTCCGCCCGGCCCCGGTCCCGGCCTGACCCCACCGCGAGCGCGGGGAGTCAGCGGAAGAAGGCGCGCAGGACGGCGGCGGTCTCCGACTCCAGCACTCCCGCGTAGACCTCGGGGCGGTGGTTGAGGCGACGGTCGCGCAGCACGTCCCAGAGGGAGCCGGCCGCGCCGGTCTTCGGCTCCCAGGCGCCGAAGACGACGGTGGAGACCCGGGCCAGCACCAGCGCTCCGGCGCACATCGTGCAAGGCTCCAGGGTGACCACCAGGGTGCAGCCGTCGAGCCGCCAGCGGCCCAGCCGCTCGGCGGCCCGGCGCAGCGTCAGCACCTCCGCGTGTGCGGTGGGGTCGCCGGTGAGCTCCCGCTCGTTGCGTCCGACCGCCAACTCGGTCCCGTCGGGCCCGTAGAGCACCGCGCCGACCGGGATGTCGTCCACCGGGTCCGGGGCGGAACCGGCCGATGGCGCGTCCGGCCCGGTGACCGCCACCTCCAGCGCCCGCCGCATCCACAGCTCGTGCCGCTGCCGCCGGCCCAGATCACCCTCCTCGGCCAGCCCCTCGTGGGCGCCCGGCCCGACCCGGTGGGCGCGCCCGGGCGTCGGCTGCCCGGGGCGTACGGTCTCCAGCGCCGGGTCGGTGGCGTCGGCCGGCTCCCCGCCGCCCGGCAGGATCGGCTCCCCGCCGCCCGGTGGCACCGGCCACGGGCCGCCCGGTTCAGACCTCACGCAGCTCCTCGACCTCGTCGGCGCAGCCGAGCACCTGGCACACCTCGGCGGTGACGTCGGCCGGCATCATGCCCTCGTGGGCGCAGAGCTTGAGCAGCTTCTGCCCCGGGACGCCCAGGTCGGCGAGGATGTCCGCATCGCCGACCGGGTCGGCCTCCGGGTCGACCGCGGGCTGCTCGTTCTCGTCGTCGCCGACGCCGGACGGACGCGGCTCCTCGGTGTCGTCCAGCCCGGTGACCGAGGCCTTGAGGTCCCCGACCAGCAGGGCACCCAGCCGGGACTCCTCGGCGTACGCCGAGTCGGAGCCGAAGACCCGCAGGTCCTCCCCCTCGTCCAGGCGCAGGATCACCAGGTACGCGTCCTCCGCCTCGACGAAGAGCAGGGACACGTCGGCGTCCTGGTCGACGTCCCGCAGTCGGTCGGCGACCTCGTCGAGGTCGGTGACGCCGCGCAGGCTCACCTCGGCGGCGGTCCAGCCGCTCTCGTCGCGCACCACGGCCGCAGCGAAGTACGACACGGTCCCCCCACAGTTTCCTTGCACAGCCGCCGACCCGTTACGCGTGCACGTTAGCCGGTCGGGTCGGCAGGCGACCGGTCAACGCCCCGAAGGGCCGGTCAATCCTGTGAAAGTCGGGCGGTCGGCGGGTCAGCCGGCGGCGATCCGGCGGCGGGTGGCGATCAGCTCCCGCAGCCGCTCGCTGCGGACCCGCCGCGGCCGGTCGCGCTGGCGTACCGTCCGGGCGCCCGCCAACTCGGCGAGGAGCTGCAGGCGACGGCGGCTGCGCTCAGGGTCGAGCCGCGGAGTGGTCCAGGCCATACCGCCGAGGGTGCCGAGTCGAGGCGGCCACGTCAAGACGGGCTTCGCTGCGCAGCCGACCCGCGACGCAGCGCAGTGGCGCGACGGCCCTCACCAGAGCGGCCAGTCCCCGCTCGTCGCCCAGCGGACGGCCACCACGGCGGCGGCGATGCTCCACCCGCCGGCGGTGACGATGGCCGTCCCGGTGGCGACGCCCCGGTCGCCGAAGCGGACCAGCACCAGCGCGGCGAGCCAGGCCAGCCCGCCGGCCACCAAGGTCCACCAGGCGTACTCGCGCACGCTGCCGCCGAGCAGGCCGAAGAGGAGCAGCCAGGCGGTCGCGGTGGCGCCGCCGATCGCGACGCCGGCACCGGTGACCGGGTGCGGTTCACGCCAGGTGGGGCGCGGGGGTGGCCCGGCCGGGAAGAGCCCCGAGGGCACCCTCGGCATCGGGGGGACGACGGTGCCCGGGTCGGGCGGGAAGGGTGGTCTTCCGGTCGTCACCGTCCCGCCCCCTCTCACCCGGCTCCTCGTTCCACCGTACCGATTCTGTCAGGATGACCGGATGCCCTCGCCGACGATCGGACGCCGCCGCGCACGTCCGGCGTACCCGGTCCTGCTGCTGCTCGTGCCGGTGCTGGCCGCCGGCTGCGCCACCACCCG
>NZ_JAMOKF010000240.1 GCF_023656545.1 Micromonospora phytophila | reverse complement strand
CGGGCCAGCGGGGCGAGGTCGCCATCGACGGAGAAGACCGACTCGGTGACCACCACGGCGGGCCGTCCGGGCGCGGCGGCGAGCGCCGCCGCCACCGCCGCCACGTCGGCGTGCGGGGTCACCACGGTCTCCGCGCCGGAGATCCGGCAGCCGTCGATCAGCGAGGCGTGGTTGTGGGCGTCGGAGACGAGCAGCGTACGCGGCTGCACGAGCGCCCGGACGGCGCCGAGGTTGGCCAGGTAACCGGAGGAGAAGACCAGGGCCCGGTCGGTGCCGAGCCAGTCGGCGAGCGCGTCCTCCAGCGCGTGGTGGGCGTCGGTGGAGCCGCGCACCAGCCGCGACCCGGTGGCCCCCAGCCCGTACGCCGACAGCGCCCGCGCCGCCGCGGCGGTGACCTCGGGGTGCGTGGAGAGGCCGAGGTAGTCGTTGCCGGCGAGGTCGACCACGCCGTCGCCGGCGGCCCGCGGTCGCAGCCGGCGGGTCAGCCCCGCCTTCGCCCGCAGCTGGGCGCGGCGGTCGAGCGCCGCCAGCCAGTCCGCCACCGTCACCCCCACGCCTTCCCGGCCGTCGTCGGCCGCTTCCGCCGGGCGAAATTACCACCCGCCGCCGAAGGACCGGCGATTCCACCCCGCGCAGCGGCCCCGACACGCGGGCCGTTTCTCGCGATCCGGCGGCCTTGTAGGGTACGAGCCATGCCAGAGATCCTCGACCAGGCCCGTAACCAGGTGCTGGAGAACGGCGTCGGCCTCGACGAGGCCGGCGTCCTCGCCGTGCTGAACCTGCCCGACGAGCACCTGCCCGCCGCTCTCCAGCTCGCCCACGACGTGCGGATGCGCTGGTGCGGCCCGGAGGTCGAGGTGGAGGGCATCGTCTCGCTGAAGACCGGTGGCTGCCCGGAGGACTGCCACTTCTGCTCGCAGTCCGGCCTGTTCACCTCGCCGGTGCGGTCGGTCTTTCTGGACATCCCCTCGCTGGTGAAGGCCGCGAAGCAGACCGCGGCGACCGGCGCGACGGAGTTCTGCATCGTGGCCGCCGTGCGCGGCCCGGACGCCCGGCTGATGAAGCAGATGCGCGAGGGCGTCGCCGCGATCAAGGCGGAGGTCGACATCCAGGTCGCCGCCTCGCTGGGCATGCTGAGCAAGGAGCAGGTCGACGAGCTGGTCGACATGGGCGTGCACCGCTACAACCACAACCTGGAGACCTGCCGGTCGTACTTCCCGAACGTGGTCACCACGCACTCGTGGGAGGAGCGCTGGGAGACGCTGCGGATGGTCCGCGAGTCCGGCATGGAGGTCTGCTGCGGCGGCATCCTCGGCCTCGGTGAGACGGTGGAGCAGCGGGCCGAGTTCGCCGCGCAGCTGGCCGAGCTGGACCCGCACGAGGTGCCGCTGAACTTCCTCAACCCCCGCCCGGGCACCCCGCTGGGTGACCGCCCGGTGGTGGAGGGCAAGGACGCGCTGCGCGCCATCGCCGCGTTCCGGCTGGCCATGCCGCGCACCATCCTGCGGTATGCGGGCGGCCGCGAGATCACCCTCGGTGACCTCGGCACCCGGGACGGCCTGCTGGGCGGCATCAACGCGGTGATCGTCGGCAACTACCTGACCACCCTGGGTCGGCCGGCGACCGACGACCTGAAGCTGCTCGATGACCTGAAGATGCCGGTCAAGGCGCTCTCCGCGACGCTGTGAGGTTGACCGTGACGCAGACCTGGTGCGACCGCTGCGGCGAGGCCGCGGCGGTCGGGGCGCACGACGGGTGCGCGGCGGCGCGGCTGCTGGAGCCGCCGCGCTTCTGCGCGCACTGCCGGCGGCGGATGAAGGTGCAGGTGCTGCCGGTCGGCTGGTCGGCGGTCTGCGTCGAGCACGGCGAGATCCGGGGCTGAGCCGGTGCTGCGGGGGCGGTCGGTCACGTTGCGTCCGGTGACGGAGGCGGACGTGCCCGCCCTCGCCGCGATCCGGGCCACCCCCGAGGTGCGCCGCTGGTGGCGCGGCGGTGACGACCTCGCCGCGGCCGTCCGGGCCGACCTCGCCGACGGTGGCCTGTCGGTGTACGCGATCGAGCACGACGGCCGGGTGGTCGGCGCGATCCAGTGGTACGCCGAGGACGACCCGGACTACCGGCACGCCAGCATGGACCTCTTCCTCGACCCGGCGGTGCGCGGCACCGGGCTCGGCGGGGACGCGATCCGCACCCTGGCCCGGCACCTGGTGGACCAGCACGGCCATCACCGGTTCACCATCGACCCGGCGGCGTCGAACACCGCGGCGATCCGGGCGTACGCCAAGGTCGGCTTCCGCCCGGTGGGCGTCCTGCGGCGCTACGAACGCGGCGAGGACGGGCGCTGGCACGACGGCCTGCTGATGGACCTGCTCGCCGACGAACTGGCCGACTGACCCCACTTCCGGACATCCGGGACGGGACGCGGGACATCCGGGACGGGACGGTCGATGTCCCGATCCGAGGGTCGCCGGTCCGTCCGGCCGGCCATCGACCACCGACCTACACCGGTTCCACCTGATCAGCGGGCCGACGAGCCCGCCGACCAAGGAGGAACCATGTCCCGACATCCGCACCGGCGCGAGGCGTTGATCGCCCTCGGCCTGGCCGCCGGGCCGGTCGTCGCGCTCGGCTTCACCCGTTTCGCGTACGCGCTGCTGCTGCCCGCCATGCGCGGTGACCTGCACTGGACGTACGCCCAGGCCGGTGGCCTGAACACCGCGAACGCCGCCGGTTACGTGATCGGCGCGGGGACGGCGGTGTTCTGGGCCCGCCGGCTCGGCGACCGGGCCGCCTTCGTCGGCACCCTCGCGGTGAGCGCGCTCGTCCTGCTGCTCACCGCGACCACCGCGGACTACCCGCTGTTGAGCCTGCTGCGGTTCGTCGGCGGGCTGGCCACGGCGGTCTCCTTCGTGCTCGGCTCGGCGCTGGCCGCCCGGGTCGCCACCGGCGGTGGGCAGCGGCGGGCCGCGCTCATGGTCGGGCTCTACATGGCCGGGGTGGGCATCGGCGTGGTGCTCTCCGGGCTGCTGGTGCCGGCGGCGCTGGCGACGGCCGGGGACGCCGGCTGGCGTGCCGGCTGGCTGCTGCTCGGGGTGGTCGCCGCGCTCGCGGTCGTCCCCGCGCTGCTGGCGGTGCGGCGGGTGTCGCCGGTGTCCGGGGCGACCAGCGTGGGACTGCCCCGGGCGGACCTGGCCCGGTTGGCCCCGACCTTCGCCTGGTACGTCCTCTTCGGCGCCGGTTACGTCAGTTACATGACCTTCGTGATCGCGCTCCTGCGTGACCAGGGCCTCGGCACCCCCGGGGTCGCCACCTTCTTCGTGGTGCTCGGGCTCGCCTCGGCGGTGGCCACGCTGACCGTGTGGGGGCGGGTGATCGGCCGGCTGCCGGGCGGTCGGGCGCCGGCGCTGGTGTCGGTGCTGGTGCTGCTCGGCGTGCTGCCGGTGCTGCTGCTCCCGGCCGGGCTGCCCGCGGCGCTGGTGTCGGCGGCGATCTTCGGCAGCTCGTTCATGGCCGGACCGACGGCGGCCACGGTGCTCGCCCGCCGGGCGCTGCCGGCGAGCGGCTGGACCGCGGGCATCGCCCTGCTGACCGTGGCCTTCTCGGTCGGTCAGGCGATCGGCCCGCTGGTCTCCGGCGCGCTGTCGGACTCCGGCGGCGTCGCGGTCGGGCTCTGGCTCTCGGTCGGCCTCCTCGCCGCCGCCGCCGTGGTCGCCCTGCGCCAGCGCGACACCGCGGGGCAGCCGTCGGTCGACGCCGGACGACCGGCCGTCACCGCCCACCGCTGACCGGGCCCCCGACCGGCCCGGCCGGTTCCGTGCCGGCCCGACCGGCACCACCGGTCGGGCCGGCACCACCGGTCGGGACGATGTCGCCGGTGATGCCGGTGGTGCGGAAGCGGGACCGGTAGGCCCCGGGGGTGATGCCGATCTCCCGGAGGAAGACCCGGCGCATCGTCTCCGGCGAGCCGAAGCCCACCCGGCGGGCCACCACGTCGAGCGTGTCGTCGCCGCGTTCCAGCAGGCCCTGCGCCGCCTCGACCCGGATCCGGTCCAGGTACACCGCCGGCGTGGTGCCCAGGTCGGTGCGGAACAACCGGCCCAGGTGGCGCACGCTCACCCCGGCCAACGCCGCCATGCCGGCCAGGTCGTACGGGTGGGCCGGGTCGGCGGCCACCGTGTCCAGCACCCGGCGCAGCAGGTCGTTGCGGGTGCCCGCCGTGCTGGTCCGGACGCTGAACTGGGACTGCCCGCCCGGGCGCTGCATGAAGACCACCAGGTGCCGGGCCACCGCGCGGGCCGTCTCCGGGCCCAGGTCCGCCTCGACCAGCGCCAGGGTCAGGTCGATGCCGGCGGTGATCCCGGCCGAGGTGATGATCCGGCCGTCGACGATGAAGATCGGGTCCGGATCGACGTCGACCGCCGGGAAGTGCGCCGCCAACTGGTCGGCCAGGTCCCAGTGGGTGGTCACCCGGCGGCCGTCGAGCAGGCCGGCGGCGGCGAGGGCGAACGCCCCGGCACAGACCGAGGCGGTCCGGCTGGAGCCGGCGGCGAGCCGGCGGATCCGCTCCAGCAGCGCCCCGTCGGCCGCCGCGGCCTGCCAGTCCGGCGCGCCCGGCACCACCAGCGTGCCCACCGGCCCGGTCACGTCCGACAGCGCCACGTCGGCCCCGAGCCGGGCGCCCGCGCTGCTCACCACGTCCCGGCCGTCGGGCGACGCGAGCAGCGGCCGGTACGCCCCGCCGTGCTCGTTGGCCACGGTGAGCACCTCGAGCGGGCCGGTGACGTCGAGCAGCCGTATCCCGTCGTAGACCACGAAGAGCACGGTGTCACTGCGCCCCGGGACCCGCACACCGTCGAGCGTAGCCAGCCGCCCGGCGGGGCGGAGCGGTTCGTCCGCAGCCGCCGCCGGAGCAGCACCAGCCCCCACCCCGGACGGCGACGACCGGGCCGGTCACCCGGAGCGCAGGCGGGTGGGTCGTCAGCCGACCCAGCGGAGGTCGTGGTCGCCGTGCCGGCGGGCGCCGGCGGCCGGCCGGTGCGGGGCGAGCCGGCCGTCCGGCATCAGGTGGTGCACCGGCACGTCGTGGCCGAGCACCGCGACGTCGGCGATCAGTCGCCGGTGGCAGCGCCACCAGACGCTCTCACTGCACATCACCGCCGTGGTCCGGGCCACCGCGTCGGCCAGCACCGCGTCCAGCGCCGCCCGGAAGTCGGGGGTACGGGTGTGCGCCGCGTACGCCCGGAACGCCGGCACGGTCCACCAGGTGTCCGGCTGCGGTGCGCCGGCCGGGATGTGCCGCCTGCCGCCGAGGCGCGGCTCCCAGCGGTAGCCGATCCCGTCCTCCGGTAGCCAGCGTTCCAGCTCCTCACGGCGGACGTCGGAGTTGCTTCGGCTGGCGGGGAACCGCCGCACGTCCACGACCAGCGCGATCCCCGCCCCGGTCAGCAACTGCCCCAGTCCCGCCCGGTCGGCCGCCCCGTGCCCCACCGTCAGCAGCGCCCGTTCCACCACCCCATCCTGCCGTGAGTCCTGGACGGTCACCGGCCGCGGGGGAACGGCAACCGTCAGGATCTCGTCAGCCGGGGGTGCAGGTGACGCCGCTGAGGGTGAAGGTGGTGGTGGGGGTGAGCCACGGGCCCGGAGCGCTCCCATGGATAACCGGCAATGCAATGCGCGCGTCGTCGCTTCGCGAAGAGCGCCCATCGTGGACCGCCCGTACGTCCCGGCGGGGCCGCCGACCCACCCGCGCCGGGACGCGGGCGTCGCCCGGCGCAGCGTCGTACGGATCATTCGTGTTACAGCGACACGCCGTACCGAGAGTGACCAATCTGGCCACCAAGGTCGGTTAGACCGCCGCGTCTTGCCTGCTCAAGCCGATCGCCCGATATCGACTGCCGACACGCTCCGTGCCATCATGTGCTGTCCCCTCGACCAATCTCGGAGGAATCCTCATGCCACAGCGTCGGCGCGTGGCGCGCGCGGCCGTTTCTGCTGCCGCCGCCACGGCCTGTCTCGCCATCGCCACTCCCGCCTGGGCGACCGGTGCCACCGTTCCGCTCAACCCGGCCCACGAGGGCTCGACGGCGGCCGGGTTCGAAACCCAGGAGTGCGACGACGAGAAGTTCGACAACCTGCCGGCCGGCTACGACGGCTGGCACTTCGTGCTCCCGACCAACGAGGCCGGTGACTTCGAGACCCTGACCCTCACCTTCTCCAACGGGGGCAGCACGCTGACGGTGAAGGTGCCGGACGCCACCGACGCCTACCCCGACTTCCTCTCCGCTAACGGCAACGACGGGCAGGTCAAGCACGCCTACCTGTTCACCCCGGCCGGGTGGACCCTGGTCGACGGCAGCGCCACGGTCACCGGCGAGGCCGACAAGTTCAACCTGAGCCACACCTGCGCCGGCACCGGCTCGTCGCCGACCCCGACCCCCTCGACGTCGGTCTCGCCGTCGACCTCGGTGTCGCCGTCGACGTCCGTGTCGCCGACCGGGTCGGTCACGCCGTCGGAGTCGACCTCGCCCTCGGGCGCGACGACGGCCACGCCGTCGGAGAGCACCGGCGGCAGCGGTGGCAGCAACGGGGGCGGCCTGCCGCTGACCGGTGTCGCCACCACCAGCATCGCGCTGGGCGGCCTCGCCCTCATCGGCGGCGGTGCCCTGCTGATGCTGCGTCGCCGTCGCGACAACATCACCTTCACCAGCTGATCCCACTCAGCGCTCGACCGGCCGCCGGACACCTCGTCCGGCGGCCGGTCGCCTTTCCGGCCCGAGCCGACAGCCAGGCGATCCCCGATGGACACCGGGGGGAACTGATCCGCGAGGGGCCCTCGTCCGTACTGACGGGTAACCCGGTCAGCGTCGTCCGGAGATTCATCACATCATCGATTATTTTAGATGCACCGTCGACGTACGCCCAGGTCAAGGCCGGGTCGTGCGGCCCGTAGGTCGCGTCGCGGCCGGTTGGGCGCGGGCGTGGCGTCCTGACATACGAACGTACTGTTGCCGCCCCGCTCACCGGCGGGCGACAGTCAGCGACACCAGCGGTGCCATCGACGCCGCCGCTCCCGCGGACAACCCTGAGGAGATCGCGATGGCCCTACGACTCGCCGACGGCACCGCCTGGTCCGACACCCTCGCCCGCGCGGTGGCCGCCGTCCCGGAGGCGTTCGGCGCCCCGGTCGACGGCGTCACCACGTTGCACAACCTGGTCCAGGGCGACTGGCACGCGGTCGGCGCCCCCACCCCGGTACGCACGCCGGTCGACAACACCGTCCTGGTCAACCTGGCCCGGCTGGACGCGGAGACCGCCCGCGCCGCGGTGGCGCACTCCGCCGCCGCACACCGCGACTGGGCCGGCACGCCGCTTGCCGAGCGCAAGGCGCGGGTCACCGACGCGCTGGACGCCCTCACCGCGAACCGCGACCTGCTGGCCCTGCTGCTGGTCTGGGAGATCGGCAAGCCGTGGCGGCTGGCCTGCGCCGACGTCGACCGGGCACTCGACGGCGTCCGCTGGTACGTCGCCGAGATCGACCGGATGCTCGCCGACGGACGGGAGCCGCTCTCCGGGCCGGTCAGCAACATCGCCAGCTGGAACTACCCGATGAGCGTGCTCGTGCACGCGGAGTTGGTGCAGCTGCTCGCCGGCAACGCGGTCATCGCCAAGACCCCCTCACAGGGCGGCGCGGTCTGCCTGACCGTCGCGCACGCCCTGATGCGCCGCGCCGGGCTGCCCGCCACCCTGGTCTCCGGCAGCGGCGAGGAGCTGTCGGAGGTGCTGGTCCGGGCGCCCGAGATCGGCGCGGTGGCCTTCGTCGGCGGGCGCTCCAACGGCGGCAAGGTGGCCGCCGCGCTGCTCGACACCGACAAGCGCCACTTCATCGAGCAGGAGGGGCTGAACGCCTGGGGCATCTGGAACTTCTCCCAGTGGGACCTGCTCGCCGGGCACCTGAAGAAGGGCTTCGAGTACGGCAAGCAGCGCTGCACCGCGTACCCGCGCTTCGTGGTCCAGCGGGACCTGGTCGATGAGTTCCTCGACATGTACCTGCCGGTGGTGCGCTCGGTCCGGTTCGGACACCCGCTGGCCGTCGGTGCCGACTGGTCCGCCGGTGACCCGCTGCCCGAGCTGGACTTCGGCCCGCTGATCAGCGCCGCCAAGGCCGACGAGCTGCGCCGCAAGGTCGACGAGGCGGTCCGCGGCGGCGCGGTGCCGCTGCACCGGGGCAAGCTCGACGGCGCGCCCTTCCTCGACGGGCAGGACACGTCCGCGTACGTGGCGCCGTCGGTGCTGCTGGCCCCGCCCGGCCGGTCCCGGCTGATGCACGCCGAGCCGTTCGGCCCGGTCGACACCATCGTCGTGGTGGACACCACCGACGAGCTGCTGGCCGCGATGAACGCCTCCAACGGCGCGCTGGTCGCCTCGCTGGCCTGCGACGACACCGACGAGGCGGCGAAGCTCGCGGTCGACCTCCAGGCGTTCAAGGTCGGCATCAACAAGCCGCGTTCCCGGGGTGACCGGGACGAGCCGTTCGGCGGCCGGGGCGCGTCCTGGAAGGGCGCGTTCGTCGGCGGGGACCTGCTGGTGCAGGCGGTCACCCAGGGCGGTGACGGCCGGCTGTTCGGCAACTTCCCCGACTACAGCAGCTACCCCGGCACCTGATC
>NZ_JAMOKF010000239.1 GCF_023656545.1 Micromonospora phytophila | reverse complement strand
TGACCGTGTCGTCGCCCCCAGCGTGGCACAGGCGGGCGACAACCGGTGCCCCGGGCGGGCCGTGTCGGTCCACGATGGAATCAGGCCGGCGTCATCCGACGTCCCGCGTCACGCCGGAACTCGCCGGGGCGTAGAGGGCGGCCAGGTCGGCGGCGGTGGCGGCGAGTCGCTCGCGCAGCGCGGCCGGGGTCAGCACCTCGACGTCCGCGCCGAGCCGCAGCAGGTCGCCGTGGGCGTGGGTGAGCGACTCGATGGGGATCACCGCGGTCACCCAGCCGGCGTCGTCCGGCGGGCCGGCGCTCGCGTCGACGGCGGCGGCCACCAGCTCGGTGGCGACCTCCCTGAGGCGCTGCCGGCCCCTGGGCGAGAGCCGGACGGTCGCGTCGTCGCGGTGCAGCCCGGCGCGGAACCGCACCACGTGCTCCCGCCACCAGACGGGCAGGTCGAACGACGCCGGCCGGGCGAACTCCTCGTCCAGGGTGGTCAGCGACAGGATCTGGTTCACCCGGTAGGTGGCCGGGCCGTCCCGCCCGGGCCGGCCGGCCACCGCGTACCACCGGCCGCCCTTGAGGACCAGGCCGTACGGTTCCATCGTCCGGTCGACCTCCCCGCGCCAGCTGCGGTAGCGCACCCGGACGCGGCGTTGCCGCCAGACCGCCTCCGCCACCTCCGCGAGGTGCGGCGAGGCGTCGCCGTCGGCGTACCAGCTGGGGGTGTCGAGGTGGAAGCGCTGCTGGAGCTGCGTGGCGCGGTCGGCCAGCTCGGGCGGGAGCGCGGCGTGCAGCTTGAGCTGAAGGGCGGCGACGACGGCGCCGTAGCCCAGCTCGGCGGCGGGCCCGGGCAGGCCGGCCAGGAAGAGCCGCTCGGCCTCCTCGGTGGTCAGCCCGGTCAACCGGGTGCGCCAGCCCTCGACCAGTTGGTAGCCCCCGGCGTGCCCGGCCTCGCCGTAGAGCGGGACGCCCGCGGCGTGCAGCGCCTCGACGTCGCGGTAGACGGTGCGGGTGGAGACCTCCAGCCGCTCGGCGAGCTGCGCGGCCGTCATCCGCCCCCGGGTCTGCAGCAGCAGCAGGAGGGAGAGGAGTCGGCTGGCCCGCACTCTGCTGACAGTAGCTGTCAGTGGAGCGGCTGTACCGTCCCGGCATGGCTTTCCGAGACAAGGAACTGCGGGTGCCGGAACCGATCACCCTCGCCGGACGCAGGATCAAGCGCTACCACATCGACCAGCCGGAACGCCGACTCGAAGCCGAGGTGCAGCGGGCGGCGTACGACTTCCTGCCGCGCCTGCTCCCGCCCGCCGGCGAGGACGGGACCCCCGCCGGCAGCTGGGTGGTGCTGCACCGCGGGGCGGACACCGGGGCGTACCTGCTGGCCTGGATCCGGCACGTCCTCGCCCCCGACCGGCCCGACCTCGACGGCTGGGTCGCCGACACCCGCGCCGAGGGGCCGGTGGGAAGCTGATGGGCGACTTCGACTTCCTGGTCGGTTCCTGGCACGTGGCCAACCGGCGACTGCGCAAGCGGCACGTCGGCAGCGACGAATGGGACGAGTTCCCCGGCTTCTCCGTGGCCCGCAGCTTCTTCGACGGCGCCGGCAGCTTCGACGAGATCACCTTTCCCACCAGGGGGTTCTCCGGCGCGACCGTACGGACCTTCGACCCGGCGAACGGAACCTGGTCGATCTACTGGATGAACAGTTCGCGTGGGGTGCTGGAGCTGCCGCCGATGGTCGGCCGGTTCGTCGACGGCGTGGGCACCTTCTTCGCCGACGACGTCGACGAGGGCCGGCCGATCCGGTGCCGGTTCCTCTGGTCGGCGGTCACCGCGACCTCCTGCCGCTGGGAACAGGCCTTCTCCATCGACGGCGAACGCAGCTGGGAAACCAACTGGATCATGGAGTTCACCCGGGCGGAAACCGGCTCAACCCGCTGAGTCCGGCTTCCGGGCGGCGACCTCACCTCCGGTCGCCGCCCCGAGCCGCCGGCTCAGACGGCGGCCGGCCGGAGCTGGTGCGGCATGTCCCAACCCTGGGCGAGCCGGGACGGATGCATGTTCCGCCCGCCACCGAAGAACTCGCAGAACTTCATGATCAGCGGGTCCCAACCCACCGGGTCCACATAGCTCGTCCCGGGGATGACCAGGTCCTCCTCGACGTGCGCGCGCAGCACCTCCACCTCGAACGCGGTGGCCTGCGCGGTGGCGCCGCCGAACGGGTGGGTCGAGACGACCCGGCATTCGAGCTGGACCGGGCACTGCGCGACGCGGGGCGCCCGGACCAGTTCCGACGCCTGCGCGGTCAGCCCGGCCAGCGCGAACTTGTCCGGCTCGTAGCGGTAGCCCTGCGCGGCCTTGTGCGCCGGCACCTCCGGCTTGCCGGTGGTCAGCGCTATCCGGTCGACCGCGTCGACCATCGCCGACGACGGCAGGTTGAGCACGCACTCGCGCTCGCGCCGCAGGTTCGCGGTCGTCTGTCCGCTGTTTCCGAGACCGAGCATCGCGTGCTGCCCCAGCCACCACGCCGACGACATCGGGGCGAGGTTCGCCGTGCCGTCCGGGTTGCGCGAGCTGACCAGCACCACCGGAGTCCCGAAGTAGAGCACCTTGAGACCGGGAACCACGTGCATGCGTTCGCCTTCCACCGAGAGCGCGACCGTGCGTCGCGCCGCCCGTCTCGACTCTGCGCGACCCGCCCGGCCGGTGCTGGCGGCGATCGGACGTCGCGTTGTCGGGGCTGGCACCTCCTCGTGTCTCAGCGACCGCGTCGCTGTGCGTGCGGTCATGGCGGCCAACCGACCAGGCAGGGCTTGGGGCAGTTCCGCCGCGCGACGCGCATGTTCGTCGGCCAAGTAGCCGACACCTCGCCCGGCCGTGAGGACAGCTTCGACCTGGCCGAGCCGCGTTCGAAATGGCGGGCTGTGGTCAGGTGGTGGGTCTGGCGGCGGGGTCGTGAGCGGCTTGGAACAGCTCGATCAGGTTGCCGGCGGGGTCGGCGAGCAGGATCTGCCGCCCGCCGGGCCCGGAGACCGGCTCGCTGCGGAACGCCAGCCCCGCGCCACGGAGTCGGTCGATCTCGGCGTCCAGGTCGTCGACGACCAGGTGGATGCGGTTGCGGCCGGGGGTGGTGGCGTCGGTGGGGGTGGCGCGGGCGCCGGAACTGGGGGGTCCGGACAGCAGCAGTCGCAGCGGGCCGCGGACCACGTCGGCGAAGGCGGGTGCGGCGCTGGTGTTCAGTTGGAAGCCGAGGTGGGTGGTGTAGAAGTCGACGGCGGCCTGGACGTCGTCGACGAGGTAGCGGACGCTGGCGTACTGGTCGGGCGCGGTCACGGCTCAACCTCCTTCGGGTTGGTGGTGGCGAGGACGGGTAGCAGATGCCGAACGCGGGTCTCGATGTCGGCAGCGGTTCGGGTGAAGGCGAAGTAGCTGGCCTGTTCGCTGTTGCCCGCCGCGGTGGGGTCGGGAACACTCCAGTGCAGCAGGCGGGGATGGTCACCGAACTCGAGGCAGACCTCGCGGGCCTTGTCACACAGGGTGATCACGAAGTCGAACCGGCGGCCGGTAAGCGTGTCCAGGTGCCGCGGGTGCTGAGCGGCGACATCGACGCCGAAGTGCTCCTGCAGCACCCGCAGCGTGTGGGGATGCAGCCGCGGTCTGGGGCGGCTTCCGGCGCTCATCACCTTCGCGCGGCCGGCGGTGTGCTGGCGTAGCAGGGCCTCGGCGATCGGTGAGCGTGCGCTGTTGCCCGTGCATACGAACAGCACCGTGCGGCGGGGTAGTCGCCGGGGGTGGACCGGGGAGGCCGGTGTGGTGCTGTCCAGCCGCAGGGCCGGGTGCAGGGCGGTGCCGGCGCCGGCGAGCGCGTGGGCGCAGCGGTCCAGGTCCAGGTGGTAGTAGCTGTCGCGGCCGTCGAAGCTGCTGCGGGTGGCCGTGACCAGCCCGCCGTCGCGCAGCAGCCGCAGGTGGTAGGAGACCAGGTTCTGCGGCTGGCCGACCAGTGTGACCAGTTCGCGGACCCGCAGGTCGCTGTGGGCGAGTTCGGCCAGCAGTTGCCAGCGCAGCGGGTGCCCGGCCAGGCGTACGAACGCTGGGGCGGCTTGCCTCGATGCGGCCACGACTCGGACGATACATCAAGTCAGTTTGATGTACCTCCGAGTCGCGCGCTGCGGCCGTCGACCGGATGCTCGCCCGGCTCGACGCCGAACTGGTCGCCGCGCGGCGGCGTCAGGCCGGTGGGGGAGTGCTGCTGCGGTAGATCGCGGCCAGCCAGACGTCGAGCAGCACGTCGACCACGTCCCGCTCGGCGACGGCCGGTCCGTCGCCGGCGAAGGTGGCGTACCAGACGCGCTCGTTCATCGAATTCAGCGCGATGGCCAGATCCCGGGCGGGCAGGCCGTCCGGTGCCGCGCCGCGCCGCCGCTCGGCCCCGATCGCCGTCTCGATGGCGTGCACCCAGCGCTCCAGCACGGCCGCCCAGAGCTGGCGCACCTCGGCGTTGGTGCCGCGCACCTGGGCGCAGGCCAGCACCACCGCCCGGTGCGCGCCGAACGTCTCGTGGAACCGGTCGATCAGCTCCCGCCAGCGGGCCCGGGGATCCTCGGCGAGCCGGTCCAGCACGTCCCCGGCGGCCGCGTCGGCCTCCTCGGTGACCCGGTCCAGCAGCGTCAGCAGCACCGCGTCCTTGGACGGGAAGTAGAAGTAGAAGGTGGGCCGCGAGATGCCCGCGCCGCGGGCCAGGTCGTCGATGGAGATGTCGGCGAACGCCCGCTGCCGCAGCAGCCGCTCGGCGCTGGCGAGGATGGCCAGCTCACGGTCGTCCCCGGCGGACCGCGCCGCGCGGCGTCCGCGCGGGGTGGAGGTCCCGGTGGCCGTACGGGCGGGCGTCATGAACGCCGATGTTACAACCGGATCGACAAGGTGTCGATTGCAGTCGACAGGGTGTTGACTGACGTCGACGCCGGTGGATAGTGTCCGGAGTCACATTGTCGGACGGGAGATGAGATGGCCACCGACCACGTCGACGTGCTCATCGTGGGTGCCGGCCTCTCCGGCGTCGGCGCCGCCTGCCACCTGCGGCGCAACTGTCCAGAGAAGACGTACGCGGTGCTGGAGGCCCGAGGGGCGATCGGCGGCACCTGGGACCTGTTCCGCTACCCCGGCATCCGGTCGGACTCCGACATGTTCACCCTGGGCTACTCGTTCAAGCCGTGGACCGACCCGAAGGCCATCGCCGACGGCGACGCGATCCGCGCCTACGTCCGGGAGACCGCCGCCGAGTACGGCGTGACCGAGCACATCCGCTTCCACCACCGGGTCGTGCGCGCCGAGTGGGACAGCGAGCGGGCCCGTTGGACGGTCCACGCCCACCGCGACGAAACCGGCGAGCCGGTCGAGCTGACCTGCTCGTTCCTCTTCACCTGCTCCGGCTACTACCGCTACGACGCCGGCTACACCCCGCAGTTCCCCGGTACCGAGCGGTTCGCCGGGCAGATCGTGCACCCGCAGCACTGGCCGGCCGACTTCGACCACACCGGCAAGCGGGTGGTGGTGATCGGCAGCGGCGCCACCGCGGTGACCCTGGTGCCGGCGATGGCCGAGCGCGCCGCCCACGTGACGATGCTGCAACGCTCACCCACGTACGTCATGGCGCTGCCCTCGCGCGACGTGCTCGCCGACGCGCTGCGACGCTGGCTGCCGGCGAAGGCCGCGTATCCCGTGGTGCGGTGGAAGAACGTCCTGCTCGCCACCGCCAACTTCCAGCTCAGCCGCCGCGCCCCCGGCGTGGTCAGGAAGCTGCTCCGCCGGGCCGCCAAGGGCCGCCTCCCGGTCGGCTACGACGTCGACCGGCACTTCTCGCCCCGCTACAACCCGTGGGACCAGCGGCTCTGCATCGTGCCCGACGGCGACCTCTTCACGGCCCTGCACCAGGGCCGCGCCTCCGTGGTGACCGACACCGTCGACACCTTCACGGAGAAGGGCATCCGGCTGGCCTCCGGCGAGGAGTTGGCGGCCGACGTCGTCGTCACCGCCACCGGGCTCAACCTGCTCGCCCTCGGCGGCATGACGCTGAGCGTCGACGGCGTGGACGTCGACCTCGCGGACACCGTCGCCTACAAGGGCATGATGCTCTCCGGGGTGCCGAACTTCGCCATGACCATCGGATACACCAACGCCTCCTGGACGCTCAAGGCCGACCTGGTCGCCACCTACGTCTGCCGGCTGCTGCGCCACCTGGACCGCACCGGCCAGCAGATCGTCACCCCGCTGCCGCCGCCCGGCGGCGGGGTGGTGCCGATCATTGACCTGACCGCCGGCTACGTGCTGCGCAGCGTCGACGCGCTGCCCAAGCAGGGCGCCCGGGCACCGTGGCGGCTGTACCAGAACTACACCCGGGACGTGCTGCTGATGCGGCACGGCCGACTGACCGACGAGGGCGTGCGGTTCACCCGGGCCGGCACGTCGGAGAGGAGCAGCGTCCGTGCGTAGATTCGTCTTCGCGGCCGGCACCGCCGTGGTCACCGGGGCCGCCAGCGGCATCGGGGAGGCCCTGGCACACGGGCTCGCCCGCCGGGGCAGCGACCTGGTCCTGCTGGACCGGGACGCCGAGCGGCTCGACGCCGTGGTGGCGTCGATCCGCGCCGCGCACCCCGACCGGCAGCTCAGCACGTACGTCGTCGACCTCGCCGACGCCGCCGCCACGGCCCGGGTGGCCGAGGAGCTGCGGCGGCGCCATCCTGAGATCCGGTTGCTGGTCAACAACGCCGGGGTGGCGCTGGGCGGCCGGTTCGACCAGGTGACCCTGGACGAGTTCAACTGGGTCGTCGACATCAACTTCCGGGCCGTGGTGCAGTTGACCCACGCGCTGCTGCCGACGCTCAAGGCCGCACCCGGCGCACACCTGGTCAACGTCTCCAGCCTCTTCGGCCTCATCGCCCCCGCCGGCCAGGCCGCCTACTCGGCCAGCAAGTTCGCCGTCCGCGGCTTCACCGAGGCGCTGCGCCACGAGCTGGCCGACGACGGCGTCGGCGTCACCTCGGTGCACCCCGGGGGCATCCGCACCCGCATCGCGCAGAACGCGCGGATCGGCAGCGGTGTCTCCGTCGAGGAGTACGAGACCGGCCGCGAGCAGTTCGAGAAGCTGCTCTCCATCGACCCGGCGAAGGCCGCCGAGGTGATCCTGCGCGGGGTGGAACGCCGTCGGGGCCGGGTGCTGATCGGCTGGTCGGCGAAGCTGCCCGACCTGCTCGCCCGGATCGCGCCGGCCTCGTACCACCGGATCCTCGTCACCGGGCTCAACCGCGGCGCGAGCGACCCGGCCCGCAACGCCACCGCCGCGTCGACGCCCTCACCGCAACGGCAACCCGAGGCGGCCCCGGCGGTCGACCCGGCCGGGAAGCCGGCGTGAGCGCCCCGGCACCACGCCGCCGGCACGTCACCGTCGACGGCCGGCGGATCTGCCACCGCGTCGACGGCGACGGGCCCCCTGTGCTGCTGCTGCACGGCATCAGCCGCACCCTGCGCGACTTCACCGAACTGCACGAGCAGCTCGCCGAGCGGTTCCGGGTGCACAGCGTCGACCTGCCCGGCTACGGCGGCTCGCTGCCGATGGCCGGGCCGCACACGCTGCCGGGGCTGGCCGGGTTTGTCGGCCGTTACCTCGACGCGGTCGGCGTGCACGAGCCGGCGCACCTGGTCGGCAACTCCCTCGGCGGCGCGATCGCCATGCGCCTCGCCGTGACCGAGCCGGCCCGGGTGGCCAGCCTCGCGCTGGTCAACCCCGCCGGCTTCGGGCGGGAGGTGACCGTCGCGCTGCGGCTGCTCGCGCTGCGCCCGCTGGGTCGGCTGCTGCTGCGGCCCAGTCGGTGGGCCGCCCGCCGCGCCGAGCTGTCCCTCTTCCACGACCCGGCCTTCGCCACCGCCGAGCGCGTCGCGCACGCCCTTGAGGTGGCCCGCCAGCCGTACGCCGCCCGGGTGATGCTGGAGACCGCCCGCAACCTCGGCACCTTCCGGGGCGTACGCCCGCAGTGGCGGGAGGAGCTGCTGGCCGAGCTGGAGCGGCTCGACATCCCCACCATGATCGTCTGGGGAGACCGGGACCTGATCCTGCCGGCGGCGCACCTGGAGGCCGCCCGGGCGCGGCTGCCCCGGGCCCGCACCCACCTGTTCCGCGACTGCGGGCACATGCCGCAGATCGAGTGCGCCGAGGAGTTCCACCGCCTGCTCGTCGACTTCTGGTCCACGACCGGCGGCCCGACCGCCACCGACCCGGCGGCGGGCGCCGGCACCGACCCGGCCGCGGGTACCGGGGCCGACCCGGGCGCCGGCGCGGTTCCCGGTGTCGGCGGTGCCGGTGGAACCGACGCGGACGGCGGGGAGGACCGGTCCCGGATGGCGGAGGCCGGCTGACCGGTCACGGCGGCCTGCGCCACCGCCACCACGAAACAGAGGTCGAAGAAGAGTTCCAGCGGCGTCGCCGCCCGGTGCTCCTCGTCCCGGCGGCGGGCCCTCATCGGGCGGTACCACGGCCCGTAGCGCACGGGTCGTGGTCACCGGGTCACCATAGGCGGGTCCGCGGGCGCCCCGGGGTCAGTTCGCCGTGGTCAGCGCCTCCGCCCGGCCCGGCGTCGGCGGCGCCTGCAGGCCCGCGTCGCACCGTTCCGGCGTGCGCAGGGCCGCCTCCACCTGCGCCGGCAACCGACGCCGCCGGCGCAGCGCCCAG
>NZ_JAMOKF010000238.1 GCF_023656545.1 Micromonospora phytophila | reverse complement strand
GGGCGGGAGGCTCGGGGCGTACGGCTGCGGGAGCGGCGACCGGCGCGGGGCCGGCGGCGGCCGGCGGCGCGTCGGTGCCGGCGAGGGTGAGCCGGCGCTCCATGCGTTCCAGGCGCTGGAGGAGGCCGCCGGTCGAGTCGTCGGCGCCGGGCAGCAGCATCCGGGCGCAGATCAGCTCCAGCAGCAGCCGGGGCGCGGTGGTGCCGCGCATGTCCACCAGGCCGTTGTGCACGATGTCGGCGCAGCGGGACAGGGTGGCCGGGCCGAGCCGCTGGGCCTGGGCGGCCATCCGCTCGATCTGGTCGGAGGGGCCGTCGATGAGGCCCTTGGCGGCGGCGTCGGGCACCTGCTGGATCACGATCAGGTCGCGCAGCCGCTCCAGCAGGTCGGCGGCGAACCGGCGCGGGTCGTGCCCGGCCTCGGCCACCCGGTCGACCGTGGCGTACGCGGCCGCGCCGTCCCCGGCGGCCAGCGCGTCGCACATCTCGTCGATCAGCGCGGAGTCGGTGACGCCGAGCAGCGCGGCGGCCCGGGCGTAGCTGACGCCCTCCGGCCCGGCCCCGGCGATGAGCTGGTCGAGCACGGAGAGGCTGTCCCGGGCGCTGCCCCCGCCGGCGCGCACCACCAGCGGGAAGACCGCCGGGTCGACGGTCACTCCCTCGGCCTGGCAGAGCTGCTCCAGGTACGGCCGCAGCACCTTCGGCGGGAACAGCCGGAACGGGTAGTGGTGGGTCCGCGACTTGATCGTGCCGAGGACCTTCTCCGGCTCGGTCGTGGCGAAGATGAACTTGACGTACTCCGGCGGCTCCTCGACCAGCTTGAGCAGGGCGTTGAAGCCCTGGGTCGAGACCATGTGCGCCTCGTCGATGATATAGATCTTGAAGCGGCTGCCGGCCGGGGCGAAGAAGGCCTTCTCGCGCAGCTCCCGGGCGTCGTCGACGCCGCCGTGGCTGGCCGCGTCGATCTCGATGACGTCGATCGACCCGCCGCCGTCGGGGGCCAGCGAGCGGCAGGACTCGCACTGCCCGCACGGCTCCGGGGTGGGGCCCTGCTCGCAGTTGAGCGAGCGGGCCAGGATGCGGGCGCTGGAGGTCTTGCCGCAGCCCCGGGGGCCGGAGAAGAGGTAGGCGTGGTTGAGCCGCCCGCTGCGCAGCGCCTGCGACAGCGGCTCGGTGACGTGCTCCTGCCCGATGACCTCGGCGAAGGTACGCGGCCGGTACTTGCGGTAGAGCGCCAGCGTCACTCGTCCCGCCTCCTCTCGACCGAGCCATTCTGCGCCGGTCAGCCGCGGGTGACCACCCACCCCGCCGGTCCGGCACGGACGCCCCGCTTGATCAACTCGGTTCCCCGGATATCGCGGTGTCCGAGCGCCCGGGAGACCCCGACATCAAGGACATCGAGTAGATCAAGGGGCGGAGAGACAAAAAGGCCTCCCGTGCACCCGGCAGAGCTCGCTTATCCTTGCTGCCTTCCGGCCCTGGGGAGGTTCACGAGATACCGCCGCACGGGAGGTGCCACCAACCTTACCCGACCGCCGGTCGATCCTCCGGGGGTGGTGGGGTGGCCGGGTCGCCGGGGACCTGTATCCTGGCTCGCGGAGGATTCGCCTAGAGGCCTAGGGCGCACGCTTGGAAAGCGTGTTGGGTTTACACCCTCACGAGTTCGAATCTCGTATCCTCCGCTCGCCTGAGCAGCACGAAGGGCCGGTCCCCGCGGGACCGGCCCTTCGTCGTATCCGCCTGGTGTCCGGCGAGGCGACGGTGACCGCCGCCATGGCCAGACCGGCCAGCGTGCGTCGGAACCTCATGCGCTCCCCCAATATGTGATCAACAGGTCGGCCGACGCTATGGGGGCCTCAAACGGGTCGGACAAACGCATTCCCGCCCGGGCGGGCGGAAGGGGTACGCCGAGGGCGAGAAGGCGCAGCTTCGCCGCCGAGCAGGGCCAGGCGATGCCGCACGCGTGGCAGCGCCAGGTGGGACGGGTCGGCAGGTGTTCGCGGCGGCGGCTCACAGCGACGGCACCTCGACGGTCCGGGCGCGGTCGACGCGCACGAAGGCGTAGCGCTGGCGGGCGCGCAGCGTGCCGTCCGGGTTCACCTCGTGCCCGCGTAGTTCGGCCCAGCGTGCCCCCTCGAACGGGCCGACGCTCAGGATCTCGGTGATCCGCAGGGTCAGGGGTCCCTCCCCGAAGCGGTAGGCGTCCGCGGGGACGCGGATGGTCGTGCCGACGGTGAGGCTCATCCGTGGCCTCCGGTCGACGTCGGCGCTGTCGGGGTTCGCACGGGCGGGCCTCCTTCGCGGTGGAAGGGGCCGCCCCACCTTCGGCGCCAGGGCGGCCCCTGACTGACGTCGACCGCCGGGCTCCCTCGCCTCCACCGGCCGCGCCGTCCTTCGTGGACCACCCTCCAGCGCGTCATCAGACAGGTACACCGCGTAGCGATATGGTCGGCAGATATCCGGGACATCCGATGGAGGGGCCGTGAACGACGCGCTCCGGGTGGCGCTGAGCGACACCGGGCACACCACCGAATCTCTCGCCGAACACGTCGGCGTCGACCCGAAGACCGTCGCGCGATGGCTGACCGAGGGCCGCATCCCACATCCCCGGCACCGCTTCGCGGCGGCCGAGGCCCTGCATCGGGACGTGTCGGACATCTGGCCGGACACAACGAGACGTCGGGACCCGATCTGGTTCCGCCCCTGGCAGGAGATCGAGCGCGAGGCGGTGTCGCTGCGGTCGTATCAATCGGCCGTGCTGCCCGGCCTCCTCCAGACCGAGGCGTACGCCCGCGCGGTGCTCGCCGGTGGTGGCCTGCTCGCCCGCGACGACATCGAGCGGCACCTGGCGGCCCGGCTCGGCCGCCAGGGGATCCTGCGGCGCGACGGCCCGCCGCAGTTCACGGCCGTCATCGACGAGGCGGTCCTCCGCCGGCCGGTCGGCGGCCGGGCGACCATGCACGAGCAACTGCTCGCCCTCGTCACGGCGTGCGCCGAACCGCACGTTCGCATCCACGTCGTGCCGTCCTCGGTCGGCGCCTACGCGGGCCTGAACGGGCCGTTCGTCATCGCCAACAGCCACGACCACCGGGTCGCCGGCTATCTCGACAACCAACTCCAGGGACAGGTGGTTAGCGACCCGGAGGACATCGCGGCCATGATGACAGCGTGGGAGAACGTGCGCGGCGAGGCGCTCTCCCACTGGCAGTCAGTCGATCTCATCACGGAAGTGGCGGAGACATGGAGCTGAACGGCGCGCGGTGGCGCAAGAGCAGCCGCAGCAGCGGCAACGGCGGCGACTGCGTCGAGGTCGCCGACAACCTGCCCGGCGTGGTCGGCGTCCGGGACTCCAAGGACCCGGCCGGGCCGGCGCTGCTCTTCGCGCCGCCGGCGTGGCGGGCGTTCGTCGCCCGGATCACCGAGCGGGCCTGACCGGACCACCGGAAGCGCCTGGCCCGTCCAAACGGGGCGCTCCGACGTCGACGGCGGCCTGGTCGAGCCGGCCACGGGCCGGACGCCGGCCTGAGGCCGCACGGGCACGTGCTCCCGCCGTTCGCCGGGTACGGTCGCCGGTGTGGCGGCGGGAGCGGATCCGTCGTACACATGTTCCATCCACAGGCTGTGGACGCCGGAGGGGCTCGGATGGGTTACCAGCTCAGTGCGGTCGTCGCGGACGCCGAGTTGCTGCGAGCGCAGACCGCCGACCTCGACCACGCGGTCCTCGGCGAGCTGCGCCAGGACTTCGCGCTGCTGCCGGTCACCCCGCAACTGACGCAGGAGCTGACCGGGTCGCTGCCGGACTTCGCGGTCGAGGAACCCGACCCCGAACGGCCGTTCCACCTGGTGCTCTCGCCGGCCCTGGGGGAGGTGCTGGCACGCTGGTCCCGGCAGGGGCCGGTGGCGTACCTGGAGGCGGAGTTCGCCGGTGGGGCCGGCTACCAGTCGGCGGTCGTGTGGCTCGGCGGGTCGCTCGCGTGGGGTCCCCGCTTCGACCGCGCCTTCGACGGCCCGCGCCCACAGTGGCCGCTCAACGCCGCGCTCACCGAGATCGGCGTGGAGCCCGGCGCGTGGATCGACCCCTTCGCCGAGCTGGGCCTGCACGTCGAGCGGAACACCGAGGGCTGGCTGGCGCACGGGCGTCGACGGCTGAGCGCCGACTACTGGGACGACCTGGCCGAGGAGTGGGAAAACCGGGAATCTGCCGACGGGCAGCAACCTGAACGCCCCCATCCCGTTGGGGACTGGGGGATTCCATGAAATTGCGACAATTCGTCTTCATCGCAACGCTGCTGACGGCTGCCTCGATCGCCGGGAGCGGCGCGCGTCCACAGGGGCCGGTGACCGCCGGGCTGCCGGCCGGCTCCGTCGAGGTCGTCGACCTCGAGGGGCTGCACGACGTCGAGTTCGGCGACACCGAGGATGAGTTGACCCGGCGGGGCATCCTGCGTACCGACGTCGACGCCTGCGGCCCGGCGCTCGCCGGGCACGACACGATCAGCCCGATCTTCGTCGACGACCGGTTGGTGCTGCTCTGGCTCGGCGACACGACACGCACCCCGGAGGGGGTGACCGCGGGCAGCCCCATCGGGGAGGTCTGGGACAGCTATCCCTCCGTCCGCGAGCTGGACGCTCCACAGGGGACGTACCGGTTCGACGGCCTGCTCGCCCGGCAAGGCGACCGGGCCTACCTCTTCCTGCACGACGGTCAGGTCGTCCGCAAGATCATCGCCGGGTACGCCGAGTGGGCCCAACGCCTCTTCGACGAGGGCCACAGCCCCTGCTGAGAGCGGGCCGGGTGCGACGGCCCGCCGAGGGTCCGGGCCGACCACTCAGGAGACCGCGGCGGTCAGCGGCTTGTGCGCGCCCTGCCCGGACGGTAGAGACGACGCATGCATCGGGTAACCACCGTCATCCTGTCGGTGATCTGCGTGGCGCTGCTCGGCGTCGCCACGAACGTCGCCACCGGGGCGCTGCCCGACCGCTGGTCGCCGTACCTCTGGCTGGCCTGGCCGCTGCTGATCCTGCTGGTCCTGGCGCTGGTCGTCGTGGAGATCCTCCGGGCGCGCGAGCCGGAACAGATCACCGCCGCCGGCGCGGCCCGGCGGGTGCTGCTGGAACGGGTACGCCGCTACTGGGTGACCAGCGTGCTGGAACGCTCCCTGCACGAGGAGGCGCGCATCGAGTTGGGCATCGCGGCGACCGCCGACGACCGCCGGCACCCGTGGGCACTCGAAACCAGCAACCGGGACGGGTTCACCGGCACCCTCGACCACCAGACGGCGATGTCGACCCTCTTCGACCGGCTCGACCGGGCGGTGGTGATCCTCGGGGCGCCGGGCGCCGGGAAGACCACGACCCTGCTCGAACTCGCCCGCGACCTGCTCGACCGGGCCGAGGCCGACCCGGACGCGCCGATCCCGGTGGTGCTGAACCTCTCCTCGTGGGCGACCCACCGCCGGCCCCTCTCGCGCTGGCTGGCCGAACAACTCGGCGAGCGGTACGGGATCCCGTCGGCGCAGGCGACGGCCTGGGTCGACACCGACGAGATCCTGCCCCTGCTCGACGGCCTGGACGAGGTGGCCGACGAGCACCGGGACGCCTGCGCCGCCGCGATCGCCGACTTCCACGCCCGCCAACCGCTCACCGCGATCGCGGTCTGCTGCCGCCAAGTGGAGTACGGACGGTTGAACCGGCCACTGCCCGTGTACGGGACGGTGTCGATCCGACCGCTGGACCGGGCTCAGGTCGAGCGCTACGTGGCCCGACCCGAGCTGGTCGGCCTGCGGGACGCCCTCACCGCGGACCCCGGGCTGTGGCAGCTCGCCGACTCACCGCTGCTGCTCAGCATCATGGCGCTCGCGTACCTCGACAGTCACGACGAATGGATCGCCGCCGCGGCGCCCCTCGGCGGCACCGGCCGGGAGCGGCTCTTCGCCCGGTACGTCGACACGATGCTGCGGCGACGGCCGCACCGGCGCTACCCGCCCGAGATGACCCGCTCCTATCTGGCCTCGCTCGCACGGGAACTGAGCCACCGGGAACAGACGCTCTTCGTGCTGGACATGATCGACGAGAGCTGGTCACCCCGGTACCGACGGCTCCACCGGGCCAGCCGGATCGCTCCGGCCGCCGTCGTGGCCTGCCTGGCGCTCGTGTTCCCGCCGATCGGATGGTGGTTCTCCGGCTGGCCCGGCCTGGTCGCCGCCGTCGGCGTGGTCGCCCTGATCCCGACCCTGGCCCTGGTGTCCAGCGTCTACGACAACCTGTTGAACCTCAGCATCGCCACCGGGCGGGACCGGTCGCGGGAGACCTACGGCTGGTTCGTGGGCTCGCTGATCAACCTGCTCCTCGTCTTCGTCGACGAGAGGGCCGGCGTGGTCGGCATCGGCACGCTCGCCGTCGCCGTCGGCGCGCTCGGAACCGGGCTGGACGCCGACGGTCCGACCCTGGCGATGGGCATCGCATACGGCGCGGGCTTCCTCGTCGCCGCGCTGGTGACGTTCGCCGCGTGCGGCAGCGCCCAGGTGGCGCTCTTCTTCCGCCCGGCCACCCTGCGGGCGGACCGGCACGAGCTGCCCAGCCCGCTGTTGCGGCAGCGCCTCGGCTTCGTGCTACCCGGCCTGGTCCCGCTCGGCGTCGCCGCCGGGGTCCTCGCCGGGACCATCGTCGCCGTGCCGGCCGACGCGACCCGAGGCGCCCGGTTCGGGGCGGTGCTCGGAACCGGGGCGATGCTGGTGGTCCTCGTCGTGGTGGCGCTGGGCCCGATGGCCGAGCAGCTGCTCGTCCGGCGCAGGCTCGCCCGGCAGGAGGTGCTGCCGTACCCGCTGCTGCCCTTCCTCACCCACGCGGTGCAGTGCCTCTTCCTGCGCCAGGTCGGCGACGGGTACATCTTCGTGCACCGGGAACTGCTCGACCACTTCGCGGCCGGGGTGCCGGACGGGAACGACAGCGACCGCGCCGGGGCGCACCCCGGAGTGCCCGCGACGAGCGCGGAGGGGACGACCGGCTGAGACGAGGAAGCGCCCGGGAACGTCCCGGGCGCTTCAGTGGTTGGCGGTGGCGGCTGAGCAGCGCCCCGGCACGCTTTCACCCATCTGGCGTCCTCGATGCCGATGGGTGTTTCGCGTAACGCCTGCGCACTGTGGAGCGCCTTCTGGTCGGCGGGCCAGGGTCCGATCCCGGCCCGCGTCGCGTATCGGATCACGAACGGGGAACGATGAGCCGAACAGCACACAGGGGCCGGCGAGCACGGATCTGGATGGTGGGGGTGGGCGCGCTAGCCCTCCTGGCCGCCGGTGCGGGCACCGCCGTGGCGGGCAGCGACCGGTCCGCCGACGGCAGCGCCGCGAAGGCGCAACTGGTCGCCGACAGCACCACGTCCAAGGTCAACAAGACGCCGAAGTCTCCGCAGCCGGGACGGAAGCCACGTCCCACCGCTTCGCCGACGCCCAGCCCGACCGCCAGCCCGACGCCGACCCCGACCACCACCACCTCGCCTCCGAGCACCGACGTGAACGTGCAGATCCCGATCCCGGGGTACGTCACCGGCTTCCGGTTCGGCGACATCCTGGTGGACGAGGCACGCGGCCGGGTCTACATCACCGGAGGCAAGGGCACCGACGGTCTGATCGTCACCGACCTGAACGGCACCGTCCTGCGCACCCTTCAGGGCATCGCGCCGGGGGCCGCCGGAATGACGCTGAGCCCGGACGGCAGCAAGCTCTACATCGCCGCCGGCGACCAGGACTGGCTCAGGATCGTCGACCTGGACACCTGGGAACTGGACGGGCAGTTCACCGGGAAGACCGACGGGACCATGACGTGCCCGAAGGACATGGCCTTCGCGGCCGGCCAGCTCTGGGTTTCGTGGGGGTGCGAGAACGAGCCGACGGCGGGCATCGGCCGGGTCGACCTCGCGACCGGCAAGTTCTACGTGTACGCCGTCAACGCCATCGACACCCGGATCACCTCGGCGATGCTGCTGGCCACCTCGCCCACTCAGCCCGACATGCTGATCGCCGGCGCGACGGGTAGCAGCCCGGCCCTGCTGGTCCGCTTCGAAGCCACCGCGACGGGGCTGGTCCAGCGGGCGATCAGCCGGACCGACGGTGGCTCGGTCGCACAGTTGGCGGTCACCCCGGACGGCACCGAGGTGATCGTCCCCTCGGGCGCGCCGTACTACCACCCGGTCCTGCGCACGTCCGACCTCGTTGAGGTGCGCCGGTATCCGACCGTGCCGTACCCGAACGCCGTGGCGATCCGGCCCGACGGCCTCGTCGTCGCCGGCACCAACTCGTCGTACGACAAGGACGTCTGGGTCTTCGAGCCGGGCGGCACCACGCCGATCGCCACGTACGAGTTCGGGCACCTGCCGAACCAGGAGACGTGGGCGCACAACGTGGTCAAGGGCGGGTTGACCGTGTCCGGCAACAAGATCTACGCGGTCACCGACCAGTTGGCCGAGCCGGAGATGGTGACCTTGCGGATCCGTACCCTGCCCTGACACCCGACGCGCGGCCCGTCACCGACAGGCCGGGCGATCGGCGAAAAGCCCGGTCGATCCTCGCGGATCGACCGGGCGTTTTCGCTGTTCATGAGCGGTGGCGGCGGGATTTGAACCCGCGGAGGGCGTTAACCCTCACACGCTTTCGAGGTCTGCGACCAACCGTTCGCCGGCCCTCGTAGGCGTTCATGAGCAGGGATGGGGCGTCGGTCGATCTCC
>NZ_JAMOKF010000237.1 GCF_023656545.1 Micromonospora phytophila | reverse complement strand
GTCGGCAAGATCGCCGCGGCGCGCCCGGTTCGCCCACCTGCCCGCGCCGGCCCACTCGTCGCGACGGGTCGACCTCGGTCAGCGGGACCGCCTCCCGGCCTGGTCAACGGGCCGGCGGTCAGCGGGGACCGAAGCCCGCCACGGTCACCAGCAGCCGCGCGAGTGCGGCCCGCCGCTCCTCGGGCAGGTCGCCGAGCAGTTCGTCGTCGAGGCTCGCGGCGATCTCCCCCGCCCGGGTCAGCAGGGTCCGCCCGTGTCCGGTGACCTCCAGCCGGGCCGCACGGCCGTGCCCGGCGTGGTGGCGCACCACCGCCCCCAACTCCTCCAGCCGGTTGACCGTCGCGTGCATGCTCTGCGCGGTGACCCCCGCCCGGCGGCCGAGGTCGCTGTAGGAGAGGTTCGGGTTGGCGGCGAGGTGACCGAGGGCGCCGACGTGCCGCAGGGTGAGCCCGTGTTCGGCGAGCGCCGCCTCGACCCGCCGTTGGACGGTCCGCCCGGCCGCGATGAACAGCAGGGCCGTCGAGGTGGTCAGCGCAGGGCGGCCCTCACGTGGCGCCGGCACGGTGTCGCCTTCGCTCTCCGGTTGCATGCGGTCCCTTCGTCGACCCCGATCCGTCATCATCGCAGGCACCCGGCCTTCAGTCAGACTTTAAGTCAGGCTTATAGTGGCGACGTCCCGGCCCGCACGCCCGGACCGTGGCCGCTCGGCCACTGCCGACGACCCCGAAGGGGTACGCGATGACCAAGGTCCTGCTCAGCGTCCACGTCCTGGCGGCGATCATCTTCATCGGTCCGGTGACCGTGGCCGCCAGCCTCTTCCCCCGGTACGGCCGGGCCGCGCTGGCCGGGGGCGACCCGCGCGACGCGGCCGTCGTCCGGCTGCTGCACCGGATCAGCCGCGGCTACGCGGTGCTCGGCCTCACCGTCCCGGCGTTCGGCGTCGCCACGGCCGTACGCCTCGGCGTGCTCACCGATGCCTGGCTGCTGGCGTCGATCACGCTGACCGTGCTCGCCGCCCTGCTGCTGGCCCTGGTGGTGCTGCCCGCCCAGGAACGCGTCGTCACCGCCCTGGCCGACCCGCCCGTGGCCACGGGTGCGCGGACACTGGATGGCGGCACCGCCGGTGCGGCCGACGGCACCACCGGCGCGACGCGGACCGACGGCACCGCCGGGGCAACGCGGACCGACGGCACCGCCGGCGGGGCGGCGGCCCATCCGTCGCCGGTCGACCTGCGGCGGCTCTCCGCCGTCTCCGGGGTCTTCGCGCTGCTCTGGGCCGTCGTGGTGGTGCTGATGGTGATGCGCCCCGGCTCGATTACGGGGGCGTGACATGAGGGTGAACCTGACCGCGCTGCGGATCGCCGCCGCCGTCGAGGCCGGCTCGCTGGCCGTCCTGATGGTCAACCGGCTCACCGTGCACCTGCCGGCGTTGACCTCCGCCACCGGGCCGGTGCACGGCAGCGCGTACCTCATGGTCATCGCCCTGGTGCTGCTGGCCGGCGGTACGCCACGGTCGGTGCGGCTGGTGGCGCTGGTGCCCGGCATCGGCGGCTACCTGGCGCTGCGCCGGCTGTACCGGCACTGGGACCTGGCCGATGCCGGGTCGACCAGGAACGACCCCCGGCCCGCCCCGGACGAGGGGTTGGGCGGCGGCGGGCGGCCGATCGGCTGAGCCGGCGGCGGGCCCCGGCCGGGAACGACCGGGGCCCGCCGTCACCGGCCGACGGCGATCCCCACTGCCCTGTCCGCCAGCCGCAGCAATCGATCGACGGTGCGGATTTGCTCACAAGCCGTTGCCTGCGGCGTCACCCTCCGACTAGAACCGGGGGACGTTCGCCCGGACCGCCCGGCGACGGTGGCGAGGTGGTGGCCGTGGCACTGATCTCCTACGACGACACCGACGCGGCGGCCTTCGCCGCCACCCGCGAGCTGCCCCGGGCCGGCCTGGGTAACTGGCGGCACGCGGTGCAGCAGCACCTGCGGCCAGGCACCGGAACCAGGCTGCTCGACCTCGGAGCCGGCACCGGCGCGTGGGCGTCCGCGTTCACCGAGTGGTTCGGCATCCGGGTGGTCGGGGTGGAACCTGCCGGGGCGATGCGGGCCCGGGCCCAACACCGGCCACTGCTCGCCGGGCACGCAGGGGCCGTGCCGCTGCGCGACTCCAGCATGGACGGCGCCTGGCTGTCCACCGTGGTGCACCACCTTCCCGACCTCGACGCGGCGGCGCGCGAGCTGCGCCGGGTGCTCCGACCGGGCGCGCCGGTGCTGATCCGGTCGCCGTTCCCGGGCCGGCACCACCGGATCTCCCTGTTCCACTGGTTCCCGGAGGCCGTGCGGGTCCTCGAGACCTACCCCGACCTGGCCCGCGTGCGCTCGGTGTTCGCCACCGCCGGGTTCACCGTCAGCACCGTCGAGCCGGTCGCACAGACCACCGCGACGTCGCTCGCGGAGTGCGCCGAGCACCTCGACCGGCGGGCGCACAGCCTGCTCCAGCTGATCACCGACGACGAGTACGCGGCCGGCCTGGCACGGCTGCGGGCCGCGGCCCGGAACGCCACCGGCCCAGTCGTCGACCACCTCGACCTGCTGGTGCTGCGCTGAGCCCGCCGCGGCGACGGTCAGGCCGGGGCGTCGCCGCGGCGGCGCAGGTAGTCGTGCAGCGCGGCTGAGGCGCGCAGCCGCCGCAGGCTGCGCCGGTGCAGCTCCTGCTCCCGCCTGCCCAGCTCGGCCCGCACCCGCTGGGCGCTGCCGGTGGTGCGCATCTCGTCGAGCACCGCCGCGATGATGTCGAACGGGTACGTACCCCGGCGCAGCAGCGCGACGACCTGTGCGGCGCGCAGCTCGGCCTCGTCGTACACCCGGTAGCCGGTGCCCCGCTCGCGCACCGGCCGGAGCAGGCCGCGCTCCTCCCAGAGCCGCAGTTGCGAGGTGCGGACGCCGACCAGGGCGGCGACCTCGCCGATGCGGACCCCCCGGCGCCGCGCCGGCACCGCGACGGCCGGGCTGGTCACCACGGTCT
This sequence comes from Micromonospora phytophila, assembly GCF_023656545.1. GTDB lineage: Bacteria > Actinomycetota > Actinomycetes > Mycobacteriales > Micromonosporaceae > Micromonospora > Micromonospora phytophila. The sequence continues at coordinate 5,708 of NZ_JAMOKF010000237.1, read as the reverse complement.
CGAACGCGCCGAGCACGCGACGGATGTCGGCCCGTTCGCGGTCCAGCTCGGCGTGGCCGCCGTCGAGCGCCGCCAGCGCCGCCGGCACGTCACCCCGGTGCACCGCCGCCATCACGTCCCGGGTACGCGCCCAGCCGTGCCCCTCGGCCATCCGCCGGGCCACGGCGAGCGCCCGCACGTGCGCGTCGGTGAAGACCCGGTAGCCGGCCGGGGTGCGCTCGACGGGCGGGAGCACGCCGAGATCGACGTAGTTGCGGACCTGCTGCACGGAGATCCCGACGGTCGCGGCGACGTCCACCGCCCGCCAGCGCCCGGCACGCTTCCCCCGATCCGCCACCGGTTCACCCTAGCCTCTCCACGTCGTTTGAGACTTACCGGCCTTCTTCCGACGGCGCCCGCCGGGTACGGGCGTGAAACCCTCCACGGGGGCATGAATGAGATGATTGAAGGCGGCCCAACCCCCGTAGATGTAACTCGGGCGGGACTCCGCCCACGATCTCGCAAAGGGTTCGCATGCAGCAGCCAGCACGGTCCGCCGCCGACAGCCACGACATGATCGAGGTACGCGGAGCGCGGGAGAACAACCTCGCCGCCGTCTCGGTCGACATCCCGAAGCGCCGGTTGACCGTCTTCACCGGCGTCTCCGGGTCCGGGAAGTCGTCCCTGGTCTTCGGCACCATCGCGGCGGAGTCCCAGCGCCTGATCAACGAGACCTACAGCGCCTTCCTCCAGTCCTTCATGCCCAACCTGAGCCGCCCCGACGTCGACTCGCTGCGCAACCTGAGCGCGGCGATCGTGGTCGACCAGGAACGGATGGGCGCGAACTCCCGCTCCACGGTGGGCACCGCCACCGACGCGTACGCGATGCTGCGGATCGTCTTCAGCCGGCTCGGCACCCCGCACGTCGGCGGGGCCGGCGCGTTCAGCTTCAACCTGGCCGAGGGGATGTGCCCGACCTGCGAAGGGCTCGGCCGGGTCTCCGACCTCGACGTCAACGAGCTGGTCGACGTGGAACGCTCGCTCAACGACGGCGCCATCACCGTGCCCAACTTCGCCGTCGACTCCTGGTACTGGCAGACCATCGTCGGCTCCGGCCTGTTCGACCCGGACGTCAAGCTCCAGGACTACACCCCGGAGCAGTGGCAGGACTTCCTCCACAAACCCGCCACGAAGATCAAGATGGGCAGCAACAACTGGACGTACGAGGGCCTGATCGTCAAGGTGCGGCGGCTCTACCTGGCCAAGGACCGCGAGTCGATGCAGCCGCACATCCGGGCGTTCGTCGACCGGGCGGTCACCTTCACCACCTGCGCCGACTGCGGTGGCGCGCGCCTCAACGCGGCGGCGCTCTCCGCCCGGATCGCCGGACGCAACATCGCCGAGTGCTCGGCCATGCAGATCAGCGACCTGGCCGAGTTCGTCCGCGGGATCGAGGATCCGTCGGTGGCGCCGCTGGTCGGCAACCTGCGCCACCTGCTCGACTCGCTGGTCGAGATCGGTTTGGGCTACCTCAGCCTCGACCGGGAGACCGCCACCCTCTCCGGCGGGGAGGCGCAGCGGGTGAAGATGGTCCGGCACCTCGGCTCCAGTCTCTCCGACGTCACGTACGTCTTCGACGAGCCCACGGTCGGGCTGCACCCGCACGACATCGCCCGGATGAACGACCTGCTGCTGCGGCTGCGCGACAAGGGCAACACCGTGCTGGTCGTCGAGCACAAGCCCGAGACCATCGCGATCGCCGACCACGCCGTCGACCTCGGTCCCGGCGCGGGCACGGCCGGCGGCCGGATCTGCTACACCGGTGACGTGGCCGGGCTGCGCCGCTCCGACACCCTCACCGGCCGGCACCTGGACCACCGCATCCGGCTGCGGGAGGAGGTACGCCGCCCGACCGGCCAGCTGTCGATCCGCAACGCCGACCTGCACAACCTGCGCGACGTCAGCGTCGACATCCCGCTCGGGGTGCTGACCGTGGTGACCGGGGTGGCCGGCTCCGGCAAGAGCTCGCTGATCCACGGCTCGTTGCAGCGCCGCGACGGGGTCGTGGTGGTCGACCAGTCCCCCATCCGGGGCTCCCGGCGCAGCAACCCCGCCACCTACACCGGCCTCCTCGACCCGATCCGGACGGCCTTCGCCAAGGCCAACGGGGTCAAGGCCGCCCTGTTCAGCGCCAACTCCGAGGGCGCGTGCCCGACCTGCAAGGGCATCGGGCTGGTCTACACCGACCTGGCGATGATGGCCGGGGTCGCCTCGGTCTGCGAGCAGTGCGAGGGCCGGCGCTTCACCGAGGAGGTGCTCACCTACCGACTGCGCGGCAGGAACATCAGCGAGGTGCTCGCCATGTCGGCCACCGAGGCCCGGGACTTCTTCCCCGGCGGCCCACCCCGGGCGATCCTCGACCGGCTGGTCGACGTCGGGCTGAGCTACCTCACCCTGGGCCAGCCGCTGAACACCCTCTCCGGCGGCGAGCGGCAGCGGCTCAAGCTCGCCATCCGCATGGCCGACAAGGGCAGCACCTACGTACTGGACGAGCCGACCACCGGCCTGCACCTGGCCGACGTGGACCAACTGCTCGCCCTGCTGGACCGGCTCGTCGACGCCGGCAACACCGTCATCGTCATCGAGCACCACCAGGCGGTGATGGCGCACGCCGACTGGCTCATCGACCTCGGGCCGGGCGCCGGGCACGACGGCGGGCGGATCGTGTTCACCGGCACGCCGGCCGAACTGGTCGCCGACGGTGACACGCTGACCGCCCGCCACCTACGCGAGTACGTCGGCGGCTGAGCGCCGACGGTGACACGCTGACCGCCCGCCGTCCGCGAGCAGGTCGGCGGCTGAGCGGGCGCCGCCACGACGGCGGCGAGCCGGCCCGGTGCCCCACGGCACCGGGCCACCCCGGTCAACGTCCCGGCGTCGGAGTCGCCCGCGCCGGCGGTGTCGCCAGCCGGTGCAGCCACCGTCGCAGCGGCGACACCGCCGCGGCGACGGAGGTGAGCAGCCCGACGGTGATCAGCAAGGCGTCGAGGAAGAGCGTGGCGAGCACGACCAGGAGGGCCAACGACCCGACATCGCGGGCGACCCGCGACACCGAGCGTGCCGGCGAGCGGTGCGCGCCGCGATAGAGGGCAACGGAACGGGGTGGAACCATGGAGCGGACACCTGCCTCGAAAACGCGGACGAGGCGCCCCTCATACCCGGATTGAGCTTCGAAAACCCTGTCGATGACGAGCACCACAACGGGCGGGGCCGCGCTCGCCCGACCGTCGGCGGGTGTGCACCGGACCGGCGTGGCACGGTGATCCGTGACGGGTAGAGTCGCAGCGCCGTACCCGCCGCAGGACCGCACACCGTTGGGAACCTCGTGGAGCAGACCCGCACCGCCGCCCTGGGTGCCCCGGACCGCCTCGCCGCCGTGGCCCGCTACGAGATCCTCGACGCTCCGCGGGAGGGCGCGTTCGACCGGGTCGCCCGGATCGCGGCCACCGTGTTCGGCACGCCGATCGCCACGGTCACCGTCGTCGACGCCGACCGGGTCTGGTTCGCCGCCACCGAGGGGCTGGACGGGGTCACGCAGGTCGGCGTCGAGCCCGGGCTCTGCGCTTCCGCGGTGCTGGCCGACGGCCCGTACGTCGTCAACGACGCCGCCGTGGACCCGCGGACGCTGGACCACCCGCTGGTCCGGGGGGAGCTGGGCCTGCGCTTCTACGCCGCCGCGCCGATCATCACCGCCGACGGCCACCGGCTCGGCACGGTCAACGTCATCGACCGTACGCCCCGGGAAGTCACCGACGGCCAGACCGGCGTGCTGGTCGACCTGGCCGGCATGGTCGTCGACCACCTCGAACTGCGACTGGCCGCGGCCCGGGCGGTGCGCGCCGAGCGGCAACTGCGGACCGTGGCGGACCTGCGCGCCGAGCGCAGCGACCAGCTCGCCGCCCGGCTGCGCACCGCCATGGCCTCGGTACGCGACCACGCGCACCCTGACACCTGCCAGCTCGGCGGCCGGGAGTCGTGTCCCGCGCCGGCCGAGCTGAAGGTCGCCGACTCGTGGGGCGACTCCGCTTGGGCCTGCCCGAAACACGCCGAGGAGGTCATCCTCCAAGTCTCGTCGGTGTTCATCGCCGACGAGTCGCTCGGCGGGCTCGCCGCCTTCAAAACCCGCTGACCCGCCATGGGGGTCGGGGGCGGAGCCGTCTTCGCCGCCTCTGGGTCAGCTCGCTCTCCGGTACGCGTCGCTCACCTCGGACCCCGGCCCGCGCGCTGCTCGGTCTCCAGGGCTGCGACGCCGGCGGTAGCCGGAAGCGGCGGACACTGTTCAACCATCGGCCGCTGCGGGTCGATGGCGGCGGAGCGTTCGCCGGCTGCGGGTCGATGGCGGCGGAGCGTTCGCCGGCTGCGTGGCAGTGCGGCGGAGGCGCCGGGCCCGGCCGTCAGGCCAGTCGGCGCAGCCAGCGCTTCTGCCAGGGCGTTTCCACCGCCCGAGGACGGTAGCTGGCGCGGACCCAGTCCACCGCCCGCTCCGGTGGCAGCCCGTCGAGGATCGCGAGCGCGGCCAGCGCCGTGCCGGTGCGTCCGGTGCCGCCCCGGCAGGCCACCTCCACCCGATCGCCGCCGTGCGCGCGGCGCAACGCCTCCCGCAACGCGTCGACCGCGTCGGCCCGGTCGACCGGGACCCAGAAGTCCGGCCAGCGGATCCGCCGGTGCGGCCACGCCGGCACCGGCCCGTCCGCCAACAGCAGGGCGAAGTCGGCGGGCGACGCGGGATCGCCGATCCGGCGTCCGCGCACCGCCACCCCGCTCGGCAGTACGACCACACCCCGCTGCTCGGCCCATACCCGCTCGTCACTCACCCACCCATTCTCCGCTCCCCCGGTCCTCCGCCCGGCCCGCCCACCCGGTCCTCAGCACGGCCCGCCCACCTCTGATCGGTCACCGCCGGGGTGGATCGAGGTGGGGCAGCCACATCACGGTCATCCACGAGGGCGGCGTCGATTCCCCTCTCCCCGGACCTGGGCCGGCGCGACCAGCAGCGGCCACCGTCGGGCGGCTCAGCCGGAACTGGAGCCGGAGATGGAAGGACGCCTCCGAAGCCGGGCCCAGCTCGGACGCGGGGGGAACGACAGCGCCGCCCCCGGGCCCGGGTGGGCTCGGGGGCGGCGCTGGTGTCGGTTTGCAGGTCGCCTCTCGGCGAGTGGCGCGACGCGGCTCCAGCCGAACGGTATTCCGCGAAGGCAATTTAGGTGAGGCCCGGGGACACTGGACACACCGACACCTCATTCAACCAGCCCACCTGCCGATGTTTTCCCACCCCCGCCGAACGCCGCCGGGCCGCCCGTCGGCGCCCGTGGGTCGGATACGCCTACGGCCGGCACCCCGGTGTGCGGGGGGCCGGCCGTCGGGTGGATGTGCCGCTGGCCGGCGCCCGGTGTACGGGTGCCGGCCAGCAGTCCCCCTCAATAAAGTCAGCTGTTGTTCCAGTGCTTGGCGACGAGGTCGGCGGCCTGCTGCTCCCACTGCGCGTAGTGGTCGGGGTACGCCGACACCTGCACGGTCTGGGCGGCCTCGGTCAGCGGCATGCTCTTCCAGCCGTCGACCTGCTTGAGGCCCTTGAGGAACGCCATCGTGGAGTACTCGGGGTCGGTGATCTGCTCCACCGTGCCCCACCCGCTGGAGGGGCGCTGCTGGAACAGGCCCTGCGAGTCGTG
>NZ_JAMOKF010000236.1 GCF_023656545.1 Micromonospora phytophila | reverse complement strand
CGTACCCGGCGAGCCGGTCGCCGACCTCCTCGGTGCGCAGCGGTACGCCCGGTACCCGGCCGGCCAGCTCCACGCCGACCGCGGCGGTGACCCGCGCCGCGGCGTCGGCGTGGCCGAGCTGGTCGAGCAGCAGGGCGGCGGAGAGCACGGCCGCCACCGGGTCGGCCACGCCGCGCCCGGCGATGTCCGGCGCCGAGCCGTGCACCGGCTCGAACATCGAGGGGTACGCCCCCTCGGGGTTGATGCTGCCGCTGGCCGCCAGCCCGATGCCGCCGGTGACCGCCGCGGCGATGTCGGTGAGAATGTCGCCGAAGAGGTTGTCGGTGACCACCACGTCGTAGCGCTGCGGCTGGGTGACCAGGAACATCGCGGCGGCGTCGACGTGCTGGTATTCGGTGGTCACGTCCGGGTGCTCGGCGGCGACCGCCTCGAAGGTGCGGGCCCACAGCGATCCGGCGTGGGTGAGCACGTTGGTCTTGTGCACCAGGGTGACCTTGCGCCGCTCCCGGCGGCGGGCCCGGGCGAACGCGTCCCGGATCACCCGCTCCACCCCGTGCCGGGTGTTCAGGCTCTCCTCGGTGGCGATCTCGGCCGGGGTGCCCCGGTGCAGCGCGCCACCGGCGCCGGCGTAGAGCCCCTCGGTGCCCTCGCGGACCACGACCAGGTCGACCTCGCCGGGCTTGACGGTGGCCAGCGGCCCGGCCACCCCGGGCCAGAGCCGCGACGGCCGGAGGTTGACGTACTGGTCGAAGGCGAAGCGCAGCTTGAGCAGCAGGCCCCGCTCCAGCACGCCCGGCGGGACGGTGGGGTCGCCGACCGCGCCGAGCAGGATCGCGTCGTGCCCGGCCAGCTCGGTGAGCACCGGGTCGGGCAGCACCTCACCGGTGCGGTGGTAGCGGGCCGCGCCGAGGTCGTACTCGGTGGCCGTCACGCCGGGGAGCACGGCGTCGATGACCTTGCGGGCCTGTGCGACGACCTCGGGTCCGATCCCGTCCCCGGCCACCACCGCGATGCGTGCCACGTCCTGCGCTCCTCTGCCTAGCCGTCTGCCCGACGGTACGCCGCCGTCCCGCCTCCCGGTACGGACCTTCCACCATCCGGGAAAGCGGGATGCACAGGAGGCTCCCAGGTGACATTCATGGTGTGGTCATCTCCGCTGCCTAGCGTGGTGACGAGCGGGTCACGGGGCCAAGACGGTACCGCGACCACGCGGCGTACGTCAGCGAGGGAGCAGGTGCCATGCGGATCGACCAGCAGCCACGGACGGGCTGGGTGGACCAGTCGACCTTCCACGGCCGGCGGCCGGACCTGCGGCTCGGCACCCGCAGCCACCGCGTCGAGGGCGCCGGCGCCCTCACCGGTGACCGGATCGCCGTCACGCACACGGTGCGGACCGCGACGGCGGAGTACTCGCTGCTGCTCAACGCCCCGGAGTGGCTGGGCCGCCGGGGCGTCGGCGAGGCGCTGCGGGACGCCGTCGCCGAGTTGCGCGCGATCGACCTCACCTACGGCCCGAACCGGCCGGAGAGCCTGGTCTCCCGGCTGCGCCGGGGCGAGATCGGCCCCGAGTCGTACCCGCCGCTGACCGACCTGGTGGACCGCTGCGCGGCGATGCGGGCCGCCACCGACGGGTGGTTCGACGCCTGGGCGGTGCCCGGCGGCTTCGACCCGGGTGGCCTGCTCGGCGGGTGGGCGGTGGAGCGGGCCGCGGCCCGGTTGCGCGCCGCCGGCATCCACGACTACGCCGTGCTCACCGGCGCCGACCTCGTGGTACGCGGCCACGCCGCGCACGGCGGCCCGTGGCGCGTCGCGGTGCACCACCCGACCGACCGGCGCCGGGCGCCGCTGGTGCTGGAGATGACCGCCGGCGCGGTCGGCACCTCCGGGGTCACCGGCCGGCAGGGGCACGTGGTGGACCCGCACACCGGGGAGCCGGCCGACCAGTTGGTCGCCGCCACGGTCGTCGGCCCCGACCTCGCTGTGGCCGACGCCTACGCCACCGCGCTCTACGCCGCCGGACCGGTCGGCCTGGCCTGGTTCCGCAACGGGTCGGACTACCGCGCGATCTTCGCCCACCGCCGCTGAGCCACCCGTCCGGTGGACATCCGGGCGCTCCCCGCCGACCGGCGGCGGAATCCGGGCCCGTGCCGCGATCGGCCCCCACGGTCTCGGCAACGACCGTGAGGGCCGGTCAGCGACGAGTGCGCGTGGCTCGCGCAATCGAGGGGTGCGGGCCGGTCGGCCGGACGTCGACCTCGCCACCCGAAGACGGGCCTACGCCGCGAGCTCGGCCAGTGACCGCATCCGTACGCTAGCGAATCGACGCAACTCAACGCAAGGGTCTCCACACCGGACGGTCGGGACAGGAGTCCAGCCACCCGGCGGTTGGCCTGCGGCGGGTCAGTTTCGACATGGTGAACGACGGATGGCACGCTGTCCGCCGTGAGTTTCGATCTGAGCGTGTGGGCCCTGCCGGACGGGGCGACGCCTGACGACGTACGGGCAGCGGTGCAGCGGTGCCGGCAGGGGCAGCACGTCGACCGCTACCCGGACCCGCGCGTCGTCGGGTTCTACCGGGCGATCACCGCCACCTACCCGGACCGGCGCCCCGGGCCGGACACCCCGTGGGCGGTGTCGCCGCTGCACGCCGCCAACGACCACGTCGAGCTGAACCTGCACCCGACCTGCGAGGACCAGGTGCTGCTCGACATCGAACGGCTGGCCGGCGAGCACCGGCTGATGCTCTTCGACGCCCAGGACGGCTCGGTCTACCCGCCGCCGGCGCGGCTGCCCGGCTGACGCTGCCGGCGTACGGCAAGGGGCCCGGCGGATCGCCGGGCCCCCGCTGTGCTGCGTCGCCGGCTACTCGTCGCGCAGGTCCGCGGCGCTGGCGGCGACCGCGCCGATCGAGTCCGCCGCCGAGGTGAGCAGGTCCGCGCCGAGCGCCTGGTCCACGGTGAGGGTCATCAGCGTCTCGCCGCCGGCCTCCCGACGGGCCACCTGCATCGCGGCGATGTTGACGCCGGCCTCGCCGAGCAGCGTGCCGACGGTGCCGACGACGCCCGGACGGTCGACGTAGCGGAGGAAGACCAGGATGCCCTCCGCGCCGATCTCCACGTCGAAGCCGTCGACCTCGGTCAGCTTGATGACGTCGCGGGTGCCGGCGGTGGTCACCGTGCCGGAGACGCTGACCGTCCGGCCGTCCGGCAGCGCGCCGCGGACGGTGACCAGGTTGGTGTGGTCGACCGTCTCGGGCTGGGTCACCAGCGACACCTCGACGCCACGCTCGGCGGCCAGGTGCGGGGCGTTGACGTAGGTGACCTGCTCTTCGACCACCGAGCTGAACAGCCCCTTGGTGGCGGCGAGCTTGAGCACCGAGACGTCGTGGTCGACGATCGCGCCGCGCACCTCGACGGTGACGCTGGCGGCCACCCCGCCGGCCACGGCGGTGAAGGCCCGGCCGAGCTTCTCGGCCAGCGGCAGCAGCGGGCGGACGTCCTCGGCGACCACGCCGCCGGCCTGCACGTTGACCGCGTCGGGCACGAACTCGCCCTGCAACGCCAGCTTCACGCTCTTGGCCACGGCCAGGCCGGCCTTGTCCTGCGCCTCGGCGGTGGAGGCGCCCAGGTGCGGGGTGGCCACCACGTTGTCGAAGGCGAACAGCGGCGAGGAGGTGCAGGGCTCCTTGGCGTAGACGTCCACGCCCGCGCCGGCGACCCGGCCCTCGGCGATCGCGTCCGCGAGGGCCTGCTCGTCGACCAGGCCACCCCGGGCGGCGTTGACGATCCGCACGCCGGGCTTGACGACGGCCAGCTCCTTCTCGCCGATCAGGCCCACGGTCTCCGGGGTCTTCGGCAGGTGGATGGAGATGAAGTCGCTCTCCCGCAGCAGCTCCTCCAGCCCGACCAGGCGGACGCCGAGCTGGGCCGCGCGGGCCGGCTGGATGTAGGGGTCGTACGCGATCAGCCGGGTGCCGAAGGCGGCGATCCGCTGCGCGAAGAGCACGCCGATGCGCCCGAGGCCGACCACGCCGACGGTCTTGCCCTGGATCTCCACGCCGGTGTACCTGGACCGCTTCCACTCCCCCGCCTTCAGGGCGGCGCTGGCGCTGGCGGTGTTGCGGGCCACGGCGAGCAGCAGTGCGACGGCCTGCTCGGCGGCGGAGACGATGTTGGAGGTGGGGGCGTTGACGACCATGACGCCACGCGCGGTGGCGGCCGGCACCTCGACGTTGTCCAGACCCACGCCCGCCCGGGCGACGACCTTGAGCCGCGGCGCGGCGGCGATCGCCTCGGCGTCGATCTGGGTGGCGCTGCGGACGATGACGGCGTCGGCCTCGGAGAGCGCCGAGAGCAGGGCCGGGCGGTCGGTGCCGTCGACGTGCCGGACGTCGAAGTCGTGGGCGAGCACCTCGATGGCGGCGGGAGCGAGTTCTTCGGCGATCAGTACGACAGGATTCATCGGTCCTCGTAGATGTCGTCAGAGCGGTCGGTCGGGGCTGCGGGATGCCGCACTGCGCCCCGCGCTGATCCGTGCCATGGCCGTCAGGTGCCGGCTACGCACCTACCTGGGATCGTAGGGGGCGGCTTGGCCGGCGTGTCCCGGACCGCGGGGTGAGTGCCCTCACAACCCGCGGTGAGCTGCTGGTGAACGGTGGGTGGCGGGCGCGCGGACGCGACCCCGCGCGCCGGACCGGCGACGGGGTGCGGACCGCGGCCCGCGGTGCGGCTGCGATGCGGAGCGGGGTGGGAAGAGTTGCGGCCCGGCCCCGACGCCGGGGAGAGCGCCGGGACCGGGCCGCCGGTGTGACGTCAGGCGGTCTCGGTGATCGGGCGGTCGACCCAGCTCATCATGCCGCGCAGCTTCCGGCCGGTCTCCTCGATCGGGTGCGCCGCACCCTCGGCCTGCCACTTGGTGAAGTTCGGCCGGCCCGCCTCGTCCTCCGCCACCCACTCGCGGGCGAACTCGCCGGAGCGGATCTCGCCGAGGATCTTGCGCATCTCCTCCTTGACCCGGGCGTCGATCACCCGCGGGCCCCGGGACAGGTCGCCGTACTCGGCGGTGTCGGAGATGCTGTAGCGCATCTTGGCGATGCCGCCCTCGTACATCAGGTCGACGATCAGCTTCAGCTCGTGCAGGCACTCGAAGTAGGCCACCTCGGGGGCGTAGCCCGCCTCGGTGAGCACCTCGAAACCGGTCTGCACCAGCGCCGCGGCGCCACCGCAGAGCACCGCCTGCTCGCCGAAGAGGTCGGTCTCGGTCTCCTCGGTGAAGGTGGTCCGGATCGCGCCGGCCCGGGTGCCGCCGATGCCCTTGGCGTACGCCAGGGCCAGGGCGAGGGCGCTGCCGCTGGCGTCCTGCTCGACGGCGACCAGGCAGGGCACGCCCTTGCCGTCGACGTACTGGCGGCGGACCAGGTGGCCGGGGCCCTTGGGGGCGACCATCGCGACGTCGACCTCGGCCGGCGGCTTGATGAGGCCGTAGCGGATGTTGAAGCCGTGGCCGAAGAAGAGCGCCTTGCCCGGGGCCAGGTGCGGCGCGATCGACTCGGCGTACAGGCTGCGCTGGGCGGTGTCCGGGGCCAGCACCATGATCACGTCGGCCTCGGCCGCCGCCTCGGCCGGCGTCACCACCCGCAGGCCCTGCTCCTCGGCCTTCGGCCGGCTCTTCGAGCCCTCCGGCAGGCCGATCACCACGTCGACGCCGGAGTCGCGCAGCGACAGCGCGTGGGCGTGACCCTGGCTGCCGTAGCCGATCACCGCGACCTTCCTGCCCTGGATCAGGCTCAGGTCGGCGTCGTCGTCGTAGTACACCTCAACGCTCATGGGTTTCCCTTTCGTACGGCGGCCCAGGCGGCCCGTCGTGGTCTGTGCGGTGTCGGTTCTGGCGGCGGCGCGTGACGCCGGCGCGGTCGCAGGATCAGGCGGCCCGGAGCGCGGGACCGGCGGTGATGGAACGCGAGCCGCGCCCGATCGCCACCAGCCCGGACTGGACCATCTCCTTGATCCCGAAGGGTTCGAGGTCGCGCAGCAGCGCGTCGAGCTTGTCCGGGGTGCCGGTGGCCTCGATGGTCAGCGTGTCCGGAGCCACGTCGACCACCCGGGCCCGGAACAGGTTGACCGTCTCCAGCACCTGGGTCCGGGCCGCGCGGTCGGCGCGGACCTTGACCAGGAGCAGCTCCCGGGCGACCGAGACCTGCGGGTCCAGCTCGACGATCTTGAGTACGTTCACCAGCTTGTTGAGCTGCTTGGTGACCTGCTCCAGCGGGGATGACTCCGCGTTGACCACTATGGTGATCCGGGAGACGTCCGGGTTCTCGGTCTCGCCGACGGCGAGGCTGTCGATGTTGAAGCCGCGCCGGGAGAAGAGGCCGGAGACCCGGGCCAGGACACCCGGCTTGTTCTCCACCAGGACGGAGAGCGTGTGCATCGTCATCAGATGTCATCCTCGTCGAAGGCCGGGCGGACGCCGCGGGCGAACATGATCTCGTCGTTGCTGGTGCCGGCGGCGACCATCGGCCACACCATGGCGTCCTTGCCGACCACGAAGTCGATCACCACCGGCGCGTCGTTGATGGCCATCGCCGCCTCGATCGTCTTGTCGACGTCGGCCTCGTTCTCGCAGCGCAGCCCGACGCAGCCGAGCGCCTCGGCCAGCTTCACGAAGTCGGGGATGCGGTGCTTGTGGGTGCCCAGCTCGGTGTTGGAGTAGCGCTCGTTGTAGAAGAGCGTCTGCCACTGCCGCACCATGCCGAGGTTGCCGTTGTTGATCACGGCGATCTTGACCGGGATGCCCTCCAGCGCGCAGGTGGCCAGCTCCTGGTTGGTCATCTGGAAGCAGCCGTCGCCGTCGACCGCCCAGACCACCGTGTCCGGCTTGCCGACCTTGGCACCCATCGCCGCCGGCACCGCGTAGCCCATGGTGCCGAGGCCGCCGGAGTTCAACCAGGTGTGCGGCTTCTCGTAGGAGATGAACTGGGAGGCCCACATCTGGTGCTGGCCGACCCCGGCGACGTAGATCGCGTCCGGGCCGACGATCTCACCGAGCCGCTTGATCACGTACTGCGGGGAGAGGGTGCCGTCGGCCGGCTCCTCGTAGCCCAGCGGGTAGCGCTTGCGCAGGTCGTCGAGCTGGGTCCACCAGTCCGCGGTGTCGGCGCGGCGACCCGCCGACTGCTCCGCGGTGACCGCCGCGATCAGCTCGTCGATCACGTGCCGGGCGTCGCCGACGATCGGCACGTCCGCGTGCCGGTTCTTGCCGATCTCGGCCGGGTCGATGTCGGCGTGCACCACCGTCGCGTCCGGCGCGAACGAGTCGAGCTGGCCGGTGACCCGGTCGTCGAAGCGCGCGCCCAGGGCCACGATCAGGTCGGCCTTCTGCAGGCCGTAGACCGCGGCGACGGTGCCGTGCATGCCGGGCATGCCCAGGTGCTGCGGGTGCGAGTCGGGGAACGCGCCGAGCGCCATCAGCGTGGTGACCACCGGGATGCCGGTCAGCTCGGCGAGCCGGCGCAGCCCCTCGGTGGCGCCGGCCTTGAGCACGCCGCCGCCGACGTAGAGCACCGGGCGGCGGGCGGCGGTCAACAGCCGGGCCGCCTCGCGGATCTGCTTGCCGTGCGGGTGCAGGGTCGGCCGGTAGCCGGGCAGGTCGAGGGCCGGCGGCCAGGAGAAGGTGGTGGACGCCTGGAGGACGTCCTTGGGGATGTCGACCAGGACCGGCCCGGGCCGGCCGGTGCCGGCCAGGTGGAACGCCTCGGCCAGCACCCGGGGGATCTCCTCGGCGTTCTGCACCAGGAAGTTGTGCTTGGTGATCGGCAGGGTGATGCCCTGGATGTCGGCCTCCTGGAAGGCGTCCGTGCCGATCGAGGGCCGCGCGACCTGGCCGGTGATCGCCACCATCGGCACCGAGTCCATGTACGCGTCGGCGATCGGGGTGACCAGGTTCGTCGCGCCGGGGCCGGAGGTGGCGATGCAGACCCCGACCCGGCCGGTGGCCTGGGCGTAGCCGGTGGCCGCGTGCCCGGCGCCCTGCTCGTGCCGGACCAGGATGTGCCGGACCGTCGAGTCGTAGAGCGGGTCGTACGCCGGCAGGATCGCGCCACCGGGGATGCCGAAGACGACCTCGACGCCGAGCGCCTCGAGGGACCGCACCAGCGAGCCAGCGCCGGAGACCTGGGCCGGCGCGGGTGTGCGCACCCCCGGGACGGCCGGGGTGGCCGCGACGCGGGCGTGCTCGGCGTCGGTCGCGGGCTCGGCGGTGGTGCGGGCCCGCCGGGCGGAGTGGGCGAGGGTCTCGGGCGTGGGTCTCGTCATGGCGGTTCAGGCCTTCGGCTGGAGTGGGTGAGGCTCTTCAAGCAGTGCAACGCGGGCGGGGCCCGCCCCGACGGGGTCCGACGGCAACAAAAAAGCCCTCGTGCAGATGCACGGGGCCAGCGCACTCTCGATGACGGAGAGTGCGCTCAGGTAAGTACTCGCAGCGACCGGTACGACGACATGCGGTCAAGCCTGACGCATCTCACGCGATGAGTCAACTGATCCCACATTCTGGTTCACGGAGGTGGGCGTGTCGCGCCCCGAGGTGTCGTCGACGGCCCTTCCCACCTGCGAAGATCCCTCCTGTGAGGCGCGCGGCGCGGGCACCGGCGGCCCCGACGCGGGCGGGTTCGACCGCAGGCGCGGCAGGAGCGGCGACGGGGTCGGGCGGACCGGGGCGGGCGGCGGCGGGGTCGGCAGCGACGGG
>NZ_JAMOKF010000235.1 GCF_023656545.1 Micromonospora phytophila | reverse complement strand
CAGCGCGCGGACCGCGCGCCAGCCGGCGACGTAGCCGAGCTCGGTGAGGTTCACCCGCGCCGGACCCGGAGCCCGCGCGGGACGCTGCCCGCGCTCACCCCTGCCTGCCCGGGGTGTGCACCCGCTGGGCCTGCCGGTACACGTGCCTCATCCGCTGGCCCACGGTGAAGATCGACACGGCGGCGAGCAGCCAGAGCGCGATCTCCAGCGCGGGGCGCACGCCCAGGCCGGTGAGCAGCCCGCCCACGCCGACGATGAGCAGCCGCTCGGTGCGCTCGGCGATGCCCACGTCGCCGCTCATGCCGAGCCCCTCCGCCCGGGCCTTGACGTAGGAGACCAGGCTCCCGGCGGCCAGGCAGATCAGCGCGGCCGCGACGCCCGAGTAGTCGTGCTCGGTGGCGAGCCAGTAGGCGACCGCGCCGAAGACGGCGCTGTCGGCGACCCGGTCCATGCTCGAATCGAGGAACGCGCCGAACTTCGTGGAGCCGCCACTCATCCGGGCCATCGTCCCGTCGAGCAGGTCGGTGAGCGCGAAGACGGTCACGATCAGCGCCCCGGCGACCAGGTCACCGCGGGCGCCGAAGCCGAGCGCACCGACGAGCACCCCGAGGGTGCCCGCCACGGTGACCGCGTTGGGAGTTACGCCCGCTCGAAGCAGGCCGCGTGCGACGGGCTCGACGACGCGGGTCATCCCCGCGCGGGCCGTCACTTGGAAGATCTTCGCCATGGCGGTCCCCACGATAACGGTCCGCACGACACCGGCGATACCGCCGGTCAGGCGAGCCGCGCCGGGAGGCTTGTGCAGGCCGCGCATCGGGTGTGAGATCGAGCCAGGAGGTGAGCCAGCTCACCGCCTCGCCCGTTGATTACCCGGAAGCCGGCAGACCACCGGAGGATATCGCCGCGGACCCGCCCGGGCCGCTTCCCCGTCGCGCGCGGCGGTCGCCACCAACCACCGCTGAGGGAGGTGCGCCCCATGGCGCAGAAAAGTCAGGAGAAGGGGGTCACCGGCGCCGTGCCGGTGGTGACCGAGCCCGGCATGATCCGTAACGTGGTGCTCGTCGGGCACTCCGGAGCGGGCAAGACGACCCTGGTCGAGGCGCTGCTCGCGGCGAGCGGCACGATCGGCCGGGCCGGCAACGTCACCGACGGCACCACCGTCTGCGACCACGACCCGGCCGCCGTCCGCCAGCAGCGCTCGGTGAGCCTGGCCTGCGCGCCGCTGCTGCACGACGGCGTCAAGGTCAACCTGCTGGACACCCCCGGCTACGCCGACTTCGTCGGTGAACTGCGCGCCGGCCTGCGGGCCGCCGACGCCGCCCTGTTCGTCGTCTCCGCCGTCGACGGGATGGACGCCGCCACCGCCGCCCTCTGGGAGGAGTGCGCGGCGGTCGACATGCCCCGGGCCGTCGCCGTGGCGCGGCTGGACCACCCGCGGGCCGACTTCGACGAGGCCGTGGCGCTCTGCCAACGGGTCTTCGGCGACAACGTGCTCCCGCTCTACCTGCCGATGCTCGGTGACGACGGGGTCTCCACCGTCGGCCTGCTCGGCCTGATCACCCGCCGGGTCTTCGACTACACCGCCGGTCTGCCCGCCGACGTCCGCGACCCCGACCCCGAGCACCTGCCCGCCATCTCCGAGTCCCGCAACGAGCTGATCGAGGGGATCATCGCCGAGAGCGAGGACGAGTCCCTGATGGACCGCTACCTCGACGGCGAGGAGATCGGCACCGACGTGCTCATCGACGACCTGGAGAAGGCGGTCGCCCGCGGCCACTTCTATCCCGTCGTGCCGGTCTGCGCCGAGACGGGCGTCGGGCTGGACGCGCTGCTGGAGGTGCTCACCGCCGGCTTCCCGTCGCCGCTGGAGCACGAGCTGCCGGCGGTCGCCGGGGTGGACGGCTCCCCGCGTCCGCCGCTGACCTGCGACCCGGACGGCCCGCTGGTCGCCGAGGTGGTCAAGACCACCGTCGACCGGCACGTCGGCCGGGTCTCCCTGGTCCGGGTCTTCTCCGGCACGCTGCGCCCCGAACAGACCGTGCACGTCTCCGGGCACGGCCTGGCCGAACGCGGGCACCCCGACCACGACGCCGACGAGCGGGTCGGCCACATCTACACCCCGCTCGGCGCGAGCCTGCGCGAGGTGGGCACCTGCGTGGCCGGCGACATCTGCGCGATCACCAAGTCCGGCAGCGCGGAGACCGGCGACACCGTCTCCGCCAAGGACGACCCGCTGCTGATCGCCCCCTGGGACATGCCCGAGCCGCTGCTGCCGGTTGCCGTGGTGGCCCGCACCCGCGCCGACGAGGACGCCCTCGCCCGCAACCTGGCCCGGTTGGTCGCCGGCGACCCGACGATGCGCCTCGAACGCAACCCGGAGACCCACCAGCTGGTGCTCTGGTGCATGGGCGAGGCGCACGCCGACGTGGTGCTGGACCGGCTGCGCGCCGGCGGGGTGGAGCTGGAGACCGAGCCGGTCAAGGTGTCGCTGCGCGAGACGCTGACCGCCCCGGCCACCGGCCACGGCCGGCACGTCAAGCAGTCCGGCGGCCACGGCCAGTACGCCGTCTGCGACATCGAGGTCGAGCCCCTGCCGCGCGGCGCGGGCTTCGAGTTCGTCGACCGGGTGGTCGGCGGGGCGGTGCCGCACAACTACATCCCCTCGGTGGAGAAGGGCGTACGGGCCCAGATGGAACGCGGCCTCGTCGCCGGACACCCGGTGGTCGACCTGCGGGTGACCCTGGTCGACGGCAAGGCGCACAGCGTCGACTCCTCCGACGCCGCCTTCCAGACCGCCGGTGCGCTGGCGCTGCGGGACGCCGCCGAGAAGGGCCAGCCGGCGCTGCTGGAGCCGGTCGACGAGGTGGTCGTCCGGGTGGCCGACGGGTCGGTCGGCGCGGTGATGGGCGACCTCTCCGGTCGGCGCGGCCGGGTGCTCGGCACCGAACCGGACCCGGACGCCGAGGGGCGCACCCTGGTCCGCGCCGAGGTGCCCGCCACCGAGCTGCTCCGGTACGCGGTCGAGCTGCGCTCGATGACCTCCGGCACGGGCACCTTCCGCCGCGAGTTCGTCCGCTACGACCCCATGCCCGCCCACCTAGCCGACCAGGCCCGCAAGGAACACACCCCCCACCCCTAACCACCCCCCTCCTCACCGAGGTCGCAAAGGCGCCTGGCGCCACTTTCACGGAAAGAGTGGCCATCCCCCGCCGGATGGCCACTCTTTCCGTGTAAGAGCGTCCTGGCGCACGCCGTCCTGGCGGGGAGCGGCGCGTGGCGAGCACCCAGCGGCGAGCGCCGGTCACCTTCACGGAAAGAGTGGCCATTTCCCGCCGGATGGGCACTCTTTCCGTGAAAGTGCGTCGGGGGTGGCCCGCGGGGGGCGCGGGGGTGGGGTGGGTCAGGGGCGGGCGGTGGGGAAGGTGGGGGTGGGCCAGTGGGGGCGGTCGGCGTCGCGTAGGGCGGCCGCGCGCAGGGCGGCTAGTTGGCGTTCCACCTCGGCGAACTGGTCCGCTGACAGCGGGCCCCAGCGCAGTGCGGCGGCGTTCTCCTCGACCTGGGCGACGGTGCGGCAGCCGGGGATCGGCACGGTCCGGCCGCTGCGCGCCCAGATCCAGCCCAGCGCGCCCTGGGCCAGGGTGCGTCCGTCGCCGGTGAGGGCCGCCCGCACCGCGCCGACCCGGCGCAGCCACTCCGGGGCCGGCCGGCCGCCCCGGAACCACTCCAGCCAGCCCGGGGCGATCCCGCGTACGTCGTCGCGGGGTAGCGTGGAGCCGGCGGTGTACTTGCCGGAGAGCAGCCCCATCCCCAGCGGCCCGCGGTTGACGCTGGCCAGGTCGTACTTGTCGCAGACCGCGAGCAGGTCGGGGGCGTCCCGCAGCACGGACAGGGTGTGCTGCACGGCAGTGGCGTGCCGGGCGCCCTGACCGAACGCCGCCGCCCGGTCGGGGCGGTCGGTGCTCCAGCCGTACGCCCGGACCAGCCCGTCGGCGACCAGGTCCTCCAGCGTGCCGACCAGCGCCTCGGCCCGCGGCACCGGCAGGTCCCCGAGGTGCAGCTGGTAGAGGTCGATGCGGTCGGTGTCCAGCCGGCGCAGGGAGTCCCACACCGCCCGCCGCAGGTACGCCGGGGACGCGTCATCGCCGGTCGCCTGCCGGGCCGCCT
This sequence comes from Micromonospora phytophila, assembly GCF_023656545.1. GTDB lineage: Bacteria > Actinomycetota > Actinomycetes > Mycobacteriales > Micromonosporaceae > Micromonospora > Micromonospora phytophila. The sequence continues at coordinate 4,583 of NZ_JAMOKF010000235.1, read as the reverse complement.
CGTCGAAGGTGTAGCCCCACTTGGTGGCGATCACCGCCTCGTCGCGCCGGCCGGCGAGCGCCCGGCCGAGGACCCGCTCGGAGTGCCCCGCCCCGTACGTGTCGGCGGTGTCGAAGAGGGTCACGCCGAGGTCGAGCGCGCGGCGTACCGCCCGGACGGACTCCTCGTCGTCGACGGCGCCCCAGCCCAGCGGCTGCGCGCCCTCGGCCCACGGCCCGCCGATCGCCCAGCACCCCATGCCCAGCGCACTGACCTCGATGCCGCTGCGACCCAACGTCCGCGTCGTGACTGCCATCGACGCATCGTGCCACCTTCGGTGCGCCGGAGGGCGGGAGGTCACCGATCGGGTGGTCCGACCCGCCGGGTGGGGGTCGCGCGGTCAGGAGGGCCAGGCGCGGGCGAGCAGCTCCCGGGTGTCGCCGAGCAGCTGCGGCAGCACCTTGGTACGGCCGATCACCGGCATGAAGTTGGCGTCGCCGCCCCACCGAGGCACCACGTGCTGGTGCAGGTGCGCGGCGATCCCGGCGCCGGCCACCCCGCCCTGGTTCATCCCGAGGTTGAAGCCGTGCGCGTTGCTGACCTTGCGGATCACCCGCATCGCGGTCTGGGTGAACGCGGCCAGCTCGGCGGTCTCCGGCCCGTCCAGGTCGGTGTAGTCGGCGACGTGCCGGTAGGGGCAGACCAGCAGGTGGCCCGGGTTGTACGGGTAGAGGTTGAGCACCACGAAGACGTGCTGACCGCGCGCCACGACCAGGCTCTCGTCCGGCGGCAGCCCGGGCGCGCGGCAGAACGGGCAACCGCTGGGCTTCTCGTAGCCGCCCTCGGGCCGGTCCTCCCCGGAGATGTAGGTCATCCGGTGCGGCGTCCAGAGCCGTTCCAGGCCGTCCGCCATGCCGCCGTCCGCGTGCCGTTCCACCCCTGTCACAAGCGCATCCTACGGACCCGGCCCTCGGCCGGCGACGCCCCGCCGCCGGGGAATCGGTGCCTGGAAATTGTTGACGAAAGTAGAACCAGCCATGAAACTTCTATCCATTCAATCACTTCCATGAATCGATGGAGGCTCCCTTGATCCGACGGCTCAGCAGGTTCCTCGCGGCGCTCGCGCTCACCGCCGCCACCACCATCGTCGGCGTCACCACCACCGCCGGCGCCGCCCACGCCGACGGCTGCTACACGTGGGGACGCATGCTGTCGGAGGGGATGTCGGGCGAAGACGTCCGGCAACTCCAGATCCGGGTCTCCGGCTACCCCGGCTACGGGGCCGTGCTCGGCACCGACGGGGCGTACGGACCGGCCACCCGGTCCGCGGTGATCCGCTTCCAGCAGGCCTACGGCCTGCCTGCGGACGGCATCGCCGGGCCGCAGACGTTCAACAAGATCTACGCGCTGCAGGACGACGACTGCACCACGGTCAACTTCAGCTACGCCGAGTTCAACGACTGCAACAGCGACTGGTCCGGCGGCGCGGTGTCGGCCAGCACCGCCCGCGCCAACGCGCGGCTGTCGATGTGGAAGCTCCAGGCGATGCGCCACGCCCTCGGCGACCAGCAGATCATCGTGACCAGCGCGTTCCGCAGCTACGCCTGCAACTCCGCGGTCGGCGGGTCGTCGACCAGCCGGCACCTCTACGGTGACGCCGTGGACCTCGGCGCCGGACCGCACTCGCTCTGCCGCCTGGCCCAGCAGGCCCGCTACCACGGCTTCAACGAGATCCTCGGGCCTGGTTACCCCGGGCACAACGACCACACCCACGTCGCCAACAAGTCGACCCGGACCTGGTCCGCGCCCAACTGCGGCATCTGACGTCGGCGCCCCCGTCGCGCCGGTGGCGCGGCGGGGGCACCGCAGGTCAATGCTGGGCGGACGGACCGATGTTGGTCCGCGAGGTGACCACGTCCAGCACGTGCGACACCGCGTCGGCGACCGGCACGCCGTTGCGCTGGGAGCCGTCCCGGTAGCGGAACGAGACCGTCCCGGCGGCCACGTCGTCGTCGCCGGCGATCACCATGAACGGGATCTTCTGCTGCTGGGCGGTACGGATCTTCTTCTGCATCCGGTCGTCACCGGTGTCGACGTGGGCGCGGATCCCCTGGGTGCGCAGCGCCGCGACGAAGCCGTGCAGGTAGTCGGTGTGGTCCTCGCGGATCGGGATGCCGATCACCTGCACCGGGGCCAGCCAGGCGGGGAACGCGCCGGCGTAGTGCTCGGTGAGCACGCCGAAGAACCGCTCGATCGAGCCGAAGAGCGCCCGGTGGATCATCACGGGCCGCTGCCGGGTCCCGTCGCCGGCCTGGAACTCCAGGTTGAACCGCTCCGGCAGGTTGAAGTCGACCTGGATGGTGGACATCTGCCAGGTCCGGCCGATGGCGTCCTTGGCCTGGACCGAGATCTTCGGGCCGTAGAAGGCCGCGCCGCCCGGGTCGGGCACGAGGTCGAGACCGGACTCCTCGGCGGCGGAGCGCAGCGCCTCGGTGGCCCGCTCCCAGTTCTCGTCGGTGCCGACCGACTTCTCCGGGTTGCGGGTGGACAGCTCCAGGTAGAAGTCGTCCAGGCCGTAGTCACGCAGCAGGTCCAGCACGAACGACAGCAGCGACTTCAGCTCGCCGGCCATCTGCTCCTGGGTGCAGTAGATGTGCGAGTCGTCCTGGGTCATGCCGCGGACCCGGGTCAGGCCGTGCACCACCCCGGACTTCTCGAACCGGTAGACCGACCCGAACTCGAACAGCCGCAGCGGCAGCTCGCGGTAGGAGCGGCCCCTGGACCGGAAGATCAGGTTGTGGAACGGGCAGTTCATCGGCTTGAGGTAGTAGTTCGCGCCCTCCATCTCCATGGGCGGGTACATGCCGTCGGCGTACCACTGGAGGTGCCCGGAGGTCTCGAAGAGCTGCCCCTTGGTGATGTGCGGGGTGTTGACGAACTCGTACCCGGCGGCCTCGTGCCGCTTCCGGGAGTAGTCCTCCATCTCCCGGCGGATGATGCCGCCCTTGGGGTGGAAGACCGCCAGGCCGGAGCCGATCTCGTCGGGGAAGCTGAACAGGTCGAGGTCCGCGCCGAGCTTGCGGTGGTCGCGCCGGGCGGCCTCCTCGAGCAGCTTCAGGTACGCCTTCAGCTCGTCCCGGGTCGGCCAGGCGGTGCCGTAGACCCGCTGGAGCTGCGGGTTCTTCTCCGACCCACGCCAGTACGCGGCGGCCGAGCGCATCAGCTTGAACGCGCCGATCAGCCGGGTGTTCGGCAGGTGGGGGCCGCGGCAGAGGTCCGACCAGCAGACCTTCTCCTCGTTGGCGGCGAGGTTGTCGTAGATGGTCAGCTCGCCACCGCCGACCTCCATCACCTCGTCGGTGTCGAGGCCCTCACCCTTGACGTCGATCAGTTCCAGCTTGAACGGCTCGGCGGCCAGCTCGGCCTTGGCCTCGTCCAGGCTGTTGAAGCGGCGGCGGCGGAACCGCTGGCCGGACTTGATGATCTCCTGCATCCGCTTCTCGAGCTTGCCGAGGTCGTCCGGCTGGAACGGCTTGTCCACGGCGAAGTCGTAGTAGAAGCCGTTCTCGATGGGCGGGCCGATGCCGAGCTTCGCCTCGGGGAAGACGTCCTGCACGGCCTGGGCGAGGACGTGGGCGGTGGAGTGCCGCAGCACGTTCAGCCCGTCCGGGGAGTCGAGGCTGACCGGCTCGACCTCGGTGTCGGCCTGCGGCGCCCAGTCCAGGTCGCGCAGCTGGCCCTGCGGGTCGCGGACCACCACGACCGCCTTCGGACCGTTCGCGGGCAGCCCGGCCGCGGCCACCGCGTCGGCCGCCGTGGTCCCGGCGGCGACGACGACGGGGTCGGCCACGGCGGGGGTACGGGGTGCGGACACGGTGACTCCTCCAGCAGACGGTACGGGTGACGCCGAACGCTCGGCTCCCGCCGATGCTATCGGGCCCCCTGCCCCACCCGACCGCCGACGCCTCGCACCCGCAGGGATGCTCCCCGCTGTCGTCGCCCCGGTGGAGCAGGGACGCCGGTCGGCCGTCCCCGCCGGCGGACCGTTGAACCTTTCGGGCGCCGCATCCGAACTACCGGGTGTGGCCGGAGCCGGTGCCGGCCGCATGGACACGGATGGGGACCGAAGATGGCGATGACGCGCGGTGCGGGCCGTCGGCGCCGGGCCGGGGCGGTGGCCGTCCTGGCGGCGGCCGTGGTGCTGGCCTGGCCGGCCACGGCGTACGCGGCGGACGTGACGACCAACCCGACCCAGGCCCGGCAGGGCGAGTCGGTGAAGCTCGAGTTCGTGGTGCCGGAGGAGCGGCCGGGCACCCGCACCGAGCGGGTCGAGATCAGGCTGCCCGCCGACGCCCCGATCGCCGAGGTCTACCCGATGTCGGTGGCCGGCTGGGCGCCGCGGATCGCCACCCGCACCCTCGACCAGCCGGTGGCCGGCATCCACTCCTCCCGGGTCGACCTGGTCACCAGCGCGGTGACGTGGAGCCGGATGCCGGGATCGGGCGCCGGGCCGGCCCGCCTCGCCCTCTCCATGGGGCCGCTGCCGGGAACCGACCGGCTCACCTTCGAGGTGGTGCAGACGTACGCCGACGGGACGGTGGTGC
>NZ_JAMOKF010000023.1 GCF_023656545.1 Micromonospora phytophila | reverse complement strand
CCCGCAGGTCCGGCTCGGCCACGTGCGCGGCGAGCACCGCGGCGACGCCGAGCCGGAACAGCGCGTGCACCCGCTCGCGCGGGCTGGGTGCCGGCGGCAGGGGCCCGTCGTGCACCAGCGCCGGCCCGAGCGTGCCGGCCCACCGCCGCACCCGCACCTGCGGGTACGCGCCCGTCAGCTCGGTCAACGGCCCGATCGCGCCGATCCGGTTCCCGAGCACCAGGACCGCCCCGTCCGGCGTCGGCTTGTCGTCCGGGGTGAGCCGCAGCAGCGGGGCGGTGTGGATGGTCCGCACGGTCAGTCGGTGACCGGGCTCAGCGACGGCCGCTTCGCGGTGACCGTGTCGCCCGAGGAGCGCCCGGTCAGCCGGCGCTTGAGCCAGGGGGCGAGGTGCCGGCCGGCCCAGCGCAGGTCGTCCGCGCGGGCGGCGAGCCACGGTTTCGGCAACGGGCGCTCCGGAACCAGCAGCCAGTCCTCCTCGCAGCCCACCCTGAGCGCGGTCAGCACCTGCCCGGCCACCCGGCGGTGCCCGGCGGCGGAGAGGTGCAGCCGGTCGGTGCTCCACAGCATCGGGTTGAGGAAGCCCGCGTCGGCGTACAGGTCGACCAGGATCGCGCCGTGCCGCTCGGCGGTCTCGCCGACCGCCCGGTTGAGCAGCTCGATCCGGGGGGCGACCAGGCGCTGACCGGGCAGCCGGGCCATCACGTCGGCGAACCGGAAGAGGACGACGTCGGCGCCGCCCGAGCGGAGCTGCCGGACCACGTCGTCGAAGCGGGCGACCAGCGCGTCCGGGTCGAAGGTGCGGCGCAGCACGTCGTTGCCGCCGGCGGCGAAGCTGATCAGGTCGGGCTTCATCGCCACCGCGGCGGGCACCTGCTCGTTCACCACCGAGGGGAAGAGCCGGCCCCGGATGGCCAGGTTCGCGTACCGGAAGTCGGGGCCGACGTCGGCGGCCAGCCGGGTGGCGACCAGGTCGGCCCAGCCCCGGTAGCTACCGTCCGGGTACGCGTCGTCCATCCCCTCGGTGAAGCTGTCCCCCACCGCCACGAAACTGCGCCAGCGCACGCGCGCCCCCCTCTGCCGTCCCGGTCGACCGTCGGCCAGTCTGTCATCGGTCGGGCCGCCGTCGGAGCCACCCGCCGGGCGAACGTGGCGCAGGTCATCGATGAGGGTCGGGGGGCGCGACGGCGGGCCTGCGGTACGGACCCCAGCCCACGAACCGATCGAACAGCTCACGCGGGGTCGGGCCGTCGTGCGGGTTCAGCCGGAACAGGTCATGGGTGGCCTCGTGGTAGAGGCCGGAAAGGTAGATGGTGAGGTCGACGCTGCGGTCGCCGTACTCGACCTTCAGCAGCAGGCGGGCCTCGGCGCACGGCCACGGCCGCCCGCAGGCCCGGCACAGCCAGAGCGGCCGGACCGGCAGGTGGGGTCGGCCGCCCGGCGGGTAGGCGCGGGGCCGGTCGGCGTACGGGCCGAGGCGGGGCACCGGAAGGCCTCCGACGATCACCAGCGACCTCCTCCAGACGTTTGGGCGCGGGCCGCCCCGGCACGGGGGATCAGGGGCGGCCCGCAGCGGACCGGACGGGAGCGATCCGCTACGTGACAGTCTGCTGAGGACGCCACTACGCTCGGAAGGCATCAGCGCTGGAACGGGGAACCCTCGCGAGGCGTCGGCGGTCGACGGAGCCGCTCTCGCTGAAGCCGGGACATCTGTGGAGGAACTGTGGAAGGTGAGCCGACCTCGGAGCTGATCCGGGCACAACTCCGCCGGCTACGACTCAACGCCGACCTGAGTCAGGAGGAGTTCGGGAAGCTGGTCCACTACTCCGGCTCCCAGGTGTCGGCGGTCGAGCTGGGCCAACGGCCGCTGGACCGCCTGTTCCTCAAGCGTGCGGACGAGGTGCTGGGCACGGGCGGATTGTTGATGTCGCTGCTCAAGCTCGCCGAGCGCGACGGCCAACCGAGCTGGCTGCGCCCCTGGCTGGACGCGGAGCAGAACGCCCGGCAACTCCGCTGCTACCACCCCACGCTCATTCCCGGTCTGCTTCAGACGGAGCACTACGCGCGTGCGGTGATCCGGGCCGACGACATGCTCAGTGACGGCGAGGTGGAGAAGCGCCTCGCCGTACGGATGGATCGGCAGTCGGTCCTGACCCAACCCGATCCACCGAAGTTCGTGGCGGTAATCGAGGAGGCAGTCCTCCGGCGGGCGGACGAGGGGTTCCGGGGCCTGATGGCGCAGCAGGTCGATCACCTGATCGAGTGCGGCGAGCGGCCACACGTCAGCGTGCACGTCATCCCGGTGGAGATCAGCGCCCATGTCGGGCTGGCCGGACCGTTCACCCTGGCTCGTGGCTCCGACGGTGGATGGGTTGGACATCTTGAGAGCCAGCTCAGCGGCACGACGGTCGACAGGGACGAGGAGTTGACTATCCTGCTGGCGAGATGGGAGAGCGTCCGCAGTGAGGCGCTGCCTCGGCGTCAGTCGACGCTGCTGATGAAGGAAGTGGTGACGTCATGGACCTGAGCGGTGCGACCTGGCGCAAGTCCACCCGCAGCGGCAACGGCGAGTGCGTGGAGGTGGCCGACGACCTGCCGGGCGTCGTGGGCGTTCGCGACAGCAAGGACCCGACCGGCCCCGCGCTCACCTTCGACCCACAGGCCTGGCGGACGTTCGTCGACTTCGCCAAGCGGCACTGACCGCGACCGCACGAAGGCCCCCCGGCCGGCCGGGGGGCCTTCGTCATGTCGGCACCGTGCGGCGCCGGGTCGGTCAGCCGGTGACTGCCAGGATCTGCATGTCCCTCAGCGAAGCCGGCTCGGCGACCTCGCCGGCCTTCCGGCCGTCCGCGCCCACCAGCACAAGGGCGAAGCCCCGGCCGGACTCCACCCGCGCCACCAGCGTGCCGTCGGCCTGGAAGTACGCCTGACGCAGTTCCCGCCCACCGAGCGGCAACGCGACCTCCTTGCCGGTGCGGGTGTCGAGCACGACGTTGGCGTCGAGTTCCCGGGCCACGTCGCCCGACGGCACGTCGGGTCCGCGCCGGTACAGCGCGATCCGGTCACCCGTCGGTGAGAGGCTGGCCAGGTCGAAGCAGTTGTACCGGGCGTCGCCGCCCAGGTTCGGAATCGACCGGGCGTTCGACCCGTCCGGGCCGGCCAGAACCACCCGACCCTCCGAACCGTCGGCGTACGCGATCGTCCGGCCGTTGCCCGACCAGACCGGGTGACACCCCTGCCCGGGGCCGGTCTCGGTGAACCGTCCGGACGAGACGTCGACCGTGCCCGTGCGGTAGGCGCCGGGCTCGTCGGGGACAAGGGCGCCGATGGTGAGCCGTCGGGAGTCCGGTGACCACGCCGGCCCCCAGCACTGCCCGTCGACGTCGTCGCGCAGCTCGCGCCGGTCCGAGCCGTCCCGGTCGGCCACCCAGAGCACGGCGTCATCGTCGACCCAGGCGATCCGCTGCCCGTCCGGCGAGACCGCCGCGTTGAGCATGGCGGCGGAGCGGGACAGCGCGAGCAGCCGCGTCGGGTCGCTGCCCGGTTGCCAGGTGTACAGGCGGACGGGGTCGGCGCTGCCCTCCCCGACGGCCCGGGGACCGTAGAAGAAGCGGCCGGCGGTGACGGTCGACGCCGACGGCCCCCCGATGGGCGCGGTGGCGTTGACCGAGGGCGGGGGCGAGGACAGAGACGGAGACGGCTCGGCCGGCGGCGTGACGGTCACCGACGGGGAGTCGCCCGGGAGCGGCATCGGCGCCGACGCGTCCGGCCGCATCGCCAGGGCCGTGCCGGTGGCCGCGCCGATCAGCACGAACACCGCTGCGGAGGTGGCCACCACGCGCTGGATGCCGAGCCGGCGGGACGTACGCAGCGCCCGGTCCCGCAGGTCGACCGGGGTGATGTCGTCGGCCAGCGCTGCCAGGTCGAGCCGGAGGCGGTCGTCGTTCATCGGGCGCTTCCTTCCAGGACGTACAGCTCGGCGAGTTCGGGGGCGACGGTGCGCAACTTGGCCAGCGCCTTCGAGGTCTGGCTCTTGACGGTGCCGACGGTGACGCCGAGCAGGTCGGCGGCCTCGGTCTCGGTGCGGTCCTCGAAGAACCGCAGCACCAGCACGGCCCGCTGCTTGGCGGAGAGCTTCGCCAGCGCGGCCCGGAGGGTCAGCCGGAGCGTGGTCTGCTGGGCGTGATCGGGGGCCGAGCCGCCTCCGCGTGGCTCGGGCAGGTCGCCCGGCATCGACTCGGGAACCCGGCGCCGCCGCCACCAGGAGACTTGCAGGTGATACATGATCTTGCGGGTGTACGCCTCGGCGTTCCCGCCGTGGTGCAGCCGGTTCCAGGAGCGGTGGGTCCGGGCCAGCGCCGACTGGACGAGGTCCTCGGCCAGGTGCTGGTCGCCGGTGAGCAGGTAGGCCGAGCGCAGCAGCGCCGGCGTGCGGGTTCGCACGAACGAGTCGAACTCACTCAGGAGAGGGTCCACACGAGCCGATCCTTCGGGTAGTGGTGCGGTGGGCTGATGCCTTCCCAGACGTCGTCCCGTGGGCCGGGGGTTGCCGTCCGGAACGCCAACTTCCGACAGTCCCGGACGGCAACCCGACCGGTCGCCGGCCCGCGGCCGCCGCCCCGACGCGGCCGGCGAGCCGGTCGAATTGGATCGCCCGGCCGGTCGGCCCGGTCGTACGCTGCGCTGATGCTGCTACGCATGTCGACCCTGCTGCTCCGGACCCTGCGCGAGGACCCGGCGGAAGCGGAGGTGCCGAGCCACCGGCTCCTGCTGCGCGCCGGCTATATCCGTCGCGCCGCGCCGGGCGGCTACACCTGGCTGCCGCTGGGCAAGCTGGTGCTGGACCGGGTCACCGAGGTGGTCCGGCAGGAGATGACGGCGATCGGCGACCAGGAGGTGCACTTCCCGGCGCTGCTGCCCGCGGAGCCGTACCGGACCAGCGGGCGGTGGACGGAGTACGGCGACGACATCTTCACCCTCGCCGACCGGCGCGGCGCCGAGCACCTGCTCGCGCCCACCCATGAGGAGTTGGCGGCGCTGCTGGTGAAGGACCTCTTCACCTCGTACCGGGATTTCCCGGTGACGCTCTTCCAGATCCAGACGAAGTTCCGCGACGAGGCCCGGCCCCGCGCCGGCCTGCTGCGTGGTCGCGAGTTCCTGATGAAGGACGCCTACTCGTTCGACCTGGACGACGCGGGTCTCCAGGCGGTCTACGACCGGCACCGGGCGGCCTACCAGCGGATCTTCACCCGGCTGGGGCTGGACTTCACCGTCGTGCACGCGGTGTCGGGGGCGATGGGCGGGTCGGCGTCGGAGGAGTTCCTGGCCGCGACGCCGGTCGGCGAGGACACCTTCGTCGGCTGCACCGCCTGCGACTACGCCGCGAACACCGAGGCGGTCACCACGCCCGCCCCGCCGGCCGGCGACCCGGACGCGCAGCCCGCGGCGGAGGTGCACGACACCCCGGAGACGGCGACCATCGCCAGCCTGGTGGAGCTGGCCAACGCCCGCCGGCTGGGCGGCCGGGACGACTGGACCGCCGCGGACACCCTGAAGAACGTGGTGCTGAGCCTGCGCCGGCCGGGCGCGGAAAAGCCCGAACTGCTGGTCGTCGGGGTGCCCGGCGACCGCGAGGTGGACCTGAAGCGGCTCGGGGCGGCGGTCGCGCCGGCCACCGTGGAGGTCTTCGACGGCTGGGACGCCCACCCCGAGCTGGTCCGCGGCTACATCGGCCCGCAGCTCTTCGACAAGCTGGGCATCCGCTACCTGGTCGACCCGCGGGTGGTCACCGGCAGCGCCTGGCTGACCGGCGCGAACGAGCCGGGCCGGCACGCCACCGGGGTGGTCTGCGGCCGGGACTTCACGCCCGACGGGACGATCGAGGCGGCCGAGGTGCGCCCGGGCGACCCCTGCCCGGCCTGCGGCACCGGTGAGTTGACCATGCGGCGGGGCATCGAGATCGGGCACATCTTCCAGCTCGGCCGCCGCTACACCGACGCCTTCGCGGTCGACGTGCTCGGCCCGCAGGGCAAGCCGGTCCGGCCGACCATGGGCTGCTACGGCATCGGCGTGTCCCGCGCGGTCGCGTCGATCGCCGAACAGCACCACGACGACCGGGGCCTCGCCTGGCCGGCGGCGGTCGCGCCGTGCGACGTACACCTGGTGGCCGCCGGGAAGGGCCCGCAGCTCGAGGCGGCGCTGGAACTCGGCGGGCGCCTCGCCCGGGCCGGCCTGCGAGTGCTGGTCGACGACCGGACGCACGTCTCGGCGGGGGTGAAGTTCACCGACGCAGAGCTGGTCGGCATCCCGCGCGCCGTCGTGGTCGGCCGCCGTCTCACCGAGGGGTACGCGGAGCTGCGCGACCGGGCCTCCGACGAGCGCGTCGAGCTGCCGGTGGACGCCCTCGTCGAGCGGGTCGTCGAAGAGGTACGCCGGGAGCGCGGAAACCTGGTGTAGTGGGCGCATCACGGGGTACCGCACTCCGATCGGCTGGATGTGTTCTGGAGGCTCTCATGACCGGTTACCGGGTCAGCGACGTGATGACGAAGCAGGTCATCTATCTACCGGCGGAGACCACGTTGGACGAGGCGGCCAGGGTGATGAAGGAGGCCGACATCGGCGACGTGGTGGTCACCGACGGCGCCACCCTCGCCGGCATGCTCACCGACCGGGACATCGTGGTGCGGGCGGTGGCCGAGAACGCCAGCCCGGCCAGCACCACGATCGGCTCGATCGTCACCCGCGAGGTGGTGATGATCGAGCAGCACTCCACCGCGGGTGAGGCGGCGACCCTGATGCGCGAACGCGGCATCCGGCGGGTGCTGGTCTGCGACAACGAGCGCAAGCTGGTGGGCATCGTCTCCCTCGGCGACCTGGCGATCCAGCTCGACCCCCAGTCGGCGTTGGGCCAGATCAGCGAGCAGGCCCCGACGGTCTGACGGCGTGGCGGCGGCGCGGTGAGCCGGGCTCGCGACGGCGGTAGCCTCGGAGGCATGTCATCCATGCCCGCCAGGTTGGCCGAGATCGTCGACGAGTTCGCCGCCGCACCCCGCGACGTCGTGCTGGAGATGCTGCTCGAGTACGCCGACGTCATCCCTCCGCTGCCCGCCGGGTCCGCCGACCGACAGGGCATGGAGCAGGTGCCGGAGTGCCAGACGTCGTTCTTCCTGCGGGCCCGGGTGACCCCGGAGAAGACGGTGGAGACCCTCTTCGACTGCCCGCCGGAGGCGCCCACCACCCGGGCGTTCGCCGGCATCCTCGCCGAGGGGCTGGCCGGGGCGAGCCCGGACGAGGTGCTCGCCGTCCCCGACGACCTGTATCAGCGGATGGGGCTCGCCCAGGCGATCAGCCCGCTGCGGATCCGCGGCGGCACCGCCATCCTGGCCCGGCTCAAGCGCCAGGTCCGGGAACAGATCAGCTGACCGGGGGGTTGTCACCGACCATGGAGATCGAGATCTACGCCGACGTCGTCTGCCCCTGGTGCTACATCGGCAAGCGTCGGCTGGAGCAGGCCCTGGCGTCGTACGACGGCGAGGTGACAATCCGGTACCGGCCGTTCCAGCTCGACCCGTCGCCGGTGGCGGAGCCGCGTCCGCTGGTGGACGCGCTGGCCGCGAAGTTCGGCGGGCGGGAGCGGGCCGAGCAGATGTTCGGGCACGTCACCGAGGTGGCCGCCGGGGTGGGGCTGAAGCTCGACTTCCACCGCGCGCTCGCCGCCAACACCTTCGACGCGCACCGGCTGGTCTCCTGGGCCACCGATCAGGGCCGCGCCGAGGAGCTGGTCGAGGCGCTCTACCGCGCTCACTTCACCGACGGCGTCGACGTCGGCTCCCGGGACGAGCTGGCCCGGCTCGCGGCCGACGTGGGCCTGGACGGGGCCGAGGCGCGACGCTTCCTCGACTCCGACGAGCGGGTCGCCGACCTGTCCGCCGCGCTGACCACCGCCCGGCAGATCGGGGTGACCAGCGTGCCCGCCTTCGTGCTCGCCGGGAAGTACGCGGTGACCGGCGCCCAGGAGCCGGAGACGCTGCTCGCCGCGCTGACCGAGGTCGAGAGCCGCGAGTCCGCGGCCGGCTGACCCGGCCCGCCACCCGCAACGCATCGACCGACCTGATGTTTCACGTGCAACAGCATCGACGCCGGTCGACTACCTAGGCCGGTCGGGCCAGGTCCTCCACCACCCGCGCCCCGGGCAGCGCGCCGAGCGCCGGCCCGGGCAGCGCGATCTTGCTGTGCCGCACGCCGGAACCGATGATCACGTGCGGGGTGGCGATCACCCGCGCGTCCACCAGGATCGGCCACTGCTCCGGCAGCCCGATCGGGGTGATGCCGCCGTACTCCATGCCGGTCAGCTCCACCGCCTCGGCCATCGGCGCGAAGCTCGCCTTGCGGACGTCCAGCGCCCGGCGGGCCACCCCGTTGACGTCGGCCCGGGTCGTGGCGAGCACCACGCAGGCCGCGTAGCGGACGACCCCCTCGCGCTTGCCGGCCACCACCACGCAGTTCGCCGACACCTCCAACCCGACCTCGTACGCCGCACAGAAGGCGGCGGTGTCGGCGAGTTCGGCGTCGATCGGCGCCACCAGCACGTCGTCGACGTCCACCGGGGCGTCGGCGGGCCACTGCCCGACGGCGGCGGCGACCGGCGGGGCCAGCAGGTCGAGCCGGGCACGGGCAGGTTCGGTCTTCAGCGTCCCCATCACGAATGCGATCCTCGCACCCGCCCGGCCGCCCCGCCCGCCGAGAGGGACGACCGCCGCGCTCAACTGCCGGTGAGGAAGCCGTTCTCGCGCAGCATCGTCCGGTCCCGAACGGCTGCCAGCTCCTCCGCCCGCTCGGCCTGGACCCGACGCACCTCCAGCTCCTCGAGGGCGTGCCGAATCGCGAGCCGGATGACGCCGTAGAGGAAGACGAAGCCGGCGACGTAGAGGATCACGGTGAGCACCATGGCGACCATGCCGTCACGGTAGGCCGAACGTGAACGGGTGGACCGTTCATCTTCCGCCGATTCCCCCGTACGTGTCGGCCAGGTGGTCGGCCCAGCTCCGGGTGCCCCTCGGGGTCGCCCCGGTGACCAGGCCACCCGCCCGCAGGGCGCGACCGACCTTGCCGGGGAGGCGGAGCGGCAGCAGCGGACGGCGGGAGCGGCGGGCGGCGTTCCAGGCCCGGACCGCCTCGTCGAAGCGGAGCACCTCGGGGCCGCCGTACTCCTCGACGCCGCGCAGCGGTCCGGCGGCGAGCCGCCACGCGAGCCGGTCCGCGACGTCGCGGGGATCGACCGGCTGGGCGAGCACCCCGCGGTCACCGATCACCGGCCCGAGCCGGCTCACGCCGCGCAGCATCTCGTCGAGGAACTCGGGGAACTGGGTGGCCCGCAGCACCGTCCACGGCACCGGTCCGGCCGCCACCACCTGCTCCGCGGCGAGCTTGTGCCGGTAGTAGGCGATCGGCACCCGGTCCACGCCGACGATCGAGACGTACACCAGGTGACGTACACCGGCCTGCCCGGCGGCCGCGACCAGCCGGCGGGTGCCGAGCACGTCGACCTCGTGGGTCCGCCGCCCCTGGTTCGGCGCCGAGGCCAGGTGCAGGACGGCGTCCACGCCCGCCACCGCCTCCGCCACCCCCTCCCCGGTGGCCAGGTCCACCACCACCCACTCCTCCGGCAACCCGGTACGCGCCCGCCGGCTCGTCGCCCGGACCGCCCAACCCTCGTCGCGCAGCCGGGGCAGCACCTCCCGCCCCAGGCGGCCGCCCGCCCCGGTGACCAGGACCCGCATCGTCTCCTCCTTTTTCCGGCGCCCGCGGCACCGGGCGTCCACGGGTTGACGGAGCCGCCCGACCCGGCGTGACGCCGGTGCGGCGGCTCAACGGAGCAGGTCGACCACCGTCATCGCCACGAAGAACCCGACGACGACCTCGCTGACCACCCACGAGTGCCGCTCGGCGCGGTCGCGGATCCGGGGCAGCGCCGCCTCCGCCCGGGAGCCGAGCAGCAGCAGCGCCAGCAGGGGCAGGGCCAGCAGCGTCAGGGTGAGCACCACGAACGGCAGCAGGTGCCACCAGGGCAGGTCGTGCCGGGCGGCACTCGCCCCGACGGTCACCATCGTGAGGTCGTCCGTGGGCATGCCCAGGAAGAGCAGCACGCCGAGCCTCGCCCCGTAGCCCGGGCCGGCCTGCTGGAGCCGCCCCATCCACCTCGGGATACCGCTGGTGTGCCGCCGCAGGAACACCACTACCGCCAAAACCAGCAGCAGCGCCAGGACCACCTGGTCGATCCGCGTCTCGACGGTGCTCCGCCCGGCCCCACCACCGATGTTGATCTTCACGGCCCGGGTGGCCAGCCAGGCCGCCGTCACCCCGCCGGTCACCACCAGCCCCGCGCCGCCCAGATAGCCCAGCGACGCGGCACGGGGCCGGTCGGCCGAGGCGAGGAAGACCGCCGCGACCAACTGCGAACCGGCGACCATCACCACGGCCATCGGCAGGATGGTCAGGAAGTTCATCGCCCGCCCATCCTCCCGGCCGCCCACCCCGGTCCGGGCCGGTTCGCCACATCCCCGACCAGCCGGTGAGCCGGGGCCACCCCGCACCCGGCGGGCGGTCAGCCGGTCGTCCGCACCCACCCGGCGCGCGGCACGACCCGCCCGGCGAGCAGCGCCCCGACCAGCGCCAGCCCGGACGCCACCGCCAGGGTGCCCGCGTAGCTCCCGGGCCCGGGCCCGGCACCGGCGGCGAGCATCGCACCGGTCAACGCCAGCACGCTCGCTGCGAAGAGCGAGTCCCCCAGTTGCAGCGAGGAACTGTTCCGCCCCTGCTCACCGGGGGCGGACAGCTCCAGGGTCAGCACCGACAGCGACGGGTAGAGCAGACCCATGCCCAGCCCGGCGCCCGCCCAGCCGAGCACCCCCACCCCGACCGGGACGGTCGGCACGACGGCGAACGCCACCACGGCGGTACCGGCCGCGATGCAGGTCAACCCGACCCTCGGCAGGGTGGCCCGCGACCGCGGAGTGGGCATCCGCCCCTGCAACCACGAGCCCACCGACCAGGCGAGCGCCCCCGTGGTCAGGACCAGGCCGGCGGCCGTCGGCGACAGCCCCCGCTCACGGGAGAGCATCAGCGGGATCACCACCTCGGCGCCGACGAACGCGGCGGAGGCCAGGCCACGCAGCCCGACCACCGTCGGCAGGCCCCGACCGGCCCGCAGGAACCCCGCCGGCAACAGCCGGGGAGCGCAGACCAGCAGCCCGACCAGCGCCAGGGCGACCAACCCCACGGCGGAGGCGCCGCGCTGCTGTCCCCCGATGTGCAGCAGTGCGGCGCTCACCCCCGCCCCGCAGGCCCAGCCGATCCGCGCCGCCGCGCCGGGCGGCACGCCGGTCGCCGTGGCCGCGCCGACTGCCCGCAGGCCCGGATGGATCAGCAGCACCGCCGGCACCGCGACCACCGGCACCGCCAGGAAGACCCACCGCCAGCCGAGGTGCTCCACGATCAGGCCGGCCACCGCCGGCCCGACCAGCGACGGTACGACCCAGGCGGCGGCGAAGGCGGCGAAGATCCGCCGGTGCAGCTCCTCCGGGTACGCCCGCCCGACGATCACGTACAGCGCGACCGACAGCAGCCCGGAGCCGAAGCCCTGCACGATCCGGCCGGCGACCAGGGCGCCCATCGCCGTGGCGCTGCCGGCGATCACCAGGCCGACCACGAACCAGACGAGGCCGTGCCACATCGGCGCCCGGGGTCCCCGCGCGTCGCACCAGATGCCCGAGACCACCATGGCCAGCACGCCGGCGGCGAACGGGCCGCCGAAGGCGATGCCGTAGTGGGCCAGCCCGTCGAGGCTGCGGGCGACCGTCGGCATGGCCGTGCCCACCGCCAGCGCCTCGAACGCCAGCAGCGACACCAGCGCGACGCTGCCCACCGTCATCGCCCGCAGCCGGGGCACGAAGAGACCCGCCGCCGGGGCCACCGGGTCGGGCGGCGCGGCCGTGGCGGTCACCGCCGACCCGCCGTACGCGGCATCCACAGCGGTCGGTGGTGGTGGTTGTCGCGGGTCCACCGGTGCGACAGGCCCGCCTCGCACCGGAGCAGTTCGATCAGCATGGCCCCAGCCTCGGACCTCAACCCGGATTCAGGTCAAGGGTGAGCCCGCTCTCTCCCCATGCCGCGCCGCGGGCGAAACTTCCCCTGCTCGGGGGGGCATAACGGACGCGCTGTCGGGAAGCCAGGCCGCCGGAGCGCAGGCGTGGGAGGCGAGATGGCGTACGGCGGTGGCGGCAGCGGAGGGCCTGGCCGGCGCCTGTCCGGTCGTACTCCTCGATGACCTCGCTGGGCCGCGCGGCCGGTCACCTCCTCCCACCGGTCGCCGTGCCGCGCCTGGTCGGTGAGGCGTCCCGGCATGTCGGCTCGACCGCCACCCGGTGGGCCCGGATGGCCGGGCTGACCCGACGCCGGGTCTGGTCTCGCTCCGGCCGGCACCACATCGAGGTGCACGGCGTCTGCCAGGACGGCGGCGACACGCTGGCCCGGCAGGTCGAGGCGGCGCTGGAGCGGACGCCCGGGGTCCAGTGGGCCCGCGTCAACGCCCCGTCCGGCCGGGTGGTGGTGGCCGTCGGCACGCCGGAGCCGAAGCTGCGCGACCTCATCGCGACGATCGCCCGCGCCGAGCGAACCTGCCCGCACGAGCCGGACCCGGAGATCGCGCCGCCGCACCCGCCGGAGGAAGGCCCCCGGACCCCCCGCACCCTGGGCGCGCTCGCGTCGGACGCGCTCGGCCTGACCATCTCGGCCGCCACCCGCATTCTGCCCTTCACGCCGGTGCCCGGCGAGGTCGCCGGACTACTCGGCGCAATCGACCTGCACCCGAAGCTGCACGCGCTGGCCGACCGCGGGCTGCGCGCCGACCCCCGCGCCGAACTGCTCTTCCCGCTCGCCGAGGCGGTCGTGCAGGGCCTGACCGGAGGCTGGACCGGGATCGCGCTCGACGGCGTCCAGCGGGTGGTGCAGTGGGGCGAGGCACGCGCCCAGCTCAGCGCCTGGACGAAGGCCGAACCCCGGCTGACCGGCGACCCGGAGCGGGCCGTCGCCCGGGCCCCGAAGACCGAGCGCCCCCGACCGAAACCGGACGGGCCCGCCGAGAAGTACGCCACCCGGATGATCGCCGCCGGCGCGGCCGCCGCGGCCGCCGCCACGCCGGTCGTTGGCCGGAAGCGGGCCGCCGCGCTGGGACTCGCCGCGCTGCCCAAGGCCCCCGGCAGCGGACGCGAGGGGTACGCGGCGCAGCTCGGCCGCATCCTTGCCCGGCGCGGGGTGATCGCGATGGACCGCACCGTGCTGCGCGAACTGGACCAGATCGACACGCTGGTGCTGGACGCCGCCGTGCTCGGCTCCGACCGCGGGGTGCTGGCCGACCTGGCCCCGCTGGCCGGGGCCGACACCGAGCAGGTGGCGGGTCGCGCGTTCACGCTCTTCGACCCCGCCGCGCCGGCGGAGCTGCGGCACGCCGACGGCTGGCGGCTCGGGCCACTGGCCCGGCTGGACGCCGACGATCCGGGCGACACCGTGGACAGCCGGCGGCTGCGCGACCGCGGCGGCAACCTGCTCGGCCTGGCCGACGGCGACACCCTCGCCGCGCTGCTGCGGGTGGAGCCGGAACCGGCGCCCGGCGTGGACGCCCTGCCGAGCGTCGCCCGCCAGGCCGGCCTGCGGGTGGTCGTGGCGGGCGACGACGGCCAGCGGTACGGCTTCGCCGACGCGTACCTGCCCGGCGGCGACCGGCTGGCCGAGTCGGTGCGGACGCTGCAACGCGACGGCGCCGTGGTGATGGTCGTGTCCGCCGACCGCGCGGCCCTCGCCGTCGCGGACTGCGGCCTGGGGCACGCCGGCCCCGACGACCTTCCGCCCTGGGGCGCGCACCTGCTGGTCGGCACCGACCTGGGGGTGGTGGCGCTGCTGATCGAGGCCGCCGGGGTGGCCCGCCGCATGACCAGGCAGAACATCGGCCTCGCGCTGGCCGGCACCGGCCTCGGCGCGCTGGGGGCGTTCACCGCCGACCCCGCCCAACTGCCCGGCCGCTCCCTCTCCGCGATCAACGGCGCGGCCGCCCTGGCCTTCGCGCACGGGGTGTTGCGGGCGCGCCGGCTGCCCGACCGGACGGAGTTCCCCGCCCCGACGATCACCGCCTGGCACCTGATGCCGGCGCGGACCGTCCTCGACCAGCTCGGCAGCGGCCCGGACGGGCTCACTACCGCTGAGGCCGAGCACCGCCGCAGCGGCGGGACCGGCGAGCCCCCCGGGCCGACCGGGCTGCTCCGCGCCTTCGTCGACGAGCTGGCCAACCCGCTCACCCCGGTGCTCGTCGCCGGCGCGGTCCTCTCCGCGACCTTCGGCTCACTGGTCGACGCCGCCCTGGTGGGCGGGGTGGTCGGCGGATCCGCGCTGCTCGGCGCGGTGCACCAGCACAACACCGAGCGGTCGCTGGCCGAGCTGCTGTCCCGTTCGGCGGTGACCGCCCGGGTCCGCCGGGACGGCGCGGAGCAGGTGCTGGCGGCGGAGGACCTGGTGCCCGGAGACGTGCTCGCCCTGGAACCGGGGGACGCCGTCCCGGCCGACTGCCGGGTGCTGGAGTCCGTCGGGCTGGAAGCCGACGAGTCCTCACTGACTGGTGAGTCCCTGCCGGTGGGCAAGACCGACCAGCCGGTGGTCGCCGCCGCCGTCGCCGACGTCGCGGACCTGCACCTGCGGGTACGCGAGCCGGACGAGCTGGCGGCCGAGGGCTTCGGCGGGATCCTCGCCGTCGGCGGCGGCTCGGCCAGCGGTCCGCGCCTGGTCGAGCTGGACTGGCGGCCGGCCGACGCGCGCACCCACGTGGTGCTGGTGGGCAAGGGGATCACCTTCGACACCGGCGGGATCTCGATCAAGCCGGTGCCCGCGATGAAGCTGATGCGCAAGGACATGGCCGGCGCGGCGGCGGTCGTCGCGGCCACCCTCGGCGCGGCGGCGCTGCGGCTGCCGGTCCGGGTGACCACCCTCGCCCCGCTGGCGGAGAACATGCTCAGCGGCTCGGCGTTCCGCCCCGGCGACGTCGTCCGCCACTACGGCGGCACGACCAGCGAGACCACGAACTCCGACGCCGAGGGGCGGCTGGTGCTCGCCGACGCGCTCGCCTACGCCGTCCGGGAGCTCAAGCCCGACCTGCTGGTCGACCTGGCCACCCTGACCGGGGCGAACGCGGTCGCCCTCGGCAAGCGCACCGGGGCCCTCTACAGCGAGAACGACGCCCTCGCCGCCGACGTGCTGGCCGCGGTCCACGCGGCCGGCGAGGCCGCCTGGCGGATGCCGCTGCCCACTGACTACGTCGAGCACCTCGGCAGCGAGCTCGCCGACCTGCACAGCTCCCCGGACCGGGGCGCCGGCTCGGTGATGGCCGCGCTCTACCTGCGCGAGTTCACCGGTGAGCTGCGGGACCGGTGGCTGCACGTCGACATGTCCGCGCCGTCCTGGGCCGAGGGCGACGACGCCGAGCTGACCAAGGGCGCGACCGGCTGGGGCGTACGCTCGCTGCTGCGCTGGCTGGGCACGCTGGGCTGACCGGCCGGCGGCGCGGGGCCCCCGCGGAGGCGGTGCTCCGGCCCGTGGCTCAGGTCAGCACTTGACGGCGGCGAGCAGCCCGTGGCCGACCGGCAGCAGCGCCGGGATCCAGTGTTCCGACTCCCGGATCGCCTTGACCGCCTCGCGGATGGTCACCGTCTCCACGTCCCGGGCCGCCGGGTCGCCGATCCGGCCGCCGGCCAGCGTGCCGTTGAGCGCCAGCACGCCGCCCGGCCGCAGCAGCCGCAGTGCCGCGTCCACGCACGCGGCGAAGCCGGTCGACTCCGCGTCCACGAAGATCAGGTCGTACGCGCCGTCGGCGAGCCGGGGGAGCACGTCCAGCGCCCGGCCGGTGATGATGCGGGTCCGGCCGGCCGCGAAACCCGCCTCGGCGAAGATCCGTCGGGCGATCCGCTGGTGCTCCACCTCGACGTCGATGGTGGTGAGCACGCCGTCGGCGCGCATGCCGCGCAGCAGCCACACCCCGCTGACCCCGGTGCCCGTGCCGATCTCCACCACCGCCCGGGCGCTGCCGGCCGCGGCGAGCAGCCGCAGCGCGGCGCCCGCGCCGGGGGTCACCGCGTCGAGGCCGACCTCGTGGGCGAGGCTGCGGGCGGTGCGCAGGACGAGATCCTCGGTCACGTACGACTCGGCGAACTGCAGAGCCTGGGTCGTCGACGTGCCGGAACCGGCGACCGTGGCGATGGGACACCTCCGGGCGGCGCGAGTGGTGCGGGGGGCGGGTGGGCACTGTGAGCCTAGAGGCGACGCCGAACGGGCGCAGCCGCGCATCCGCCACCTGACGATCACGGGCCGCAACCGCTGACTCCACCCGCGGCATCCGTGTAATCCTGGAAGCGGTATTCCGTCGATCGCGACCGCGTGACCCCGTCACCCGGTCCGTGGAGCGCGGGATCCGGGGACGGGACTGGGAGGCACCGACGTGACCGACGGCTGGGACTGGCGCCGGCCCGGGGGAACCCCGGCACCGGCGCGATCGCCGGGGCCCGGGTATCCGCCCGTGGGGTCGCCGTCGGCGCCGCAGGGAGCCGTCGGCGCCACGCCGTCGCCCTGGTGGTCCGACGCGCTCACCGACCCGTGGCGCGACCCGAACGCGCCCGCCGCCGTGGTGGTGCCGATCGCGCCCGGCACCGGCACCGAGCCGGAACCGGTCAGCGACCCGGACGCGCCGGGCCGGCCCACGCTGCGGCAGTTGCTGCTCGTCCCGCTGATCACCGCACTGCTCGCCGGCAGCCTCGGCGGCGCGCTCGGGTACGCCTTCGCGGTGCGCGGCGGGGCCGGCGTCGGCACGGTGCTCGGCGCCGACCCGCAGGCGCCCGCCCTGGCCCAGCGCCGACCCGAGTCGCTGGCCGGAGTCGCCGAACGGGTGCTGCCCAGCGTGGTGACCGTCCGGGTGGCCAGCCTCGGCGGCACCAGCGAGGGCTCCGGCTTCATCGCCAGCGCGGACGGCCACGTGATCACCAACGACCACGTGGTGGCGGGGGCGGCCGGCAAGGCGTCCGTGATCTTCAACGACGGCAGCTCGGCCCCGGCCACGGTGGTGGGGCAGGACCCGGAGTCCGACATCGCGGTGATCAAGGTCTCCCGGACCGGTCTGCGCCCGGTCGAGTTCGGTGACTCCGACGCCCTGGCGGTGGGCGACCCGGTGCTGGCCATGGGCTCGCCGCTCTCGCTGGCCAACACGGTCACCGCCGGCATCGTCAGCGCGCTCGACCGGACGATGCAGGCCGGCGAGCCGGGCGGCCCCACGCGCTACTACGCGGCCATCCAGACCGACGCGGCCGTCAACCACGGCAACTCGGGTGGGCCGCTGGTCGACGGCGCCGGCCGGGTGGTCGGGGTCAACTCGACGATCAAGTCGCTGGTCTCCGACGGGCAGGAGGCGGGCAACATCGGCCTCGCCTTCGCCATCCCCATCAACCAGGCAAAGCGGGTCACCCAGGACATCATCGGCACCGGCAAGGCCCGGCGCACGGTGATCGGCGCGCAGGTCGGCGGGCCCGGGGCGGGCGCCGGCGCGGGCGTACGGCTGGCGATGGTGGAACCGTCCGGACCGGCGGCCGGGGCGGGGCTGAAGACCGGCGACGTCATCCTCAAGCTCAACGGGCGGCCGATGACCGAACCGACCGACCTGATCGCCCTGGTCCGCAAGTTCGCGCCCGGGTCCGTGGTGACCGTCGAGTACCGCCGGGGCTCCGACCGGCAGAACGCCTCGGTGACGCTGGCCGCCGACGCGAAGTGACCCTCACCCCCTCCCCGGTCGGCGTCCGACGTGCGTAGTCTTGCTGCTGATGCCGAGAGGAGGCCCGCGCAGTGTTCGACAACCTGAACTGGTGGGAGATCGGTGGCCTGCTGCTCCTGGCGCTGCTGATCTTCGGTGACCGGCTGCCCGCGGTGATCAGCGACGGCCTGCGGATGGTGCGCAACCTGCGCAACATGGCCCGCAGCGCCACCACCGACCTCAGCCGCGAGCTGGGCACCGACATCCAGCTGGAGGACCTGCACCCGAAGGCGTTCATCCGCAAGCACCTGCTCAGCGAGGAAGACGAGCAGGCGATCCGCAAGCCGTTGCAGGGCGTCTACGACAACCTCCGCTCGGACGTCACCGGCGTGCACAACGAGCTGAAGGACGTCGCCTCCGCCGCCGACCTGCGGCCGAACGGCACCCGCCCGAGCACCGCCACCGGCGGCGCCCCGGCTCCCGCCCCCCGCGTCAGCTACGACGACGCGACCTGACCGGCAGCCACCCGCCGGCCTCGACCCTCCTGCCCACCCGTTCGGGACGGGTCTCCGCGCGCCCCGTGACGTACGCCGGGCGCGACGACGACGGGGCGGCGCTCCCGGAGGAACACCGCCCCGTCTGGCAGCGACAACGGCCGGGCCGGGCCGGGCCCGGCGTACGGTCAGCGGCCGGCGGGCTTGAGGCCCAGCGGCTTGCCGAGCAGCGACTCGCGCCGCACGGCGAGCCGGTCGGCGATCCTGCCCAGCGCCTTCGCGGCCGGCGACTCCGGCTCGGCCAGCACGATCGGGTTGCCCTCGTCACCGGCCTCACGGACCCGGGTGTCGAGCGGGATCTGCCCGAGCAGCGGCACCTGGGCGCCGATGGTCCGGGACAGCGACTCGGCGACCGTCTGGCCGCCACCGGCGCCGAAGATCTCCATCCGGGAACCGTCCGGCAGCTCCAGCCAGGACATGTTCTCGATGACGCCGACGACCCGCTGGTGCGTCTGCAGGGCGATCGCGCCGGCCCGCTCGGCCACCTCGGCGGCGGCGGCCTGCGGCGTGGTGACCACGAGGATCTCGGAGTTGGGCAGCAGTTGGGCCAGCGAGATGGCCACGTCGCCGGTGCCCGGGGGCAGGTCGAGCAGGAGCACGTCCAGCTCACCCCAGTAGACGTCGGCGAGGAACTGCTGCAACGCCCGGTGCAGCATCGGGCCGCGCCAGACCACGGCCGCGTTGCCCGAGGTGAACATGCCGATGGAGATGACCTTCACGCCGTGCGACTGCGGCGGCATGATCATGTCCTCGACGCGGGTGGGCCGGCCGTCGGCGCCGAGCATCCGGGGCACCGAGTGGCCGTAGATGTCCGCGTCGACCACGCCGACCGAGAGGCCACGGGCGGCCAGCGCCGCGGCCAGGTTGACCGTCACGCTGGACTTGCCCACGCCGCCCTTGCCGCTGGCGACCGCGTACACCCGGGTGCGGGAGCCGGGCTGGGCGAACGGGATGACCGGCTCCTCGGCCGCGCCACCGCCGCGCAGCTTCGCCTGGAGCCCCTGGCGCTGCTCGGTGCTCATCACGCCGAACTCGATCTCGACGCCGGTCACGCCGGGCACCGCGCCGACGGCGGCGGTGATGTCGTTGCGCAGCTTGTCCTTCAGCGGGCAGCCGGCCACGGTGAGCAGCAGCTCGACCCGTACCACGCCGCCGTCGCCGATCTCGGCGGAGCGGACCATGCCCAGCTCGGTGATGGGCCGGCGGATCTCCGGGTCGTTGACGGTGGCCAGGGCGGCCTGGATCGCGTCGGAGACGGTGCTGACGGGTGCTGACATGCCCGCAATGCTACGTCGGCGGCGATCCGGCACGGCCGCCAGCGGGGGCCGGTGTGAGCCAGTCGATGACGGCGGTGAGGCTGGGCGGCGTACCTCGCGAAGTGGGGCGTCCGACGCGGTCCCTTACCCGCCGTGGGGCGGGGCGACACCCACCCGTTCAGCCTTCCGCGCGGCCGTCCCGGGCCCAGTCGCCGTCCAGGTCGTCGCGGGGCTCGCCCAGGCCCTCGCCGCCGACCGTGCGCTGGCCGCCCTTCTCCTGCTGGCGGCGCTCTAGCCGCTGCCGGCGCTGGGCCGCCTCGTCCATCTCCTCGGCCAGCCGGGCCAGCTCCGAACGGAGGAAGTCCCGGGTCGCCACCTCACCCATCGAGTTGCGCAGCGCGGCGATCTCCCGGGTCAGGTACTCCGTGTCCGCCTTCTGCAACGTCGCCCGGCGGCGGTCCTCCTCCAGGGCCACCCGGTCCCGGTCCGCCTGCCGGTTCTGGGCCAGCAGGATCAGCGGCGCCGCGTAGCTGGCCTGCAACGACAGGATCAGGGTCAGGAACGTGAAGGTGTACGGGTCGAAGCGCAGGTTCGCCGGGGCCAGGGTGTTCCAGGCGAACCAGAGCGCGATCACCACGGTCATGTAGACGATGAAGTTCGCCGTGCCCATGCCCCGGGCGATGCCCTCGGACCACCGGCCGAACGCCTCCGGGTCGAACCGGGGCAGCTTGAGGCCCCGGGGCTCGCGCGGCTGGTCCAACCGCTCGCCCCGTCGCTGCTCAGCCATCCGTGCCGTCCAGCACCGCGTCGGAGGTGACCGGGCTCGGTGCGGCGTCGCGGTCCCGCCAGTCCCGGGGCAGCGAGTGGTCCAGCACGTCGTCCACCGTCACCGCACCGACCAGCCGGTTGCTCCGGTCGATCACGGGCATGGCGACCAGGTCGTAGGTGGCCATCCGGCGGGTGATCTCCGGCAGCGGGGTGGTCGGCCGCAGCGGGTCGATGTCGTTGACCACCACCCCGCCGAGCAACTCGGCCGGCGGCTCGCGCAGCAGCCGCTGGAAGTGCACCATGCCGAGGTAGCGACCGGTCGGGGTGGTCATCGGCGCCCGGGTCACGAACACCTGGGCGGCGATGGCGGGGGAGAGGTGCGGTTCCCGGATCCGGGCGAGCGCCTCGGCGACCGTGGCGTCCGGCGGCATGATGACCGGCTCCGAGGTCATCACGCTGCCCGCCGTGCCAGGGGTGTACTTGAGCAGCTGCCGCACCGGGTCGGCCTCGCCCGGCTGCATCAGGTCGAGCAGCACGTCCTGCTCCGGCGGCGGCAGCTCGTTGAGCAGGTCGGCGGCGTCGTCCGGGTCCATCTCCTCCAGCACGTCGGCGGCCCGCTCCCGGTCCAGCGCGGCCAGGATCTCCACCTGGTCGTGCTCGGGCAGCTCGCTCAACACGTCCGCCAGCCGCTCGTCATCCAGCGCCGCCGCGACCTCATTGCGCCGGGCGTCGGGCAGGTCCTGCAGGGCGTTGGCCAGGTCGGCCGGGCGCATGTCCTCCAGCACGGCGAGGAGGTTGGCCGTGCCCCGGTTGTCGGCGATGCCGCTGAGCCCGCGTACCCGTTCCCACTCGACCTGGTGCAGGTGACCACGACGGGTCAGCCGGCCGGTCTGCTCGCGTACGGCCACCCGGCTCAGCGACCACTCACCGCCCCGGCTGCTCTCCATCGCCACGTCGACCACCGAGCCCGGCTGGCCGCCCGGATCGATCTGCACCCGCCGGTCCAGCAGCTCCTGGAGCACGAGCAGCTCGTTGGGGCGCTTCTCGAAGCGCCGCAGGTTGAGCGTGCCGGAGCCGAGCACGACCGCGTCGGCGTCGATCGAGGTGATCCGGTTGATGGAGAGGAAGATCCGCCGGCGCATCGGCATCTCGGCGACCAGGCCGACCACCTCGGGCGGGCGCTGGGTCGGCCGGAGCCGGGCCACCGCATCGCGGACCCGCCCCACCTGGTCGCCGTTCGGATCGAAGACGGCGACTCCGGCGAGACGGGCGATGTAGACCCGGGTCGGCGTGCTCACGGGCACCAGCCTAAGCGCCTAGTGTTTATCAACATGTCGACCTTGGCCTACGAGATCGTGGACGTCTTCACCGACCGCCCGTTCGCCGGCAACCCCCTGGCGGTGGTGTTCGGTGCGGAAGGGCTGGCCACCGAGCAGATGCAGGCGCTCGCGCTGGAGTTCAACCTCTCCGAGACGGTGTTCGTGCTCCCGCCCACCCAGGTCGGTGCCACCTACCGCGCCCGGATCTTCACCCCGGTCGAGGAGCTGCCCTTCGCCGGCCACCCCAGCGTCGGGGCGGCGGTGACCGCCAGCCGCCGGGGCATGTTCGGTGTGGGGCAGATCACCCAGGAGTGCGGTGCCGGGGTGCTCCCGGTCGAGGTCACCGCGACCGGGGCGACGCTGACCGGTGGCAGCCCGACCCTCGGCCCCGAGCTGGACCCGGAGCCGTTGCTGGAGATGGCCGGGCTCACCGCGGACGACCACGTCGGCCCGCCGCCCCGGGTGGCCGGCTGCGGGCTGGAGTTCCCGTACCTCCCGGTGCGTCCGGACGCGGTGGCCCGCGCCCGGGTCAACGCGGCGGCGGCACTGCGGTACGGGGTGGAGCACGTCAGCGTCTTCTCCTGGGACGCCGCCGCGCAAACCGCGCACGCCCGGGTCTTCGTCCCCGGGCTCGGTGTGCCGGAGGACCCGGCCACCGGGTCGGCCGCACTGGGGCTGGGAGTGTGGCTGGTGGCCAGCGGCCTGCTGCCCGGCGACGGGCGCGCCGCGTACACCGTCCGCCAGGGCATCGAGATGAACCGTCCGTCCTCGCTGGCCTGCACCGTCACCGCCGCCGGCGGTCAGGCGCTGGGCGCGACCGTCGCCGGCCAGGTCATGCCGGTCGCCCGGGGCGAGATCATGGTCCCGCCGTTCGTCGGCTGACCGGGCGGCGCTGACGGGACCGGGCCGGGTGCGGGAGGATGCGGGGGTGACCGACGCGGACCGGACCACCACACCCCTGGTCGACGAGGCGACGAAGAAGGCCGCCGTAGCGTGGGTGAACGTGCCCGGAGGCCCGGCGCTCGCCCTGTGGTGCACACCCCTGGAGGGGGCGCTCCTCGTGGTCAGCGGCCCCGGCGAGCAGGCCGCGCCGGGTCTCGCCGACGCGACGGAGGCGCAGGTGACCCTGCGCGGTGACCACGGCGGGCGGATCGTCACCTGGCCGGCCCGGGTGAGTCGACTGGTGCCGGGCAGCGAGCACTGGGACACCGTCGCCCCGCTGGTCGCGGCCAAGCGGCTGAACGCTTCCGGGCCGACCACCGCGCTGGTGGAACGCTGGGCGGCCGACGGCTGCGCGCTGAACCGGCTGACCCCGGCCGGGGAGGCGCTCGCCGGCGACGAGCTGCCGGCGGACTCGCTGGCCGAGGTGCCCCGGGAGGCGCCGGGGGTCCGGGTGACCCGCAAGCCGTTCCGGCTGCACCGGGTCCGCCGCCGCTGAGCCCACCGCCCACGCCGCTCGACGACGCCGGCCGCCGCCGGACCGCCCGACGGTGTGTCGGGTCGCCCCGACCTGACGGTGTGTCGGGCCACCCGGGCCGTCCGGCCGCACCACGCCGCGGTGCCGCGTGAGCGGTGCGATTGCTCAGGGTGCGGCGCAGCCGGCCGGGACGGGAGCACCCGCCGGCACCGCCGTCCCCGTGACGGCCAGGTCGACCACCTGGTCCAGCGAGCGCAGCACCGGCCCGATCCAGGCGTCGTCGGAGTTGAACACCATGTGGTCGGCGAGATCCGGCGCGGCCAGCCGCACCGCGGTCATCCCGGCCCGGTCCGCCCCGGTCAGCTCCTGGCTGCCACCGTCGCCGACGTAGAGGCAGTCCGCCGGTTCCAGGCGCAGCCGCCGGCACGCCGCCAGGTAGAGCGCCGGGTCCGGTTTGCAGCACCCGACCTGGACGGAGAAGACCCGGACGTCGAGCAGCGGGGCGACCGGCAGCTGCGGCAGGAACGCCGGCAGCTCGTGGGTGCAGTCGCTGATCACCCCGGTACGTAGGCCCCGTCGCCGCAGCTCGGCCAGCATGGGCACCGCCTCGTCCCGCAGCCGGGTGTCGGCGCGTACGGCCCGGTGGCGGGAGGCCACGGCGGCCCGGACGGCGCTCTCCGAGGGATGCACGCCGGCCTGCTCGCACACCCAGCGCAGGGTCGCCTCGGCGCTGCCGAGCCGCCCGCTGGCGCGCTGGTAGAAGGTGCGGTCGAGGACGTCGACCAGCGCGTCGGGCGGGCAGCCGAGCAGCTCGGCGGTGGACCGGTGGGCCACGCCGCGCTGGACGGAACGGGTCAGCGTGCCGAAGAAGTCGAACAGCACCGCCTGGTACGTGGACATGGGGAAGCGCCTCCGGGCGGTAGGGGTCGCCGGCGCGGACGGGCATGATCGTAACGGAGTGCTGACGGTACGTGGTCGCCGGTGTCGTGTGAGGATTGCTCCCCGTGTCCTCCGTTGCGCACCGTCCGCCGCTCGACCCGGTGACCACCGGGGCGCTCGCCCTGGCCGTCGTGGCCGTGTCGTCGTCCGCGCCCCTGATCGCGTTCGCGGCGGCCCCCGCCCTGGCCGTGGCGTTCTGGCGCAATCTGCTCTCGGCCGCCGTGCTCGGCCCCGTCTCGCTGGCCCGCCGGCGGGCCGAGTTCCGGTCGCTGACCGTCGGTGCCGGTCGGCGCGAGGGCGTCTACTGCGTCCTGTCCGGGGTGGCGCTCGCCGCCCACTTCGCCACCTGGATGCCGAGCGCCCAGCTCACCTCCGTCGCCGCGGCCACCGCGCTGGGCGCCACCCAGCCGGTCTGGCAGGGGCTGATCGCCCGCGGTCAGGGCCGCCGACTGCCGGTCGTGGTCTGGGCCGGCATCGGGGTGGCGGTCGCGGGAGCCGCCCTGGCGACCGGGGCGGACTTCGCCGCCTCCGGCCGGGCCTTCGCCGGTGATCTGCTCGCGGTGACCGGCGGCATGTTCGCGGCGGTCTACACCGCGTTCGGCGAGCGGGCCCGGGCGACCATCAGCACGACCACCTATACCACCATCTGCTACGGCGTCTGCGCACTGCTCCTGCTGGTGGTCTGCCTGGTCGGCGGGGTGCCGCTGACCGGGTTCGACACCGGCACCTGGGCAGCCGTGCTGGCTCTGGTGGCCGGCGCCCAACTGCTCGGGCACTCGATGTTCAACTACGCCCTGCGGCGGGTCACGGCGACCACGGTCAGCGTGCTGGTCCTGCTGGAGGCCCCGGGCGCGGCCCTGATCGGCTGGGTGTGGCTCGGTCAACTGCCCCGGGCGCTCGCCCTGCCCGGTCTGGCGCTGCTGCTGGCGGGCGTCGCGGTGGTGGTGCTCGGCGGCGCCCGTGCCGCCCGCCGTGCCGCCCCGGTGCCCACCGCCGTCCCCGCCGACGCCGGCCCACTGAGTGGTTAACTTCCCGGCCCGGCTCCCCGGTCGTCAGACCTCGTGCACCTCCAGCACGCGGCCGGTCGGGGTGCCGTCACCGAGGCTGGCCCGCAGCGCGGCCCGCTCCGGGTCCGCCCGGAACGCCTCCCAGCCGGCTCGCGAGTCGAACCGGAGCAGGTGCACCTCGGTGCGCCCGTCCCCGGTGCGCAGCCGGCGCTCCACCCGCCCGCCGTGCCGCCCGAGCAGGTCGAGCACCGTGTCCTCGTACCGCTGGCCTGCCTCGACCGCGTCGGCGGCCAACTCCACCAGCGCGACCACGCGCACCGCGGCGGCCGGGTCGGTGACCAGCGACTTGAAGAAGTGGTGGTCGACGTGGCCGCCGGGGATGCCCTCCCGGCGCCCGGTGTCGAGGTAGCCGTGCCGGCGGTAGAACCCCGGCGCCTGGAACGAGAACGAGGAGACCGAGATCTGGGTGCAGCCGCGGCGGCGGGCCTCGGCCTCCGCGGCCCGCAGCATCCGCCCGCCCCAGCCCTCGGCCCGGCGGTCCTCGCGCACCCAGACCATGTTGATGCCGGCGCAGTCGCCCCAGCTCCACCCGGTGAGCCCGGCGACCAGCTCGCCGTCCGCGTCGGTGACCCGGACGGAGAGGTCCGCCTCGTCGTGGGCCCCGGTCGCCCGGTTGTTGAACGCGGTCAGCTCCCGGCCGAGCCGGTCCTCCAGTTCCTTGTCCGCCCCGAGCACGCGCAGCGTGACGTCGGCGGACCCCTCGACCGGGTCACGGTCGGTGTGCGGCGCGGTCGTCCCGGTGTCACTCCCCGTCGTCATGGGGCGCAGTATCGCAGCGCCGGGCTGCGTGAAGACACCGCTATTCGGCGATGCCGACCGCCTCGGCGCTGGCCGCCCAGAGCCGGGCGGCGAGCTGCGGGTCGGCCGCCTTGCGCAGCGGCCGGTGCAGCCGGCGGTTGTAGTAGTAGGCGCCGTTGACCAGCCGGGCCGGGTCCTGGTTGGCCAGCCAGACCAGCGTCTCCGCGCCCCGCTCGGGGCTGCGGAACGGCAGGAACCGCATGCCCAGGGCGACCAGCCGGCTGTCGTTCCCGAACCGGGTGCGCACGACCCCCGGGTGGAAGCAGTACGCCGGGATCCCCGGCCAGCGCCGGGCCGCCTCGGCGGTGAAGAGGATGTTCGCCTGCTTGCTGGTGCCGTACGCGGTCATGGCGCGGTAGCGGCGCAGCGGCGCGTTCAGGTCGTCCGGGTCGAGGGCGCCGCTGCGGTGCGCGCCCGAGGCGGTCACCACCATCCGGCCGATCCGGTCCCGCAGCAGGTTGCTGAGCAGGAACGGGGAGAGGTGGTTGGCCTGGACCGACAGCTCGAAGCCGTCGACCGTGGTGAGCGGCTGAAGCACGATCGCGCCCGCGTTGTTGGCCAGCACGTCGATCCGGTCGTACGCCTCGCGCAGCTTCCCGGCCAGCCGGCGGACGTCGTCGAGCACCGCGAAGTCGGCCCGGAACAGCTCGGGCCGCTCACCGGACACCTCCCGGACCTGCTCCGCCGCGGCCTGCAGCCGGGCCGGGTCCCGGCCGACCAGTACCACCTGGTCACCGCGGCGCGCCAGGTCGACGGCGGCGGCCAGGCCGATGCCGGAGCTGGCCCCGGTCACCACCACGAGTCGACGCTCAGTGAGATCTTCCACAGGTCCATTCACCCCGGTCACGGCACGAGGTTACCGTGGCGTCACAACGCCCTTTGGGATCGTTAAGTTCTCGGCTTTCATCAGGTGGCGTCGGCGTGCCCGCCGGACGCTGGAAGGAGCGCATCCATGGCCGCAGTCGGTCGCCCCCGCCGGTCCTGCCTCGCGGTACCGGGTTCCAGCGTCAAGATGCTCGGCAAGGCCCAGGGCCTCCCCGCCGACCAGGTCTTCCTCGACCTGGAGGACGCGGTCGCCCCGCTGGCGAAGCCGGACGCCCGGAAGAACATCGTCGCCGCCCTGAACGACGGCGACTGGGCCGGCAAGACCCGGGTGGTCCGGGTCAACGACCTGACCACCCCGTGGACCTACCGCGACGTCATCGAGGTGGTCGAGGGCGCCGGCGCCAACCTGGACTGCATCATGCTGCCGAAGGTGCAGAACGCCGCCCAGGTGCAGTGGCTGGACATGACGCTGACCCAGCTCGAGAAGACCCTGGGCCTGGAGGTCGGCCGGATCGGCATCGAGGCGCAGATCGAGAACGCCGCCGGCCTGGTCAACGTGGACGCCATCGCGGCCGCCTCGCCGCGGGTGGAGACCATCATCTTCGGCCCGGCCGACTTCATGGCCTCGATCAACATGAAGTCCCTGGTGGTCGGCGCGCTCATCCCCGACTACCCGGGCGACCCCTACCACTACATCCTGATGCGCATCCTGATGGCCGCCCGGATGCACGGCAAGCAGGCCATCGACGGCCCGTTCCTGCAGATCCGCGACGTGGACGCGTTCCGCGAGGTGGCCAAGCGCTCGGCGGCGCTGGGCTTCGACGGCAAGTGGGTGCTGCACCCGGGCCAGATCGACGCCGCCAACGAGGTCTACCAGCCGGCCCAGGCCGACTACGACCACGCCGAGCTGATCCTCGACGCGTACGAGCACTACACCTCGGAGGCCGGCGGCAAGCTCGGCGCGGTGATGCTCGGCGACGAGATGATCGACGAGGCGTCCCGCAAGATGGCGCTGGTGATCTCCGCGAAGGGCCGCGCCGCCGGGATGACCCGCACCTCGACCTTCACCCCGCCGGCGGAGTAGCCGCCCCCCGTTCCTCCCGTGCCGCCCCGATCCGCGTCGGGGCGGCACGGTGCTGTCAGTAGCTGCTGCTGCTGGACTCGCTCTGCCAGATGGCGAAGCCGATCAGCGCCACGTAGAAGAGGATCAGCAGCACGAACAGGCCGGTGAGGATCCAGCCGACGATGATGGCGGCCTTCGCCATGCCCTCGCCGCCCTCGCCGGTCTGCTGGATCTGCTTGCGCGCCACGTGTCCGAGGATCGCGCCCACCGGTGCGGTGATGCAGGAGGCGAGACCGACCAGGGCCAGCACCAGGGCGGCGATCGCCAGGCCGTTGGTCTTCTGCGGCGGGGCGTAGCCGTAGTTCGGGTAGGCCGGCGGCGGGTAG
Source organism: Micromonospora phytophila (assembly GCF_023656545.1). Taxonomy (GTDB): domain Bacteria; phylum Actinomycetota; class Actinomycetes; order Mycobacteriales; family Micromonosporaceae; genus Micromonospora; species Micromonospora phytophila. The sequence goes on along the minus strand of NZ_JAMOKF010000023.1, from coordinate 6,923 downwards.
GCCCCGGGCGGGTAGGCCCCGGGCGGGTAGGCCCCGGGCGGGTAGGCCGCGGGCTGGCCGGAGCCCGGCTGCGCGGCGTACGGGTCCACGGGGGCGTACGGGTCGGCGCCGGTGGGCTGGGTGGGGATCGGGTGACCGCTCACCGGGAGGGTCGGGTCGACCGGCGGGGCCGACTGCTGGCCCGACCACGTCGGTTCGTTCGAGCCGCCGGACGGCGGGGGATATGTCATTCGTCTTCTCCGTTGGGTGCGGGTGCGCCGTCAGGGTAGCCAGACCGGTGCAAACCCGGGACCCGACGCACCCGGGTGCCGCGTTGCCCGGGCCGGGGGAAGCGGGCAGGATCTCGGCATGGTCATTGACTCGCGAGCCGCGGACCGCTCCGGCAGCCGACCGAGACGGGACGTGAGCCGTCCCGGCCTGGCCCGGCGCAGCCGGGCGACGGCGGGTTCCGCCGGCATCGACGAACCGGCGCCGCTGCCGGAGCCGGTGACCCTCCGGCTCGACGGGAAGGTCGCCCTGGTCACCGGGGCCGGCAGCCCGGACGGCATCGGGTACGCGACCGCGCGCCGGCTGGCCGATCTCGGCGCCCGGGTCGCCATCGTCTCCACCACCCGGCGCATCCACGAACGCGCCGGCGAGCTGGGGGTGACCGGCTTCGTCGCGGATCTCACCGACGAGTCGGAGGTCGGCGCGTTGGCCGACGCGGTCGCCGAGCAGTTGGGCGACGTGGAGGTGCTGGTCAACAACGCCGGTCTGGCCAGCCGGGCCAGCCCCGAGGTGCTGCGCCCGGTCGCCCAGCTCAGCTACGACGAGTGGCGCGGCGAGATCGACCGGAACCTGACCACCGCGTTCCTGTGCAGCCGCGCGTTCATCGGTGGGATGGCCGAGCGGGGCTGGGGCCGGATCGTCAACCTGTCGGCCACCGCCGGGCCGGTCAACGCCCTGCCCACCGAGGCGGCGTACGCGGCGGCCAAGGCGGGCGTGGTCGGGCTGACCCGGGCGCTGGCGATGGAGATGATCGCCGACGGGGTGACCGTGAACGCGGTCGCGCCCGGCACCATCCACACCGCCGCCTCCACCGTGGCGGAGATCAAGCAGGGGCTGGGCACCCCGGTCGGCCGACCCGGCACGCCGGACGAGGTCGCCGCGGCGATCACCTTCCTCTGCTCGCCGGCCGCCTCGTACATCACCGGGCAGATGCTGGTGGTGGACGGCGGCAACAGCGTCCGCGAGGCGCAGTTCCGCTGACGCCCGGCACGGGCCGCCGCTGGACGGTCAGTAGGTGGCGCCGTCGTTGCCGGTTAAGGCGATCAGCGCGATCCAGCCGCAGCAGATCAGCAGGCCCAGGGCGGTGAAGACGTAGCTGAGGATCAGGCCCCAGGTGGCGAGCTGGTCGCCCTCCTCGCCCGTGTTGCGGATCTGCCGCTTGGCCAGGTGGCCGAGGACGATGCCGGCGGGGGCGAAGACGAACGCGAAGACCAGCGAGAGGATGGCCAGCACGTTCGTGCCGCCGCCGCCCCGGCCCGGGCCGGACGGTGGGCCGTACTGGCCGTAGGGCACCTGCGGGGTGTACGGCGGCTGGTGCCCCCACTGCTGGCCGTGCGGCTGCTCGCCGGGCTGCTCGTACGAGGGCTGGCCGTACGACGGCTGCTCGTACGACGGCTGCTCGTAGGAGGGTGGCTGCCCGTACCCCGGCGGCTCGGACCTCGCCGGGTCGTGCCCCTGTGGGGGTCCCCACGGCGACGGCCGGTCCGGGTCGGGCGAGCCCGGCGGTGGCTGGCTCACGGGTCTGCTCCTCCTGCCGGTGGTGGCGTCCCTCTTGCCGGACGCTACCCGCAGCGGTGAACCTTTTCACAGCGGTTGTGTGGACTGGTCACCTTGGCGTCGCCGGTCGCGGGACCGATACTGACCCAGCGTTCAGTTACCCACGAGTAATGCGCCGATCCCCCGGAGGCTGAGATGGCCCGACTCGCCCAGACGCCCGGCCTGACCGACGTGCAGCGGTCGATCCTGGAAACCGTCCGGGAGTTCGCCGACAAGGAGATCATTCCGCACGCCCAGCGGCTGGAGCACGCCGACGAGTACCCCACCGACATCCTCGACGGGATGCGCGAGATGGGCCTGTTCGGCCTGACCATCGACGAGGAGTACGGCGGGCTCGGCGAGTCCCTGCTGACCTACGCCCTGGTGGTCGAGCAGCTGTCGCGGGGCTGGATGTCGATCTCCGGCATCGTCAACACCCATTTCATCGTGGCGTACCTGATCTCCCAGCACGGCTCGGCCGAGCAGAAGGCCCGGCTGCTGCCGAAGATGGCCACCGGTGAGGTGCGCGGCGCCTTCTCGATGTCCGAGCCGGAGACCGGCTCCGACGTCTCGGCGATCAAGTCGAGGGCGGTCCGCGACGGCGACAACTACGTCCTCAACGGCCAGAAGATGTGGCTGACCAACGGGGCGTACTCCTCGGTGGTGGCCACGCTGGTCAAGACCGACACCGGCGCGGAGTCGGTCTACGCCAACATGAGCACCTTCCTGCTGGAGAAGGAGCCCGGCTTCGGCGAGACCGCCCCCGGCCTGACCATCCCCGGCAAGATCGAGAAGATGGGCTACAAGGGCGTCGAGACCACCGAGATGGTGCTCGACGGCGTGACCGTCCCGGAGACCGCGATCCTCGGCGGCGCCGACAAGGTCGGCCGCGGCTTCTACCAGATGATGGACGGCATCGAGGTCGGCCGGGTCAACGTGGCCGCCCGCGCCTGCGGCATCTCCATCCGCGCCTTCGAGCTGGCCGTGCAGTACGCCCAGCAGCGCAAGACCTTCGGCCAGCCGCTCGCCCGGCATCAGGCCATCGCCTTCAAGCTCGCCGAGATGGGCACGAAGATCGAGGCCGCGCACGCCCTCATGGTCAACGCCGCCCGGCTCAAGGATGCCGGCCAGCGCAACGACGTCGAGGCCGGCATGGCGAAGCTGCTCGCCTCCGAGTACTGCGCCGAGGTCGTGCAGGAGGCGTTCCGCATCCACGGCGGCTACGGCTACTCCAAGGAGTACGAGATCGAGCGGCTGATGCGGGAGGCCCCGTTCCTGCTCATCGGCGAGGGCACCTCGGAGATCCAGAAGACCATCATCTCCCGCGGCCTGCTCAAGGAGTACAAGCTCTGACGGTGTGCGGGGGCCCTGACCCCGGTCGGGGCCCCCGCTCACCGTGTCGGCTCGACGGTCGGGGCCGGCTCGGGCGCCGTCACCGGCAACCTCACGGCCAGCATCTCCGGCCGCGTCCGGTACTCCTCGATCGCGGCGAGCAGCCGCTCGTCGGAGACCGCCACCCCCCAGCCGCCGACCACCCGCCGCCCGCGCTTTACCGGGGTCCAGACCCGGGGCCGCAGGTACACGCCGTCGACCTGTCCGCCCTCGCGGTGCAGGCGAGCCTGCTCGATGGTCGACCACTCGTGGCACCGCCGGCCCTGCCGGATGCCGTCAGCGGTGAGCGCCAGCGCGCCGGTGAAGCGGGCCACGTCGTAGGCCATCCGTCCCACCAGCACCGCGATGCCCGCCGCCACCACCAGCCGGGCGATTCGGCTCCAGTCCTCCTCGGGCAGCGACGCCAGCAGCATCAACGGCAGGAGGGCCAGCAGGGTGAGGTCCCGGCCCAGCTCGGTCCAACCGACCAGCGAGCGGCGCGCCACCAGCCCCGGTGCGAAGCCGTGCCGGCCCGCCACCCGGGCCCGCCACACCAGCCGGCTCCGTCGCCGCGGCCGCCACCGCCGCGACGACAGCAGCAATGCCCCGGTGAGCAGCCACACGACCAGGTCCACCGAACCGGAGTCCATGGCGTCCAGCGGCAGCCGGGACACCCCCACGGCCACCGCCCCGGTCACCGTCGCGGCGACGGCGAACGCGACCAGCCGGCGGGCCCAGAGCCCGTGCCGGTCGACCCCGGGCGGCCGTTCGGCCTGTGAGGGGCGCAGCGACATGGCCGAAGGGTACGACCACACCGCCAGCGTCCGGCGCGACACATCTGGTCGCCGTCCGGCGCGACACGTCCGGGCCGCCGCCGGCCCCCGAGCCGGCGATCGCCCGACGTCGGACACCGCCCTCGGCGCGGCGGGACGGACGACGGCCGGACCTCCGCGAGCACGGGAGACGACGGTCCCACCGGCATGGTGTGGGCCAGCGGTCCTGCCCACCCCACGCCGGGACGGGCGATCAGGGCGAGCCGGGTCAGCCGAGCCGGGTCAGGCCGGCGGCGGCGCGCTCGACGATCAGGCAGCGGTCCTCGACGTAGTCGATGCCCGCCTCGGTGGCGATCCGCCGGGCCTCCGCCGAGACGATGCCGAGCTGCAACCACACGGCCGGCGCGCCGATCGCCGCCGCCTCGCGGACCACCTCGACGGCGTCCTGCGCCGGCCGGAACACGTCGACCAGGTCCACCGGGTGCGGGATCTCGGCCAGCGAGCGGTAGACCCGCTCACCGAAGAGTTCGTCGGCGGTCGGGTTGACCGGGATGATCCGCCAGCCGTAGCGCTGCATCTGCGCCGGCACACTGTGCGCGGCCTTGCCGGGGTCGCGGGACGCGCCCACGACGGCGATCACGGCGGAGTCGGCGAGGATCTGCTGAGCGGAGCGCACCCGCCGACTCTAACCCCGTTCCTCAGCCGCCAGCCACGAGCGCGCGGCACAGCCGGGCGTACTCCTGCGGGGTGCCGATCGCCGCGCGGTGTTCCGGATGCCGCGCGTAGTGGCGCAGCGCCGCGGCCAGGAACTCCGGGGGCGACGTCGAGGTCCTGGATCCACAGCCGTTGCTCGGCTCGCCGGCCGAACCGCCGCCGCACCAGCTCCGGCCGGGCCAGGGGCAGCCGGAGGAACCCGTCGTTCCGCGTCGCCCACAGCGGCCCGTCCCGATCCAGCGCCGCCCACGGTACGAACACCGCACGCCGCGGCCGCCCGAGGCCGATGCCCTCCGGGGTGACCTCGAGGAGCGGGACGCGTCTCCACCGGTGCACCACGACCCAGGCGATCACCGCCAGGGACGCGGCCAGCGACAGCCACCAGAAGACGTCCCGCTCCCACCGTCTGCCGTAGCTGATCAGTTGGAAGGGCAGCCACGCGATCATGACGACCGGCGGGGTGACCGCCCCGCGCGGCGGTGCGTAAATGGCGGCGCCGCTCGGCGACACCCGGAGTCCGGCCCGGCTCGGCGACCGGAACAGCCAGTACCCGTGGTAACCGAGCAGCAGCAGCAACGGGAAGAGGGCCAGCAGGGCGGGCGTGCCGCGGTCGGCCGCCGAGGCGAGGAACCCCCAGAGCACGCCGAGCAGCACGGCGGTCACCGCGGCGACGCGCTGCCGGCGCAGCGTCCCGCTGGTCATCTCCCGCATGCGGGCAGGGTACGGCGGCTGGGCTACAACAGCGTGAGTTGTTCGGCGGCCGGCGGCGCCGCGGCCTCGGGCAGGCGGCGGTTGTCGCCGTGCTCACCCCGGTGCAGTCCGTGCCGACGGGCCGCGATCCGCACCCGCGCGGTCAGTTCCCGCTGGTACGACTGCGGCGCGTACGCGCCGGAGCGGTAGAGCTCGCGGTAGCGGGGGACCAGGTGGGGGAACTCCCGGCCGAGCCAGTGCGCGTACCACTCGCGGGCGCCCGGGCGCAGGTGCAGCGCCATCGGCGTCACGCTGGCCGCCCCGGCCGCGGCGACCGCCGCCACGGTGGCGTCGATCGACTCGTCGCCGTCGCTGAGCCCCGGCAGGATCGGCGCCATCAGGACCCCGACGGAGAAGCCGGCGTCGGTGAGCGCCCGCACGGCGTCCAGCCGTCGGCGGGGGCTCGGGGTGCCCGGCTCCACGGCCCGCCAGAGCCGCTCGTCGACGAAGCCCACCGAGTAGGAGATGCCCACCCGGGTCACCTCGGCGGCCTGCCGCAGCAGCGGCAGGTCCCGCAGGATCAGCGTGCCCTTGGTGAGGATCGAGAACGGGTTGGCGAAGTCGCGCAGCGCCGCGATGATCTGCGGCATGAGCTGGTAGCGCCCCTCGGCCCGCTGGTAGCAGTCGACGTTGGTGCCCATCGCGATGTGCGCGCCCCGCCAGCGGGGGGCGGCCAGCTCACGCCGTACCAGCTCACCGGCGTTGACCTTGACGATCACCTTCCGGTCGAAGTCCTCCCCGGCGTCGAGATCCAGATAGATGTGAGTATTTCTCGCGTAGCAGTACACACACGCATGGCTGCAGCCCCGGTACGGGTTGATCGTCCACTCGAAGGGGACGCGGGAGGCGCCCGGCACCTTGTTGATGATCGACTTTGCCTGGACCTCGTAGAAGGTCATCCCGGCGAAGCCGGGGGTGTCGAAGGTGCGGGCGATCGCGCCGGGCAGCGCCAGCGGCAGGGGTGGCGTCGCTGGCGCTGCCCGATCGGGGACCCCCTCGTCCGGGGGAGCGGAGAGGTTGTCCCAGCGCATGGCCCTCATTCGAACACGCGTACGAGTGGAACGCAAGCGACCCGGCGTGGTCCCGCCCACCTCGGCGTCCGGCGCGCGGCGTCCGGGTGGAGGATGCAGGCATGGAGAAGTCGACGTTCGTCTACGACGGGGACTGCGCGTTCTGCACCCGGTGCGCCGAGTTCATCGAGCGGCGGATTCCCACCGGCGCCCGGGTGGTGCCCTGGCAGTTCGCCGACCTCGACGTGCTCGGCCTGACCGAGGCGGAGTGCGAGGAGGCGGTGCAGTGGGTCGGCGCCGACGGTTCCCGCGCGGCCGGCCCCGACGCGATCGCCCGGATGCTGGTCGACAGCGGTCCGCTGTGGCGGGTCGCCGGCGCCGGCCTGAAGCTCCCGCCGGTACGCGCCGCCGCGTGGCCCGCGTACCGCTGGGTCGCCCGCAACCGGCACCGGCTCCCCGGCGGCACGGCCGCGTGCGCGCTGCCGCAGGAGGCGCGGGAGCG
>NZ_JAMOKF010000234.1 GCF_023656545.1 Micromonospora phytophila | reverse complement strand
CCTGCTGAGCCTGCCCGCACAGGCCGCGGGCCCGCCGGTGCAGGCCGCAGCGGCCGAGGCCGCCGCGGCGGTCAAGGTGCTGGTGTTCCACGGTCCCGTGGACAAGCAGGATGACCCGGTCACCCGGGCCGTCACCGCGATCCGGGGCCTCGGCGCGGACCACGGCTTCTCCGTCGACGACTCCAGTGACCCCGGTGTCTTCACCTTCGGCAACCTCGCCCGGTACCGGGGCGTGGTGTTCCTCTCCGCCAACGGGGTGACGCTCGACGACGCCCAGGAGGCCGCGTTCCAGGCGTACGTCAAGGGTGGCGGCGGGTTCGTCGGCGTGCACGACGCCGCCCGCGCTCAGCCCAGTTCGGCCTGGTTCACCGGCCTGATCGGCACCCGGCCGGCCGCCAGCCTGCCGAACGCCGAGAAGCCCGTCTCCGCCACCGCGAGCGCCGAGAACCCGCCGAACGAGACCGCCGCCAAGGCGATCGACGGGTCGACCGGCACCAAGTGGCTCACCTTCAACCCGACGGGCTGGCTCGCGGCGAAACTGGCGAAGCCGGTCGTGGTGAGCCGCTACGCGCTGACCTCGGCCAACGACTTCCCCGGCCGGGACCCGAAGAACTGGACCCTGCAGGGCTCCCAGGACGGCACGACCTGGACCGACCTGGACAGCCGCAGCGGGGAGACCTTCCCCCAGCGGTTCCAGACCAAGCAGTACAGCTTCACCAACACCACGGCGTACCAGCACTACCGGCTGAACGTCACGGCCAACGGCGGCGAGCCGCTGATCCAGCTCGCCGAGCTGTGGCTGATCGGCCCGGACGCCGGACCGGCCCCGGACACCACCGTGCAGCAGGCCGTGGTCGACTTCACCGACCGCCAGCACCCGGCGAACAAGGGGCAGCCGCTGACCACCACCCGCTCCGACCAGTGGATCAACTGGGACCCGAGCCCGACCGGCCGGGTGCACACCGTCGCCCAGGTCGAGGAGGGGACCTACAACGCCGGGTTGAGCGGCAACGGGGCGTTCCACCCGATCTCCTGGTGCCAGGACTACGACGGCGGCCGATCCTTCTACACCGGGATGGGCCGCACCGAGGCCAGCTGGACCAGCGACACGAAGTTCCAGAGCCACCTGCTCGGCGCCATCCAGTGGACCACCGGCCTGGTGCGCGGTGACTGCCAGGCGACCATCGCGTCGAACTACCGCATCGAGCGCCTCACCACCACCAACCAGCCCGGGCAGCTCGACCAGGTCGGCGAGCCGCACGGCCTGACCGTCGCGCCGGACGGCAAGGTGTTCTACATCGGCAAGGCGGCCTGCCCGTCCGGGCCGATCGTCAGCTGGGACGACCCGAAGGTCGGCCTCGGCTGCGGGACGATCCACCAGTGGGACCCGAAGACCAAGCAGGTCAAGCTGCTCACCACCCTCGCCGTGATGGGCAACCGGGGCAGCGGCAGCGAGCTGGTCAAGAACGAGGAGGGCCTGGTCGGCATCACCCTGGACCCGAAGTTCGCCCAGAACGGCTGGGTGTACGCGTACTGGATGCCGCACGAGTCGATCGACCGGGACCGGCGGATCGGCCAGCGGACCGTCTCCCGGTTCACCTACGACGCGGCGAAGCAGTCCATCGACCAGGGCACCCGCAAGGACCTGCTGCGCTGGGAGACCCAGATCCACAGCTGCTGCCACGCGGGCGGCGGGATGACCTTCGACGAGTCCGGCAACCTCTACATCGGCAGCGGTGACAGCAACTCCTCCGGCGGCTCCAACGGTTACGCCGGCAACAACTGGACGCAGGACTACAAGGGCACGTCGTTCCAGGACGCCCGGCGTACCTCCGGCAACACCAACGACCTGAACGGCAAGATCCTCCGCATCCACCCGGAGCCCGACGGCACGTACACCGTGCCCGCCGGCAACCTGTTCACCGGCAAGGAGGAGGGCGGCGGCAAGACCCGCCCGGAGATCTACGTGATGGGCGTCCGCAACATCGCGCGCATCGCCTGGGACCCGGTCAACGACTGGCTCACCGCCGCCTGGGTCGGCCCGGACGCCGGTGGCCCGAGCCCGGACCTCGGCCCGGCGAAGTACGAGACGGCGACGATCATCAAGTCCGCGGGCAACCAGGGCTGGCCGTACTGCATGGGCAACCGGCAGCCCTACCGGGACCGCAGCAACGCCGACGCCACCGTGCTGAGCGGTTGGTACGACTGCGACAACCTGAAGAACGAGTCGCCGCGCAACACCGGCCTGGTCAACATCCCGCCGGCGCGGGACAACATGATCTGGTATTCGCCGCAGGGCGGTGGGCCGGTCTACCCGAAGCGCACCGACGGGAGCGGACTGCCGACGTACCAACCGGGTCAGGAGACCCTGACCCAGCCGTACCTCAAGGGCGGCGGGCAGGCCATCATGGACGGCCCGACGTACCAGCGGGAAAACGTCGACACCGGCAGCGGCGTGGCGTGGCCGGCGTACTGGGACAACAAGTGGTTCATCGGTGACCAGTCCAACGCGAACAACCGGATCGCGGTCACCGTCGACCCGAGCAAGGTCGACAGCCACGGGCCGCCGGCCTTCGCCGAGGATCTGCGCAGCATCATCCGCTCGGGCAGTGGGGCCACCCAGTTGCAGTCCTGGATGGATGCCAAGTTCGGCCCGGACGGCGCGTTGTACATGCTCGACTACGCCGGCGGTTTCTTCAGCCTGCACCCCAACCAGAAGCTAATCCGGATCGCCTACCAGGGCGGCCCGGCGACGCCGAACCCGAGCCACGCCACTGCGCGGGCGGTGGCGCAGAGCAACCCGAAGACGATCGCCTTCTCCAGCGCCCGGACCGGTGGCGTGAAGTGGGAGTGGAACTTCGGCGACGGCAGCGCGCCGTCACACGAGGCGAACCCCACCCACACGTACGCGGACTACGGCACGTACCAGGCGACGGTGAAGGTGACCTACGCCAACGGCGAGGTGGCCACCGGAACGGTCCAGGTCGTCGTCGGGTGCGCCGCGCCCGACGGCCGGCAGACGGTGCGGATGCTCGACACCGACACCGGCGTGGCCAACCGCCAGGCCGGCGGCGGCTGCACGATCAACGACCTGATCGACGACGAGCGTATGTGGTCCAACCACGGCCAGTTCGTCAGCCACGTCAGCGACGTGGTCAACGACCTGCGGGCGGCCGGCGTCGTCGACAATCGTGAGGCGACGACGCTGAACCGGGTGGCGGCGCAGTCGCAGATCGGCAAGGTCGCCGGCTACCAGCCCATCTTCGACGGGACGGCGGGTTCGCTCGCCGACTGGCGGCAGGCGCCGGGCGGGTCGTTCGCGCTCCAGCCGGACGGGTCGATTCGCAGTTCCGGCGGACTGGGCATGCTCTGGTACGCCAAGGACGAGTTCGCCGACTTCTCGCTACGGATGCAGTTCCGGGACGTTTCGGTTGGCACCACCTACGCCAACAGCGGCGCCTTCGTCCGATTCCCGGACCCCCGGACGCCGTTGAGCGAACGGCCGGCGGGCAGTTGCGGCACGGTCGGCTCGGCCCAGAGCTCGCAGGCGTGGGTCGCCATCTACTGCGGTCACGAGATCCAGATCTACGACGGACCCACCGGTGAACCGCAGAAGACCGGTTCGATCTACAACTTCGACCCGATCGGGCTGGACCAGGCCGGGGTGACCGGAAAGGGCACCTGGAACGACTACGAGATCCGGGTGGTCGGCCAGCACTACACGATCACCCGGAACGGTGTGGTGATCAACGAGTTCGACAACACCCCGGGCAAGGCGTCGTCCCGGGCTGGTGACCCGTCCACGGACCTGCGGCAGTTCCTCAGCGGGTTCATCGGGTTGCAGAACCACGGCACCAACGACCTGATCGAGATCCGCGACGTCAGGGTCCGCGAGCTGTAAGCGGAGAGCGTGCCGGGTACGGGGGCTTGACCTCCGTACCCGGCACTGCCGTTTCCGGACAGTCCGCGCGTGCTGCCGACATGTCACGCTGCCACCAGGTGGCAGGGCCGGGCGGGAGGCGACGGGCAGCGCCGGTCAGGCCTTCCGGGGCGTACGCCGGTCACCGAACGACTCCATGGTGGTGGCCTTCTTGGCCGACGCTCCGCTCGTGATCGACCCTCCGACGTCCGGTCCCAGTCGGATGGCCGATCGGACGGGCCGCGGCGGCGGCCGCTAATCCGGGGGCGAAGGGTCGGTGCCTCCGGTTAGCATGCCTGCGCGCGTGATCGCCTCGGTACGCCCTGCTCGGCGTCCGGCAGGCGCGGCGCCGCTGTCATCGCTGGCCATCCGCCGGTCCACCGACATCAGGAGAGTTTGTGACCCAGCAATCTGTCACGACACCGGACAAGCTCGACGCCGCGGTTCTCAAGGTGGCGGGGGTCGTCGTCCTCGGTGCGATCATGTCGATCCTCGACGTGACGGTGGTCAGCGTCGCGCTGCCGACGTTCCAGAGCGAGTTCGACGCGTCCTACGCCCGGGTCGCGTGGACGATGACCGGCTACACGCTCGCGTTGGCCACCGTGATCCCGCTCAGTGGATGGGCGGCGGACCGGTTCGGCACCAAGCGCCTCTACATGGTGGCGCTGGCACTGTTCACGATCGGGTCCGGGCTCTGCGCCACCGCCGACACGATCGGCGAACTGATCGGCTTCCGCGTCCTGCAGGGCCTCGGCGGGGGCATGCTCATGCCACTCGGCATGACGATCATGACCCGGGCGGCCGGGCCGCACCGGATCGGCCGACTGATGGCCGTCCTCGGTATCCCGATGCTGCTCGGGCCGATCGGCGGCCCGATCCTCGGCGGCTGGCTCATCGACGTCGCCAGCTGGCAGTGGATCTTCCTGATCAACCTGCCGATCGGCGTCGTCGCGCTGGTCTACGCGCAGCTGGCGCTGCCGAAGGACGCCCCGGAGCCGTCGGAGTCGTTCGACTTCCTCGGCATGCTGATGCTCTCGCCGGGGCTCGCCCTGTTCCTCTACGGGGTCTCCTCGCTGCCTGAGGCGGGCACGTTCGCCGATGCCAAGGTGTGGGTGCCCATGCTGGTCGGCGGCGCGCTGGTGGTGGCCTTCGTGCTCTACTCCTTCAAGCCCCGGCATCCGCTGCTCGACCTGCGGCTGTTCACCAACCGCAACCTGACCATCGCCTCGGTGACGCTGTTCGTCTTCATCATCGCGTTCATGGGCGCCGGCCTGCTGTTCCCGAGCTACTTCCTGCAGGTGCGCGGCGAGTCGACGCTGACCGCCGGTCTGCTGATGGCGCCTCAGGGCCTCGGCGCGATGGTCACGATGCCGATCGCCGGCACGCTGGCCGACCGGGTGCCCGTCGGTCGCACGGTCCCGTTCGCGCTGGCGCTCATCATCCTCGGGTTCTTCAGCTTCACCCAGGTCGATCCGCAGACCTCGTACTGGCTGCTCTGCGGGTCGCTGTTCGTCATGGGCCTGGGCATGGGCGGCACGATGATGCCGATCATGACCTCGGCGCTGCGGACCCTGCAGGCCCAGGACGTGGCTCGCGGCTCCACGCTGGTCAACATCCTCCAGCAGATCGGCGGCTCGATCGGCGCCGCCGTCATGTCGGTGATCCTCACCAACGAGCTGAACGGCTCGCGGCCGGTCCCCGGCCTGCTGGACCCGAGCGGGAAACCGGTCACGGAGGCCGGCCTGGCCATCGCCGCCCAGCAGCAGCCCCCGCAGGTCCCGGTGGACCCGTCGCTCATCCAGCGCGGGCTCGACTTCGCCGCCGGTGCGTTCGCCACGACGTTCTGGGTCGCGTTCGCGCTGGTGCTGCTCACGCTCATCCCGGCCGCCCTGCTGCCTCGCCGGCGTCAGCCGAAGCCCCTGCTCGACGCCGAGCAGGCCGAGCAGGTGCAGACGCCCGTCATCATCCACTGAGCAGTTCGTGGCGTCGGGCGAGCTGCACCCCATCGGGCGGTGACCGCGCCGGGCCCGCTCCGTTGCCGGGGCGGGCCGGGCGTCGCCGCACCTCAGCGGCGACGCCCGCGTCCGGTCAGAACAGCGTCGACGGCCCGACCGGCGTCGGCTCGGGCAGCGGCTCGACCTCGGACAGGCGTGCCCGGACCTCGTCGTGGAACCTGCGGGCGAGTTCGGGCGCGTCGGCGTTGTCCGGAGTGTGCACGAACACGGTCGGCGAGCGGCCCTCGCGCAGCCAGCCGGTCACCACGTCGAGCCATGGTTGCCAGCCGTCGACCGTCCGCGCGGGGTCGTCCCGGCCGAGATACCGGACGATCGGCCGGTCGGTCAGCGCGTGGGTGCGCAGCGGCGTACGCGGCTTCCTGGTCCACGCCTCCCGTTCCGCGTCACTGGTCGGTGGGGTGCGGAAGAACGCGGTGGTGTCGAAGGGGATCCACTCCGCGTCGGCCCTGGCGAGCGTCTCCTCGAGCGTCCGCACCGCCCGCGGGTCGTCGAAGAACGCGGGGTGGCGGACCTCCACGGCGTACCGGTGGGAGGTGGGCAGCCCGCGCAGGAAGCGGGCGAGCGTGGGTACGTCGGCGGGGCCGAACGAGCCCGGCAGTTGGATCCAGAGGGCGTGGGCTCGTGGGCCGAGGGGTTCGATCGCGTTCAGGAAGCCCCGGAGTTCCTCGTCAGCGCCGGTGAGCCGTCGCCCGTGCGTGACGACCTTCGGCAGCTTGGGCACGAACCGGAAGTCGGGGTCGGTCTGCCGTGCCCACGACGCCACCGTCTCCCGAGCCGGGGTCGCGTAGAACGTCGTGTTCCCCTCGACCGCGGTGCACCAACCGGCGTAGGCGCGCAGCCGCTCATGAGCCGGCAGCGGATGCGCCAGGAAGCGCCCCTGCCAGGACTTGTGCGTCCACATGGCGCAGCCCACGTGCAGACGCATCCGATCCTCCCACCGCTCGACGCTCCGGTGCCGGGCGCGCTGATCACCAAGCGCAGGGCGCGTAGTCCTTCAGGAAGCAGCCGTACAGGTCTTCGCCCAGCTCGCCGCGGACGATCGGGTCGTACACCCGGGCCGCGCCGTCGATGAGGTCCAGCGGGGCGTGGAAGCCGGCGTCGGCCAGCCGCATCTTCGTCGGGTGCGGCCGCTCGTCGGTGATCCAGCCGGTGTCGACGCTGGTCATCAGGATGCCGTCGGCCAGCATCTCCTGGGCGCTGGTCCGGGTCAGCATGTTCAGCGCGGCCTTGGCCATGTTGGTGTGCGGGTGCCCCGGCCCCTTGTAGCCGCGACCGAACTGGCCCTCCATCGCCGACACGTTCACCACGTACTTGCGGCGGGCCTTCGCCGCGGCCATCGCCGGGCGCAGCCGGCTGACCAGCACGAACGGCGCGGTCACGTTGCACAGCTGCACCTCGAGCAGCTCGAGCGGGTCCACCTCGTGCACCCGCTGCACCCAGCTGTTGACCGGGTCGAGGTCCGGCACCAGACCGCCGGCGTCGATGGCGGTGGCTGCCGCGATCCGTTCCGGCGAGGCGGACCCGCTGGTCAGCGCCAGCGCGGTGAGCGCGTGCGGGGTGATCGTGGCCGAGTGCGCCGAGCCGGTCAGGCTGGCCGCCGGGTCGCCCCAGCCGCCCGACTTGGCGAACGTGATCATTTCCGGCAGCGGACCGTCCGGCAGGGCCGCCGCCTCCGCAGCGACGAGCTGCGCGTACGCCCCGGGCGAGCGGCGGACGGTCTGCGCCGCGTTGTTGATCAGGATGTCGAGTGGTCCCTGGGCGGCGACCGAGTCGGCGAGGGCGATCACCTGGGCGGGGTCGCGCAGGTCGATCCCGACGATCCGCAGGCGGTGCAGCCAGTCGCCGCTGTCCGGCATCGCGGCGAATCGGCGGACCGCGTCATGGGGGAACCGCGTCGTCACCGTCGTGTGCGCGCCGTCGCGCAGCAGCCGCAGCGCGATGTACATGCCGATCTTCGCCCGGCCGCCGGTGAGCAGCGCACGCCGGCCGGTCAGGTCGGTGCGGGCGTCCCGGCGCTCCCGGTTGAGCGCGGCGCAGGACGGGCAGAGCTGGTGGTAGAAGGCGTCCACCTCGCGGTAGCGCTGCTTGCAGACGTAGCAGCCGCGCGGATTGTGCAGGAAACCGGCGGTGGCGCCCGCGGTGGGGGAGGCGAGCGGGAGGCCCTGGGTCTCGTCGTCGATCCGGCCCGGGGCGCCGGTGGCGGTGGCCTCCGTCACCGCGCGGTCGGCCGCCGCGATGGCATCGCGCCGTTCCTCGCGCCGCCGCTGCTTGATCACCTTGTAGAGCCTGGCGGTGGCCCGCTGCACCCGCTGCACGTCCGGGTGGTCGGGAGGCAGGTCCTCCAGCGCCTCGAAGACGCTGAGACAGGTCTCCAGTTGGCTCCGGTCGATGCCGCGCTGACCGGTTTCCGTAACGTTGTCCGCCGTCATGCCGTCGATGTCTCGTTCCGTTCCCTGCGCCGGAGCTACCCGGCCCACCCCAAGTCCGACCCGGAACTGTACGCACCGCACGGCCTCGGACGCATCCCGCGTCGCGGGCGGGGCCACCACCGACGCGGAAGTCACACCCGCCCGCATCCCACCGGGGAATGGGTGTGGATCATCCGCAGCGACCGGAGCCGGCCGTCGGGTACCGGCGGACGGGCTGACCGAGGTGCGATCGCGGCGAGTCGGTTAGCCGAGCGGGCCTGCGGTGGGCAGCGGCAGACCCGGCAGCGACGGCAGCACCGGGCTCGGCAGCACGGGGCTAGGCAACGGCGGCGGAGGAAGGCCGGGCAGCGACGGCAGGGGGTTGGCGCGGGTGCTGGGCGTGGGCGCCGGTGCCGCCGGCGGCCG
>NZ_JAMOKF010000233.1 GCF_023656545.1 Micromonospora phytophila | reverse complement strand
GCGGCAGCGTCGCCTTCCTGGGCACGGCCCGCGCCGGTCGTGCCGTGGTCACCGCCCCGCTGGTGGTCGTCGTGCTCGCCGTCGCGACCGCCGCGTTCAGCGCGGTCGTCGCGGTCGGCATCGAGGCCAGCCGGGACCGGGCGGCGAGCCGGCAGGTGCCCGCCGACGCGCTGGTCCGTGGTGAGCGGCTCGCTCCCGAGACCGGCGCCGAGTTGGCGCGGCTGCCCGGGGTGCGCGCGGCCAGCCCGGTGCTGCACGAGGCCGGCCAGCGCCTCTCCAAGGACTCCGTGGGCACCGACTCCCGGTTGGGTGGGGTCAGCGTGGTGCTGGTCGACGGGCCGGCCCTGGCCCGGGTGGCCGGGGAGAGCGACCTCGACGTGCCGGTGCCCGCGGCGCTGCTCGCCCCCGGTGGGCAGCCCGGACCACTGCCCGCGGTGGTCTCCCCGTCGGTCGCCGCCGACCTGGTCGCCGCCGGCCTGGCCGGCTCCGCGTTCGTCACCGTCCAGGGCCAGCGGTACGAGTTCCGGGTGGCCGAGCAGGCGGAGAGCTTCCCGATGCTCCGGGCCGACACCAGCCGGTTCGTCGTGCTGCCCTGGCAGGCTCTGCCCCGCCGGGAGTACGCCGCCGTGCCGACCGGTTTCCTGGTCGCCGGCGACGGCCTCGACGGCGAGGAGCTGCGCCGGGTCGGCAACGAGGGGCAGTCGCGCTTCCAGACGGGCGGGACGGTCGCGGGGCGGGAACGGCCGCTGGAGGTGGAGGTGCTCACCTGGGCGGACACCCGCCGGCAGTTGGGCGAGGGCGGTGCCAACGGGGTGCTGGCCTTCGGGTTCGTCGCCGGCGTGCTCGTCGGCACGGTGCTCGGCCTGTTCGCGATCGCCTTCACGGTGCTCGCCGGCGCCCGGGCGCGTGGTCAGGTGCTGTCCCGGCTGCGCACCCTCGGGCTGTCCCGCCGGCAGTGGCGCGGGCTGCTGCTGGTGGAGTTGGCCCCGCTGGTGGGCGTGTCGGTGTTCACCGGCGCGCTGGTCGGGGCGCTGCTGCCGCTGCTGCTCACGCCGGTGCTGGGCCTGTCCGCCTTCACCGGCGGTGTTCCCGTCCGGGTGGCGTTCGAGCCCGGTCTGGTCGCCGGGGTCGTCGCGCTCGGCGCCGTCGCCCTCGGCTTCGCGGTCGCCGTCGAGGCTGTGAACAACCGCCGGCTGCGCCTCGGTGAGGTGCTCCGGCTCGGAGAGGAGAGCTGACATGACCGCTACCGCGGAGACCTCCGTCGTGCCGGACCTGGCCGCCCTGCAACGGCGGGCCGCCGAGCGCGCGGCGCAGCGGGCCGGTGGCAGGGACCGGCTGCGCGGGCACATCGTCTGCGACGGACTGGTGCGGATCTTCAAGACCGAGGGGGTGGAGGTGTTCGCCCTGCAGGGGCTGGACCTGGTCATCGACCGGGGCGAGCTGGTGGCGATCGTCGGCGCCTCCGGGTCGGGCAAGTCGACCCTGCTGAACATCCTCTCCGGGTTGGACACCCCCACCGCCGGCATCGCCCGGGTGGCGGACTACGACCTGCTCAACCTCTCCGCCCGGCGCCGACTGAGCTACCGGCGGGACATGGTCGGCTTCGTCTGGCAGCAGACCGGGCGCAACCTGCTGCCGTACCTGACCGCGCTGGAGAACGTCGAGCTGCCGATGCAGCTCGCCGGGCGGCGTGGCGGCCGGAAGGCCCGCCGCCAGCGGGCCCGGGAGCTGCTCGACCTGGTCGGCGTGGGCTACTGCGCCGACCGGCGACCCGGGCAGCTCAGCGGCGGCGAGCAGCAGCGCTGCGCGGTGGCGGTGGCGGTGGCCAACGACCCCGAGGTGCTCTTCGCCGACGAGCCGACCGGCGAGCTGGACGAGGCGACCGGCGCGGAGGTCTTCGCCGCGTTGCGCACCATCAACGCGGAGCTCGGCGTCACCATCGTGGTGGTCACCCACGACCACGCCGTAGCCGGGCAGGTCCGCCGTACCGTCGCGATCCGCGACGGCCGGACCGCCTCGGAGGTACGCCGCACCTCGCGGATCGACGCGGACGGCAACACCGAGCTGGTCAGCGAGGAGTACGCGGTGCTCGATCGGAGCGGACGGATGCAGCTGCCGACGCCGTTCGTCGAGGCGCTGTCGCTGCGGGACCGGGTGCGGCTCAACCTGGAGCCGGACCACGTGCAGGTGCGGCCGGGCGACCGGGCGCCGGACGAGCGGGAGGCGGGGGCATGAGCGACCGGGACGTGCTGGTCAACGGGGGGCCCAAGCGGGCGTCGGCCGGCGCCACCGTCGCCGAGGACGTCGTCCGGGTGGAGAACGTCAGCCGGACGTTCGGCCGCGGCGAGCACGCCGTGCACGCGGTACGGGAGGTGTCGTTCTCGGCCGGGCGCGGTGAGCTGCTCTGCGTGCGGGGCCGCTCCGGGGCGGGCAAGACCACCCTGCTCAACCTGGTCGGTGGGCTGGACCGGCCGGACTCCGGCCGGGTGGTGGTGGCCGGTCACGACGTGACGGCCGCGGGCGAGCGCGAACTGCTGGAGCTGCGCCGCGGCACCGTCGGCTTCGTGTTCCAGACCTTCGGGCTGGTGCCGATCCTCTCCGCCGCCGAGAACGTCGGCGTGCCGCTGCGACTGTCCCGGGTGCCGGCCGGCGAGCGGGAACAGCGGGTGGCGGTGCTCCTGGAACTGGTCGGCCTGGGTGGGCAGGCCGCCCAGCGGCCGTACGAGCTCTCCGGCGGGCAGCAGCAGCGGGTGGCGGTGGCCCGGGCCCTGGCCAACGAGCCGGACCTGCTGATCGCCGACGAGCCCACCGGTCAGCTCGACTCGGAGACCGGCCGCTCCATCATGGACCTGCTCCGGGCTGTGGTGCACGCCCGGGGAATGACCGCGCTGGTCGCCACGCACGACCCGGCCCTGATCGAACTCGCCGACCGCGTCCTGACCCTCCGCGACGGCCGCCTAATCCCCGACTGACCCCGGCCCCCGTTGTTCCCCGCCGATCATGCAGTTGTGGCGGGTGTTTCGGCCCGTCCCGTCGCCTTTGTGCGGCAGCACAACTGCATGATCGCGGGAGGAGGAGCGGGCGGGGGCGGGAGGGGGCGGTCAGAGGGGGAGCTTCATGCCCTCGTGGCTGGCCACGAAGCCGAGGCCGAGGTAGAAGCGGTGGGCGTCCAGGCGGGTCTTGTCCGTGGTGAGCTGCACCAGGGCGCAGCCGCGCTGCTTCGCCTGGTCGATCGCCCAGGTCATCATCTTCCGGCCGATGCCCTGCCCGCGCAGGTCCGAGCGGACCCGGACCGACTCGATCAGCTGCCGTTCGGCCCCGTGCCGACCGAGCCCCGGGATGTAGGTGAGCTGCATGCAGCCGAGCAGCTCGCCGCCGGAGTCGGCCACCACCAGGTGGTTGCGCGGGTCGGCGGTGATGTCGGCGAACGCCCGCTCGTACGCCGCGTCGACCTCGGTGAGGTCGCGGGCCTTGCCGAGCACGTCGTCGGCGAGCAGGGCGAGGACGGCGGGCAGGTCCGCCCGGACGGCCTCGCGGAAGATCAGGTCGCTCATGCCGGTGAGCCTGGCACACCGACACCGGCCGATGTGCGGGCGGCGCTTGCCCGCACCGGGCAGCATGGTGCCCCATGGACGTCCTGCTGCTGCCGTTCCGCTGGATCTACCGCGGACTGGTCTGGTTCGCCAACTCGCCCCGGACGCTGATCACGTCGTACCTGCTGATGATCGTGGTGGCCGGGTTCATCTACGGCGAGGTGGAGAACCGCAGCGCCGCGGACGCGGTCTGGTGGGCGGTGGTGACCGCCTCCACCGTCGGCTACGGGGACATCTCGCCGACCAGCTGGGCCGGCCGTACCCTCGCCGCGCTGCTCATCTCGACCATGGTGCTGCTGGTCATCCCGTTGATCACGGCGCACTTCGCGAGCCGGCTGATCGTCGACGACGACGCCTTCGAACACGACGAGCAGGAGCAGCTCAAGGCGGACGTACGCCGGATGCGGCTGCTGCTGGACGAGATCGCCCTCCGGTACGGTATCGAGCTGCCGGAGCTGCCCCCGGAGCAGCCGGTCAGCGGGCCGGGCAGCGCAGCCCCTCCCTGGGAACGGTCAACCCGAGCAGGTAGGCGTCGACCGCCTCGGTGATGCAGGTGGTCTGCGGGTAGGCGGTGTGCCCCTCACCCTCCCAGGTGAGCACCCGGCCCACCCCGAGCATCGTTGCCAGCGCGCCGGTCTGCTCGTACGGCGTCGCCGGGTCACCGGTGGTGCCCACCACCAGGATGGGCGGCGCCCCGTCGGCACGACCGGTCGGATAGGGGTCATTGCCGCCGGGCCACTCGGCGCACGAGAGCATGCCGACCGCCAGCGCCGGCCCGAACAGCGGGTACTTCGCGCGCCACTGCGACTGGAGTTCGCGGATCCGCTCCCGGCTCGGCTTCTCCTCCTCGTCGGCGCAGTTGACCGCCAGGTTGGCGTCGAACAGGTTCGAGTAGCGCCCGTCCTCCTCGCGGCCGGCGTACGCGTCGGCGAGGCGGAACACATCCTTCGGGTCGCCGCCGTCGAGCCGGTCGATCGCCCGGCCCAGCTCCTGCCACCCCGCCTCGGTGTAGAGCGAGGAGATGACCGCGTAGAAGACCCAGCCCGGGGTGGCCTCGCGCCCGTCGTCGCCGCGCACCGGGGAGACGCGGGCCTTGTCGATCGCCGAGGTGACCGCCGCCCTGGCGTCGGGGGCGATCGGGCACCGGCCGGCGTTGGCCGCGCACCAGCGGGTGAAGTTGTCGAACGCCCGCTCGAAGCCCTTGGCCTGGCTCTCCGAGCCGGCGATGAGGCCCTGCTTCGGGTCGACGGCGCCGTCGAGAACCAACGCCCGTACCCGCTGCGGGTAGAGCTGGGCGTAGGTCGCGCCGAGCAGCGTGCCGTAGGAGTAGCCGAGGTAGGTCAGCTTGTCGTCGCCGACGGCGGCGCGGACCGCGTCCATGTCCCGGGCGGCCTGCTCGGTGCCGTAGAGCGGCAGCTGGTCGCCATAGCGGCCACCGCAGCCGCGCCCGATCCGCTGGCTGAGCGAGACGAACCCGTCGAAGGAGCGCTGGCTCTCCGGGTCGGGGTCGTAGCCGAAGCTGGCGTCGAGGTCGGCGTCCGGGATGCACTTCACCGGGCTGGAGCGGGACACCCCGCGCGGGTCGAAGCCGACGATGTCGAAGCGGTCGGTGATCGAGGCGGGCAGGCCGCCGAACGCCGGACCGAAGGAGAGGTAGACGGCCGTGTCCACGCCGGAACCGCCGGGGCCGCCCGGGTTGATGACCAGGGAGCCGATCCGGTCGCGCTGCTTGGTCGACCGGGCCCGCAGCAGCGCGATCTCGAAGGTCTCCCCGGTGCCCGGCCCGGCGGTGGCTCCGGTGCCGGTGCCCCAGTTGCGCGGCACCCTGATCCGCGCGCACTCGTAGCGCATGTCCGGCGCGCCCCGGCCGACCAGCTCCTCGGCCACCTCCGGGCAGGCCCGCCAGGTGGGTGCCGCGCCCGGAGCGGCGGCCTCGCCGTCGGTGTCGGTGCGGGGGGCGAACGCCGGGAGGGTGCAGCCGGCAGCCAGCAGCGCGGCGGCGGCCAGGCCGGCCACGGCGAGCCGGAACCGGCGGAGCCGGTCGGGAATGCGGGTCACGAGCGAGCCTCCGTGATCGGGTCGACGGCCAGGCTACGCCGGGTCCGGAACAGACCCCGCGGTCACCGTCGGGTCCCCACGCAGCACCTGGTCCACATCGAACCGGACGGGACGGTCGAGCTGGTCGTAGCGGCAGGAGCGGGGATCGCGGTCGGGCCGCCAGCGCACGAACCGGGCGGTGTGCCGGAACCGGTCGCCCTCCATGGCGTCGTAGCCGACTTCCACCACCAGCTCGGGGCGCAGCGGCTCCCACTCGAGGTTCTTCGTGCCGGTCCACCGGCTCACCCCGCCCGGGATGCGCTGGCCGCGCTCGTGGTCGCCGTGCACCCACGGGTGATCCCCGCCGGTGTCCCGGTAGGGGCCCAGTTCCTCCAGCAGCTCCGCCCGGCGCGCCATGGTGAACGACGCGCTCACTCCGACGTGGTGCAGGACGCCCGCGTCGTCATAAAGGCCGAGCAGGAGCGAGCCGACCACGGGGCCGGACTTGTGCCAGCGGAAGCCGGCCACCACCGCGTCGGCGGTGCGGGCGTGCTTGACCTTGAACATGAGCCGCTTTCCCGGCTCGTACGGCAGGTCGGCGGGCTTGGCGATCAGACCGTCCAGGCCGGCGCCCTCGAAGACGTCGAACCAGCGGTGCGCGGTCTCCACGTCGGTGGTCACCTGGGTGACGTGCACCGGCGGACGCACCCCCGCCAACGCCGCCTCCAGCCGGGCCCGGCGGTGCGGGTAGGGCTGGTCGAGCAGGGACTCGTCGTCGAGGGCGAGTAGGTCGAAGGCGACGAAGTCGGCCGGCGTGGTCTCCGCCAGCATCTTCACCCGGGAGGCGGCCGGGTGGATGCGCTGGGCCAGCATCTCGAAGTCGAGCCGGGGCTGCCCGCCCGGGCCGTCGCGCCGGATCACGATCAGCTCCCCGTCGACCGCGCAGCGCTCGGGCAACTGGCGGCGGGCCTGCTCGACCACCTCCGGGAAATAGCGGGTCATCATCTTGCCGCCCCGGCTGGCCAGCTCGACCGAGTCGCCGTCGCGGAGCACGATGCACCGGAAGCCGTCCCACTTCGGCTCGTACGTCATCCCTGGCGCGGTGGGGATCCGCGGGACGCTCTTGGCCAGCATCGGTTCGACCGTCGGACTGATCGGCAGCTCCACGGCGACCAGTCAATCAGACGGCACCGACAGCCGTGAGGCAGATCACCGCCGGTGCGTGGGCGGCGTGTCCCTCGCCGCGCCGCTCGTCCCGACCGGGTGAATCAGAAAACCGCAGGTCAGAGCTATTTTCGCGGGGTGGCGGAGTGGGTCTGCGGATGCTGCGGGCGGTGGCGGGTCAGCGTCGAGCTGATCCGGGGCAACTACCGCTACCGGCTGGTGCGCCGCTACCCCCCGCGCTTCGGCGGCGGCAAGGACGTCCTCGGCGAGGTCGGCTCGGTCGCCGAGCTGGAGGAGCTGCTGCGCCGGCGTACCCCCCTGAAGCTGGCGGACCTGCGCGAGGCCGCCTGATCCGGCGGTGCCGATGGCCGGGTGGCCGGGCGGTGACCGGCCGGGCGGCGGATGCCGCGGTCACGATCCACCGGGCAGCGTCGTCTCCAGCGGGCGCGGCGCGCGCGGCGCCGCCCGGGGAGGGCACATGCGGTTCGAGGCCGGAACGGAGTTGGCCGCCGACGCCGAGCGGGTGTGGACGGTCCTGGTCGACGTGGAGCGGTGGCCGGAGTGGACCGCCTCCGTACGTCGGGCCCGCCGGCTGGAGCCGGGACCGCTGGTGGTGGGCGCGACCGCGCGGCTGGAGCAGCCGAAGCTGCGACCGGCGGTGTGGCGGGTCACCGAGCTGACCGGGGGGTGCGCCTTCACGTGGGTTTCGGTGAGCCCGGGGGTGCGCACCCGTGCCGAGCACCGGGTGCTGCCGCTGCCCGACGGCCGCAGCCGGGTCGAGCTGGTCGTCGAGCAGTCCGGGCCGCTGGCCGGGGTGGTCGGCTGGCTCTACGGCGACCTGACGCGCCGCTACCTGCGAATGGAGGCCGACGGGCTCAGACGTCGCTGCGAGCGGGACTGACCACCGGCTTCTCCAGCAGGGCGAGCCGGATGCCGTTCGGATCCGGCCGGTGCCCGACCACCCGGTAGCCGTGCCGGTGGTACAACCGCAGGTTCTGCTCACTGTCGGCGCCGGTGAAGAGCGCGAACCGGCGGACCCGGGCGGCGCACGCCGCCTCGACCGCCCGCAGCAACTGCCCGCCGATGCCGCGTCCCTGCTGGTCGGGGGCGACCGAGAGCCGCCCCACGTGCCCGGTGCCGCCGTCGACGTGGACCCGGACGGAACCGACCAGCCGGTGTCCCAGCCGGGCGGTGAGCACCGTCGCGGGCCCCGCCAGCGCCGTCCGCACCTCGTCGAGGGTCTCGGTCAGCGGCGGCAGGAACGGGTCGGCGTACCGCTGGGCCTCGGTGAGGTACGCCGCCCGCTGCACGGTCAGGATCTCGCCGGCGTCCGTCGGGTCGGCCGGGGCGATGCGCGGCTCGGTGGTCACGCTCGACAGCCAACCACAGTCACCCCGGCGCCCCGCCCGCGCCGGCCGTACGCTGGTCGCTGTCCGTCGAACCGTGAGGGGTGCGTACCGTGCCGGCACTGACCTACCCGCACGTCGGTGCCACCCGCGCCGGGCAGTTGCCCCCCGGCTGGCGGCACGTGCGGCACCGGGTCCGACTGCCCGACTCCTGCTTCGCGGCGGCGGGCGCGGCGGTGCTGGGCTGGCGCCTGCACCGGGCGGCCGGGATCCGGATGGACGCCGCCGCCGACCGGGCGGCACCGGGGGTGCGGGTCGTCACCCGCCTGGGCGTGGGCCCGGTGCGGCTGGCCGCGCCCTGCCAGGTGGTCTGGGCCGAGGACGACGAGCGCCGGGCCGGCTTCGGGTACGGCACCCTGCCCGGTCACCCGGCGCGCGGCGAGGAGGCCTTCGTGGTCACCCGCGACGACGCCGGCCACGTCTGGTTCGAGGTGGTCGCGTTCAGCCAGCCGGACCGCTGGTTCATGCGCGCCGCCGGGCCGGCCGGGCGGGCCTTCCAGCAGGGGTACGCCTGGTGGCTCGGCCGCACCCTGCGCCGCCTCTGCGCCCGCGCCTGACCGGCACCCGGACGGCGCCCCCGCACCCGCCCTCGAGTGAGACCCACGCCGCGCCCGCGCCGGGGGCTGGGCAGCCTGCTGGCGGC
>NZ_JAMOKF010000232.1 GCF_023656545.1 Micromonospora phytophila | reverse complement strand
ACAGGTTGACGAAGTCGCCGACGATCGCGCCGGTGACGTTCGGCGGGAACGGGAACGACAGCATGAAGTCCAGGGACTTCGGCAGGTCGTCCCCGGCGCGTACCAGCTGCTCCAGGATCGGTTGCAGCGCCCGGAGGTCGGCCAGGGTGTCGTCCCGGCTGCGGTTGACGACTCGGGTGCCGACCTGGCCGAGCTTGCCCAGGGCGGTCAGCGCCTCGGTCAGTTGGGCGCGCTGACGGGCCAGCACGGTCAGGCCGGGGGCGAGGGCGTCCACCGCCTCGCCGAGCGTCTGCTTCTGCCGGTGGAGCCGACCGCTCAGCCGGTCGAGGGCGTCGAGGGCGCGGACCAGGT
Organism: Micromonospora phytophila; assembly: GCF_023656545.1. Taxonomy (GTDB): domain Bacteria; phylum Actinomycetota; class Actinomycetes; order Mycobacteriales; family Micromonosporaceae; genus Micromonospora; species Micromonospora phytophila. The sequence goes on along the minus strand of NZ_JAMOKF010000232.1, from coordinate 8,575 downwards.
CGGCCTTCTGCTTGTCCAGCCCCCCGATGAACTCGTCGAGCTGTCTGAGCGCGTCCCGGACGGCGGGTTCCCGGCCGTCGAGGGCGGTGCCGAGTTCCTGGTTGATCGTCCGCAGCTGCGCCAGGCCGCCACCGTTGAGCAGCAACCCGAGGGCGGCGAGGACCTCTTCCACCTCGGCGCCGCGGGCGGTACGGGACAGCGGGATGACGTCGCCGTCGGCGAGTCGGGCGCTCGCCGGGGCGGTGGGTGGCGCCGCGAGGGTCACGTACTTCTCGCCCAGCAGGCTGCTCTGCCGGATCGCGGCGGTGGCGTTGGCGGGCAGGCGTACGTCGGCGCCGACGCGCACCGTGACCCGGGCGGTCCAGCCGGAGAGGGAGATCTTCTCGACGCTGCCGACGGTCACGTCGTCGACCTTGACGGCGGCCTGCGGCACCAGGTCGAGCACGTCGCTGAACTCGGCGGTGACGGCGTATCCGTCGCCCTCGGGGGCGCCGCCGGGCAGCGGCACGCCGGCCAGGTCGGGCAGGCCACACCCGGCCGGGAGCAGCGCCACCAGGACCGCGCCGGCCAGGGCGCGCAGTGTCCGGGCGGTCATGACACGCCCCGCAGGATGCCCCCGAGGGTGGGGTCGCTGGTGATGCCGGAGCCGCCCGGCGCCTGGTCGGGGATCGGCGCACCGGGGGAGCTGACAGGAGGCCCCGGTGAGGACCCGCCGATCGCCGGGGCGCCGGGCGGCAGCTTGAGCAGCTTGCGCAGCTGGTCGGTCATGGGCAGCCCGCGCGAGTGCAGGGTCTGCGCGAGTGCCAGGCACTTCGCGGGCACCCGCGCCGCGGGAAGCTGGTCCACCATCAACGAGCAGGCGAAGCCCGCGGGGTCGTACGGACCCATCGCGTTGTTCCGGGTGTCCAGGGTGCCGGAACGCGGGTTGTAGGACAGGGCGAGGTTGTTCAGGGTGAGCGGGGCGACGTCGAGGATCTCGATGACCGCCTGCTGCTGGCGGACCAGCACGCCGGTGATGTCGGTCAGGGCCGCGACGTTGGAGGTCAACGCGGCGCGGTTCTGCTTGACGAACGCGGTGACCTCGGCCAGCGCGGTGGCCAGGTTGCGCAGCGCCGCGGCCAGTTCGTCACGCTCGCCGGCGAGCTGTTCGGCGACGTCGGCGAGCTGCTGGTTGAAGGCCCGCACCTGCTGGTCGCTGCGGGCCAGCGCGGTGGTGAAGCGTTGCAGGTTGGCGACGGAGCCGAAGAGGTCCTGCCGGCCGTCGGAGAGGGTGGTCAGGGCCCCGGACAGCCCATCGAGGGTGTCGTGCAGGTACCGGCCGTTGCCCTCCAGGTTGGCCCGACCCGTGGCGAGGAGGTCGGACAGCGCACCGTCGCGGTTGGCGCCCTGCGGGCCCAACGTGCGGTTGAACTCGTCGAGGGCCTGGTAGATGTCGTCGATCTCCATCGGTGCGGCGGTGCGAGCCAGCGGTATCTCGGCCCCGTCGGCGAGCGCGGCACCGCCGGCGTAGGCGGGGGTGAGCTGCACGTACCGGTCGCTGACCACGCTGGGCGGGACGATGAGCGCCTGCGCGTCGGCGGGCACGGAGATCCCCGCGTCGTAGCGCATCGTGACCCTGACCGACCGGCCCTGCGGGGTCACCGCGACCACCTCGCCCACGCGTACGCCCAGCACCCGCACATCCGATCCCGGGTACACGCCGACGGCTCGGGTGAACCAGGCGACCACCTGCCGTGGGGGTGTGCCGTGGCGGAGGACGACCACGCCGGCGGCGACGGCGACCAGCAGGGCGGTGGCGACGGCGAGGGCTCGTCGCCGGCGTCGCATCAGACCGGGCATCAGCGGCCTCCCGTGGTGGGTTGGTACGGCTGGAGCAGCCCGGACACGTACGAGTCGAACCAGCGGCCGTTGCCCACCACGTTGGCGAACGCGGTGACGAACGGGCCCATCCGCTGGATGGTCTTCTCCAGGTCGTCCCGGTTGCGTTGCAGGATGGCGACCACCTCACGCAGCTCGCGCAGCGCCGGTTCGAGCTGCGCGCGGTTGTCGGTGATCAGTCCGGAGAGCTGGGTGGCGAGTTCGTCGGTGCCGACGAGGAGCTTGTGGATGGCGTCGCGGCGGCGGCTCACCTCGGTCAGCAGCGCCTCGCCGTCGGTGACCAGTCTGCGGAACTCCTCGTCCCGGGTGGCGAGCACCGCGGTGACGTCCCGGGCCCGGGTGAGCAGGGTCCGCAGCTCGGCGTCGCGGCTGGCGACGGTGCGGGAGAGCCGGGAGAGCCCGACCAGGGACGCGTTGACGCTGCCGGGGGTCTCGGCGAAGGTCTGCGACAGGGTGGTGAAGGCGGCGGCGAGCTGGTCGGTGTCGACCTTGTCGAGGGTGTCGGCGAGCCCGGTGACGGCCTGCACCACGTCGAACGGCGCCGCGGTGCGGGCGAGGGGGATCTCCCCACCCTCGCGCAGCCGCCCCGGCCCGGCCGGCGACAGGGCCAGGTACTTCTGGCCCAGCACGGTCTTGATCCGGATCGTGGCGCCGGTCTGGGTGCCGAGGCGGACGCCGTCGTCGTCCACCCGGAACCGGACCCGTACGCGGGGCGCGCCGTCGCGGGCCAGTTCCACGGCGGTCACCTTGCCCACCCGCACCCCGGCGACCCGCACCTCGTTGCCGCTGGCGAGGCCGCTGGCGTCGTGGAAGGCCGCCTGGTACGAACGTCCGCTCAGTGCGGCGAGCCGGTCCAGCTGGAAGGCGCCCAGCAGCGCCGCCACGATCAGCACCAGCCCGGTCGCGCCGACGACGACGGGATTGCGTTCGCGGAACGGTGTCATTGGTTGCCTCCGGTGGCACAGCGGGCGGTCGAGGCGCTGAAGGCGGGCAGGTCGAGCGGCGCCCGGCCGGCCACCGCCACGGTGCCGTCGAAGTCGCAGAGGTAGAAGTTGAACCACGAGCCGGAGGAGGCGACGCGGGTCAGGGCCTCGTACCGCTCCGGCATCCGCCCGAGGGTGCTGTCGATGACGGCCGCGTTGCGGTTGAGGTTGCCGGCGAGGTCGTCCAGGGCGCGCACGTCGGCGGCGAGCGGTGGGCGTGCCTCGCGCAGCAGCGAGGACGTGGCGGTGGTGAGCTCGCCGATGCTGACCAGCGACTCGCCGATGGCGGTGCGGTCGGCCGAGAGACCGGAGACGAACTGCTGCAGCTGGCTGATGCTCTGGTCCAGGTTGCGGTCCCGTTCGGCCAGCGTGCCCAGGACGCCGTTGAGGTTGGTGACGACCCGTCCGATGACGGCGTCCCGGTCGGCGAGGGTGTTGGCCAGGGACGCGGTACGTCGCAGCAGGCTGGTCACCGTGCCGCCCTCGCCCTGCAGGACCTGGATGATCTCGTAGGCGAGCTTGTTCACGTCGTCCGGGCTGAGCGCGGTGAACAGCGGCCGGAAGCCGTTGAACAGCACGGTGAGGTCCAGTGCCGGCGTGGTCTGGTCGAGCGGGATGAGGCCGTCCGGCCGCAGTGGCCGCCCCTCCCCCGGCCCCTCGGTCAGCGCCAGGTACCGCTGGCCCACCAGGTTGCGGTAGCGGATCTTGGCGCGGACGCTGGTGGCCAGCGGCACGTCGGGGGTGACGGTGAAGACGACTTCGGCGACGGTGTCGTCGACCACCGTGATCCGGCTGACCCGGCCGACCTTCACCCCGGCGACGCGAATGTCGTCTCCCGCGAGCAGTCCGGTCACGTCGGTGAAGCGGGCGCGGTAGGTGACGCCGCCGGGTGGGAAGGCGCCGAGGGTCTGGGCGAGCAGCCCGGTCAGCAGCAGCGTCACCGCGGCGAAGACCGCCAGCTTCAGCAGGGGTGCCCAGGTCCTGGCGCTCATCGGGCGCTCACCACCCCGCCGCGCAGCAGCGGCCCCCAGAGCAGGACCGCGATGTCCGGGACCTCCGCCGGCGGGATGCCGGTGACGGCCCCGACAAGGGGCTTTACCAGGGCGCGCTCCTCACCCGTGCCGGCGTGGCCCATGGCCGGGGAGCCGCCGGCGGGCGAACTCGCCGGCGTGCCGACGACGAGGGGGGTACGGGGGCGGGCGCCCCGGTAGTCGTACCCGTCGTCGACGGGCACCTCGGGCGCGGGCTGCCCGGGGCTGGGCAGGCCCCGGCACTGCGGGCCGTTGTGCGCGCCGTACACCGGCTCGTCGCGGCCCTTCTCGTACCTGCCGCCGTCGCGGGTGACCTCGAGGGTGATGTGCATCCGCCCGCCGGCGAAGACCTCCTCGACCCGGGGTTGCAGGGCGACCAGCCCGCTCATCAGGCAGGGGTACTCGGGGGCGTACGTGGCGAGCAGTTGCAGCACCGGCCGGCTCACCTCGCCGAGCGCGATGAGCTGGTCGCCGTGTCGGTCGAGGAAGCCCCGGGCGACGTCGGCGGTGTCGGTGGTGTCGGCCAGGAACGCGGCCAGCTGCTGGCTCTGGTCGGTGACGGTGCGGGCGGTGACGGTCACGTCTCGCAGCAGGGCGAGCAGGTCGGGCAGCGCGGCGTCGTAGCTGTCGAGCACGACGGCCAGCTTCCGGACGTCCTCGGCGATGGTGGGCATCGTCGGGTTGAGCTGCCTGAGGTACTCCCCGAGGCGGACCACGTTCGCGCCGAGCTGCTCGCCGCGTCCCTCCAGGGCGGTCGAGATGGCGCCCAGGGTCGCGGCGAGCTGGTCGGGCCGGACCGCCTGCAGCAGTGGCAGCGCCTGGTCGAGGACCCGTTCCAGCTCCACCGCGGTACGGCTGCGGTCCTGGGTGATCACCGCGCCGTCCCGGATCGGCGGGGCGGCGCCGCTGCCGGGGGGCGGGACGAGTTCGACGTACCGTTCGCCGAAGAGGGTCTTGGGCAGCAGTCGCGCGCCGACGTCGGCGGGGATCCGGGGCGTGGTGCGCGGGTCCAGGGCCAGCCGGATGACGGCGCCGGCGCCCTCGGTGCCGACCGAGCGCACCTCGCCGACGACGACCCCGCGTACCTTGACGTCGGCGCCCTGGCTGAGCTGGAGGCCGGCCCGGTCGGCGCGCAGGGTGACCCAGGCGACCGGGGTGAACGCCTTGCGGTACTGCAGGACGGACGCGCTCAGCGCCGCCGTCAGCACGACGATGAAGACGATGCCGAGGATGCGATGTCTCATGGTCACCCCGCGATCCGGACGGTGGTGGTCGCGCCCCAGATGGCGAGCGACAGGAAGAAGTCGACGATGTTGACCGCGACGATCGCGAGCCGGACGGCCCGGCCGACCGCGACGCCGACGGCTGCGGGCCCGCCCCTGGCGGTGTAGCCGTAGTAGCAGTGCACCAGCACCACGATCACGCTGAAGACCAGCACCTTGAAGAAGGACCAGAGCACGTCGCCGGGGGGCAGGAAGAGGTGGAAGTAGTAGTCGTAGGTGCCGGCGGACTGTCCGAAGTAGAAGACGGCGATGGTCCGGGTGGCGAGGTAGCTGGTGAGCAGCCCGACCACGTACAGCGGGATCACCGCGACGAAGCCGGCGATCATGCGGGTGGTCACCAGGAACGGCAGGGACGGCACGCCCATCACCTCCAGGGCGTCCACCTCTTCGGAGATCCGCATCGCGCCGAGCTGGGCGGTGAAGCCGCAACCGACGGTGGCCGACAGCGCCAGCGCCGCCACCAACGGGGAGATCTCCCGGGTGTTGAAGTACGCCGAGACGAAGCCGGTGAACGCGCTGCTGCCGATCTGGTTGAGCGCCTGGTAGCCCTGCAGCCCGACCTCGGTGCCGGTGAAGAAGGTCAGGAAGCAGATGACGCCGACGGTGCCGCCGAGCACGGCGAGCGCGCCGGAACCGAAGCTCACCTCGGCCAGCAGCCGCAGCACCTCGCGCTTGTACCGGCGCATGGTGCGCGGCGCCCAGGCGAACGCGCGCAGGTAGAAGGCGAGCTGACCGCCCAGGTCGTCGAGGTGGCGCAGCGCGGCCATGTCAGCTGCCCTTCTGCGGGACGACCTGGAAGTACACGGCCGTGACGACGAAGTTCAGCGCGAACAGCAGCATGAAGGTGATCACCACGCTCTGGTTGACCGCGTCGCCGACTCCCTTCGGCCCACCCTTGGCGGTCATTCCCTTGTAGGAGGCCACCAGTGCGGCGGCGGCGCCGAACAGCAACGCCTTGACCTCGCCCACCAGCAGGTCGGGCAGTTGCCCCAGGGCCTGGAAACTGGCCAGGTACGCCCCGGGCGTGCCGCCCTGGAGGACCACGTTGAACAGATAGCCACCGCTGACGCCGACGACGCTGACCAGGCCGTTGAGCAGGACGGCGACCAGCATCGAGGCGAGCACGCGGGGTACCACCAGGCGGTGGATCGGATCGATGCCCAGCACCTGCATCGCGTCCAGCTCCTCGCGGATCTTGCGGGAGCCGAGGTCTGCGCAGATGGCCGACCCGCCCGCGCCGGCGATGATCAGCGCGGTGACGATCGGGCCCGCCTCGCGGACCACCGCGAGCACCGACGCGGCCCCGGTGAAGGACTGCGCGCCGAGCTGGCGGACCAGCGAGCCGAGTTGCAGGGCGATGACCGCGCCGAAGGGGATGGAGACGAGCGCGGCCGGCAGGATCGACACCGAGCTGATGAACCAGGCCTGCTGGACGAACTCGCGTACCTGCACCGGCCGGCGGCCGAGGCCGCGCAGCGTGTCCAGGCAGAACGCGAAGAACTCGCCGGTGGCGCGGACGGCGTTGACCGGGGCGCTCATCGGACCACCTCCCCCCCGCCGGCGGCCGGCAGCGGGCAGAGCTCGGTGGTCGGCTGTTCGGCGTCCCGGAGCCCCGCGAAGGAGCCGGGCGGCGGGGTGACGTCGTTGTCCCGGCACCACTGCCCCGGTGGCCGCTCGGCCCGGCGGGGCAGCCCGTCCGAGGGCGGCAGTTGCAGCGGGATGGGCGGCAGCGGCGGCAGTTCCACGCCGGCGTCCGCCTCGGCCCGCAGTTCCTCGGCGTCCTTCTCCTCGGCCATGCCGATCGGGCCGATCCGCTGGGCGTTGAGGAACTGTCGCACCACCGGCTCGGTGCTGGACAGCAGCATCTCCCGCGGCCCGAACATGGCCAGGTGCCCGTGGTAGATCAGCCCGATGTTGTCCGGCACCGTGCGGGCCGTGTTGATGTCGTGCGTGACGATCAGGAACGTCGCCCCGGTCCGCTGGTTGAGGTCGATGATGAGCTGGTTCAGGTACGCCGTACGCACCGGGTCCAACCCGGAGTCCGGCTCGTCGAACAGGACGATGCGGGGGTCGAGCACGAGCGCGCGGGCCAGCCCGGCGCGCTTGCGCATGCCACCGGATATCTCGCCCGGAAGCTTCTTCTCCGCGCCGACCAGGCCGACCATGTCGAGCTTCTCGGTGACCACGTCGCGGATCTGCGACTCGGACTTGCGGGTGTGCTCGCGCAGCGGGAACGCCACGTTGTCGTAGATGTTCATCGAGCCGAACAGCGCGCCGTCCTGGAACAGCACGCCGAACAGCTTGCGCACCTCGTACAGCGCGCGCTCGGACAGCCGGGGCAGGTCCTTGCCCTCGATCCAGATGGAACCGGCGTCGGGCCGCAGCAGCCCCACGAGGGTCTTCAGGAACACCGACTTGCCGGTGCCGGACGGGCCGAGCAGGACGGAGATCTCGCCGGCGGGCAGGGTCAGACTGATGTCCGACCAGACCGGTTGGCCGCCGAACGACTTGCTCAGCCCCTGCACGGCGACTTCGACGCCCATCGACCCTCCCCTGGCTGGTTGCTACCTGGGACATCGCGGGAGGCGGGCCGAGCGCAACAACTTCTTTTCGTGGCGCCGCGGCCACGCGACGTGAGCTAGCGAAGTGGTGTGCGTCTCGATAGCGTGCGGTTAACCAGCCGGTAACGAAGGTGTCCCGCATCCCCATGACCACGACGATCGAGCCGGAGCTCGTCCGCCGGGCCGCCGACGGCGACCGGGCGGCCCTGGCCGCCCTGCTCACCGACGTACGGCCGCGGCTGGTCCGCTACTGCCGGGCTCGGCTGGGTCGCATCGGCGGGGCGTACACCACGGCCGACGATGTGGCCCAGGAGGTCTGCCTGGCGGTGCTCAAGGCTCTCCCCCGCTACCGGGAGCAGGGCAGACCGTTCTCGGCGTTCGTCTTCGCCGTCGCCGCGCACAAGGTCGCCGACGCGCAGCGGGCGGCGGTGCGCGACTCCGCCGTCACCATGACCGACACCCCGCTGGAGCGCCCGGACGCCGCGCCGGGGCCGGAGCAGCAGGCCGTCGCCACCGATCTGGCCCGCCGGCTGTCGGTGCTGCTGCAGCGCCTTCCCGACACCCAACGGGAGATCATCACGCTGCGGGTCGCGGTGGGTCTGACCGCCGAGGAGGTCGGCACGATCCTCGGCATGTCGGCGGCGGCCGTACGAGTGGCGCAGTCCCGTGCGCTTGCCCGGCTCCGTACGCTTGCCGGCGGCGGACTGGACGAGGCGGTGGCATGAGCGAGCGCAGGCGGGAGGACGGCGAGGAGCTGGACCTCGCCATGATCGCCCACGACGACGCGATCCTCGACGCGCTGGGGCGGGACGAGGCGGTGGCCGACGGTGACCGCCTCA
>NZ_JAMOKF010000231.1 GCF_023656545.1 Micromonospora phytophila | reverse complement strand
GTGCTGGTGGCCGTCCCGGACGCCGCCGACTCGGGCGCCCAGGCCGAGATCACCCGGGCGCAGGTGGTCGGCAACGCGGTCCGGCGCAGCCGGGACTGGGTGAACACCGCCCCGAACGAGCTGCGCCCGCCGTCCTTCGCCGACTCGGTGGCCGACGCCGCCCGGGAGGCCGGGCTGGACGTCGAGGTGCTCGACGAGGCGGCCCTGGCGGCCGGTGGCTACGGCGGCATCATCGCCGTCGGGCAGGGCTCGGAGGCCCCGCCGCGCCTGGTCAGGCTGAGCTACACCCCGGCCGGTGGCGGCACCGGCAAGCGCGTCGCGCTGGTGGGCAAGGGCATCACCTTCGACACCGGCGGCATCTCGATCAAGCCGGCGCAGGGCATGTGGGAGATGAAGTCCGACATGGCGGGTGCCGCCGCGGTCGGCGCGGCCATGCTGGCCGTCGCCGCGCTGAAGCCGTCGGTGGCGGTGACGGCCTACCTGCCGATGGCCGAGAACATGCCGTCCGGGCGGTCGTACCGGCCGGGTGACGTGATCAGCATGTACAACGGCAAGAAGGTGGAGGTGCTCAACACCGACGCCGAGGGCCGGATGATCCTTGCCGACGCGATCGCGCGGGCCTGCGAGGACGGCTGCGACTACCTCTTCGAGACCTCCACCCTCACTGGTGGGCAGGTGGTCGCGCTGGGCAAGCGGATCGCCGGCGTGATGGGCACCCCGGAGCTCTGCGAGCGGGTCAAGGTGGTCGGTGAGTCGGTCGGCGAGCCGGCCTGGCCGATGCCGCTGCCGGATGACGTGCGCAAGGGCATGGACTCCGACGTCGCCGACATCTCCCAGGTCAACGCGGTCATGGACCGGGCCGGGCACATGCTGCAGGGCGGGGTCTTCCTGCGCGAGTTCGTCACCGACGACGTCGCCTGGGCGCACATCGACATCGCCGGCCCGGGCTACCACTCGGGCGAGGCGACCGGCTACTGGACCAAGGGCGGCACCGGCGTCCCGGTCCGCACGCTCGTGCAGCTGGTCGAGGACGTCGCCGCCAACGGCTGACCCCCGACGCGTACGCGCACGACGGGGCGCCCCCTGCACGGGGGGCGCCCCGTCCCTCGTCCCGCCCCCTCGCGCGCTCGCCGCGCCCAGATCGCCGCAGATTCACGGAAGGAGTGGCTTTTCCGCGCGGAATGGCCACTCTTTCCGTGAAAGAGGGGCCCTTGCGAGGCGGGGTGGGGGTCAGAAGAGTTCGGGGCGGCGTTTGCGGCGTTCGTTGTAGTCGCGCATCCGCTGGGGGTAGCCCATCAGGCGGACGTCGTAGATCGGGATGCCCAGCCGGTGGGCGAAGCGGCGGGCGCCGTCGGGACCGTCGATGCGGCGGCGGGTCCACTCGCCGTCGTCGGCGATCAGCATGACGGTGGTCTCGGTGACCGTGGTCCGGGGCTCGATGTACGCCTCGACTCCCCGACGGGTCCGGACGAAATTCTCCAGATGCTGCAGATCGGCGCGGTCGGCCGCCCGGTCGAGGCTCACCGCACGCGACTTTTTGCGTCGCCGGAACAGTCCCACCGACCCGTCTCCCCCACATTCGGTCATCGAAGCCCGCGCCAAGGGTACGTGTCGACGACGTGTCGTTGGGCACCTCGCTACGCGAGCTGTGCGCGGTGGTGACAAGATGACCGAGGTGGGGTGTGTCCGTGTTACCCCGCCGTGACCCCCGATGCAGTGACGCGACCTGGGAGTTGGACGTGAGCGAGCCGAACGAAGCGACCTTCGACATCGTCATCCTCGGAGGTGGCAGCGGCGGCTACGCGGCGGCGCTGCGCGCCGCCCAGCTGGACCTCTCGGTCGCGCTGGTCGAGAAGGGCAAGCTCGGCGGCACCTGCCTGCACAACGGCTGCATCCCGACCAAGGCGCTGCTGCACGCGGCCGAGATCGCCGACCAGACGCGCGAGTCGGAGCAGTTCGGCGTCAAGGCGGAGCTGCACGGCATTGACATGGCCGCGGTCAACTCGTACAAGGACGGGGTCGTCTCCCGCCTGTACAAGGGCCTGCAGGGCCTGGTCGGCGGCGCCAAGAACATCACCTTCGTCGCCGGCGCCGGCAAGCTGGTGGGCAGGAACGTCGTCGAGGTCGACGGCAAGCGCTACACCGGCCGCAACGTGATCCTGGCCAGCGGCTCGTACGCCAAGAGCCTGCCCGGCCTGGAGATCGACGGCGAGAAGATCATCACCAGTGACCACGCCCTGACCCTGGACCGGGTCCCCTCCTCCGCCATCGTGCTCGGCGGTGGTGTGATCGGCGTGGAGTTCGCCAGCGTGTGGAAGTCGTTCGGGGTGGACGTCACGATCATCGAGGCGCTCCCCCGCCTGGTCGCCGCCGAGGACGAGGAGTCGTCCAAGGCGCTGGAGCGGGCCTTCCGGAAGCGGAAGATCAACTTCAAGGTCGGCAAGCCGTTCGAGAAGGTCGAGAAGACCGACAAGGGCGTCAAGGTCACCATCGCCGGCGGCGAGACCGTCGAGGCCGAGCTGCTGCTGGTCGCCGTCGGCCGGGGCCCGAACACCGCCAACCTCGGCTACGAGGAGCAGGGCGTCAAGACCGACCGCGGCTACGTGCTGACCGACGAGCGGCTGCGCACCGGCGTGCCGAACGTCTACGCCGTCGGCGACATCGTGCCCGGCCTCCAGCTCGCGCACCGCGGCTTCCAGCAGGGCATCTTCGTCGCCGAGGAGATCGCCGGCCTGAACCCGGCCGTGATCGACGAGGCGGGCATCCCGCGGGTCACCTACTCCGACCCGGAGCTGGCGTCGGTCGGCCTGACCGAGGCGAAGGCCAAGGAGCAGTACGGCGACAAGGTCAAGACCTACAACTACAACCTGGGTGGCAACGGCAAGAGCCAGATCCTCAAGACGGCCGGCTTCGTGAAGCTCGTGCGGGTCGAGGACGGCCCGGTCGTCGGCGTCCACATGGTCGGCGCCCGGGTCGGTGAGCTCGTCGGCGAGGCGCAGCTCATCTACAACTGGGAGGCCTACCCGGCCGAGGTGGCGCAGCTCGTGCACGCCCACCCGACGCAGAACGAGGCCCTGGGCGAGGCCCACCTGGCCCTCGCCGGCAAGCCGCTGCACGCGCACGCCTGATCACGACAACCGCGGCGTCCGGCGACGGGCGATGATCCCACCAGGGGAATGAAGGAGTCTTAGAAGATGCCGGTATCGGTCACCATGCCCCGGCTCGGCGAGAGCGTCACCGAGGGCACCGTCACGCGCTGGCTCAAGCAGGAGGGTGACACCGTCGAGGTCGACGAGCCCCTGCTCGAGGTGTCGACCGACAAGGTCGACACCGAGATCCCGTCCCCCGCGGCGGGCGTGCTGAGCCGGATCGTGGTCGGCGAGGACGAGACCGCCGAGGTCGGCAGCGAGCTGGCCGTCATCGCCGGTGAGGGCGAGGCCGCGCCGCAGCAGGAGGCCCCGGCCGAGCCGGCCGAGCCGGCCGCGGAGCCGACGGCCGCCGCCGAGGGCACCGGCCCGGAGCCCGAGCAGGAGAAGCCGGCCCAGGAGGCCCCGCAGCCCCAGGCCGCCGCGCCGTCGGGCGAGGGCACCCCGGTGAAGATGCCGGCTCTCGGCGAGAGCGTCACCGAGGGTACGGTGACTCGCTGGCTCAAGCAGGTCGGCGACTCGATCGAGGTGGACGAGCCGCTGCTGGAGGTCTCCACCGACAAGGTCGACACGGAGATCCCGTCGCCGGTCGCCGGCACCGTCCTGGAGATCAAGGTCGCCGAGGACGAGACCGCCGCGGTCGGCGCGGACCTGGCCGTGATCGGTGCCGCCGGCGCCGCCCCGGCCGAGGCGAAGCCGGAGCCCAAGCCGGAGCCCAAGGCCGAGGCGAAGCCGGCGCCGAAGCCCGAGCCCAAGCCGGAGCCGAAGGCCGAGGCGAAGCCCGAGCCCACGGTCCAGGAGCCCACTCCGGGCTTGTCGTACAACGAGCCGTCGGCCGAGGCCGAGGTGTCGGCCCAGCCGGCGCAGGCCGAGCGGCAGGCGGTGCCCGCCGCCCCGACGACGACCCCGCAGCGCCCGTCGGCGCCCGCACAGGGCGGTGGCGAGGAGGCGGCCGGCTACGTGACCCCGCTGGTGCGCAAGCTGGCCAGCGAGCACGGCGTGGACCTCTCCTCGGTCAACGGCACCGGCGTGGGTGGCCGGATCCGCAAGCAGGACGTGCTGGAGGCGGCCGAGAAGGCCAAGGCGGCCAAGGCGGCCCCGGCGGAGCAGCCCGCCGCCGCGGCGGCCCCGGCGCAGCCGGCCGCGAAGCCGCAGCCGAGCGGCAAGCGGGGCACCACCGAGAAGCTGCCCCGGATCCGCAAGGCCATCGCCAAGCGGATGCACGAGTCGCTGCACGAGATGGCGCAGCTCACCACGGTGATCGAGGTGGACGTCACCAAGATCGCCAAGCTGCGGGCGCGGGCCAAGGACTCGTTCCAGCAGCGCCACGGCGTGAAGCTGTCGTTCCTGCCGTTCTTCGCCCTCGCGGCGGTCGAGGCGTTGCAGACGTATCCGATCGTCAACGCCAGCATGGACCTCGACGCCGGGACGATCACCTACCCGGACTCGGAGCACCTCGGCATCGCCGTGGACACCGAGCGCGGGCTGCTGGTGCCGGTCATCCACAACGCCGGTGACCTGAACCTGGGCGGCATCGCCAAGCGGGTCGCCGACCTGGCCGAGCGGACCCGGACCAACAAGATCAGCCCGGACGAGATCGCCGGGGCGACCTTCACGCTGACCAACACGGGCAGCCGGGGCGCGCTCTTCGACACCCCGATCGTGCCGTCGCCGCAGTCGGCGATGCTCGGCACGGGTGCCGTGGTCAAGCGCCCGGTCGTGGTCAACGACCCGGAGCTGGGCGAGGTCATCGCCGTCCGGTCGATGATCTACCTGGCTCTGTCGTACGACCACCGGCTGATCGACGGCGCCGACGCCGCCCGCTTCCTGGCCACGGTCAAGGAGCGGCTGGAGGCCGGCAACTTCGAGGCCGACCTGGGCCTGTAGGCCCACGGTCATACCCGACGAAGGGGCGCGCGGCTCACGCCGCGCGCCCCTTCGCGTCGTCGGCCGCACGGTGCACCCGCCGCGCGGCCGGGTTCCGGTGATCGGCCCTCCGAGCCTCGCCCGCCGGGCCATCATGGCGGAAGCGCCCGTTGTCGTCCTCCACTCGGGCCCGGGGCGTACGAGAGTGAGGTGGGCATGCGGGACGTCGCGGTCGCACCGGCGGTCACGGGCGCCGACGCCGTCGGCCTCGCCGAGGCGGTCTGGGACAACGCCGGCCGCCATCCGGAGAGCGTGCAGTTCGTCCGTCCGCACCCCGTCGACCGGGCGTGGCCGGTGCGCCGGACCGGCCCGGGCGGCGCGCCGGTGACCTGCGAGCAGTTCCGCGACGACGTCCTCGCGCTCGCCCGGGGGTTCGTCGAGGCGGGTGTCGGGCACGGCGACCGGGTGGGGTTGATGAGCCGCACCCGGTACGAGTGGACCCTCGTGGACTACGCGCTCTGGGCCATCGGCGCGGTCACCGTACCGATCTACGACACCTCCAGCGCGGACCAGCTGGCCTGGATCCTCGCCGACTCCGGGGCGGTGGCGTGCGTGGTGGAGACCGCCGAGCACGCCGCGACGCTCGCCGGCCGGCGCGACGCCCTGCCGGCGCTGACCCGGGTGTGGCGCATCCACGCCGGCGACCTGGTCGAGCTGGCCGAACGCGGGAACAGTGTCCCGGTGGAGCGGGTGGCGGAGCGCCGCCGGGCGGTCTCCGCCGGGGACGTGGCGACGATCGTGTACACCAGCGGCACCACCGGGCGGCCCAAGGGCTGCGTGCTGACGCACTGCAACATCTATCTCGACGTGACCAACGCGACGGCGGCGATGCCCGAACTGTTCCACCCGGGCGCGTCGACGCTGCTGTTCCTGCCGCTGGCCCACGCGTTCGCCCGGCAGGTCCAGGTCGGGATGGTGCACACCCGGGCCACGATGGTGCACAGCGGCGACATGGGCGGTGTGCTGGAGCAGCTCCGCCAGTACCGGCCGACATTCGTCCTGGCGGTGCCGAGGGTGTTCGAGAAGATGTACAACCGGGCCCGGCAGAAGGCCGCCGACGCGCACCGGGGGTGGCTGTTCACCGCGGCGGAGACGGTCGCGGTCCGCTACAGCAGGGGGCTCGACACGGCACGCGGCCCGGGTGTCCCCGTACGCCTGGCACGGCTGCTGTTCGACGCGCTGGCGTACCGGAAGCTGCGGGCCGCCCTCGGCGGACGCTGCCATTACGCGATCGTCGGCGGCGCTCCGCTGGGTGAACGGCTGACGCACTTCTACCGGGGCGTCGGCATCACCGTGCTGGAGGGCTACGGGCTGACCGAGACGTCCCCGGCGTTGACGGCGAACCGGCCGGAGGCGCTGCGGGTCGGCACGGTCGGCCGTCCGCTGCCCGGCGTGGAGATCAGGATCGCCGACGACGGTGAGGTCCTCGCGCGCGGTGCGGTGGTGTTCCAGGGCTACTGGAACAACCCCGAGGCCACCCGGAAGACGTTCACCGACGACGGGTGGCTGACCACCGGCGATCTCGGCTTCCTCGACGACGACGGCTACCTGCGGATCACCGGCCGGAAGAAGGAGATCATCGTGACCGCGGCGGGCAAGAACATCGCTCCCGCGCCCGTGGAGGAGGAGATCCGCGCGCATCCCCTGGTGAGCCAGTGCATGCTCGTCGGCGACGGGAGGCCCTACGTCACCGCGCTGGTGACCATCGACGAGCACGCCTGGGCCGGCTGGCAGAGCAGGCACGGCCTGGGGGACGCCTCCGTCGCGCAGGCCCGCGACCATCCCGCGCTGCGCGGAGAGATCCAGGCCGCGGTCGACCAGGCCAACCGGTCGGTGTCCCGGGCGGAGGCGGTCAAGGCCTTCAGCATCCTGCCCGAAGACTTCACCGAGGCCGCCGGTGAGCTCACCCCGACCCTCAAGATCAGACGCGAGACGGTCGGGACCCGCTACGCCGACGACATCGACGCCCTCTACCGCGGCCACTGAGGCCGACGTCGCCGCGCCACGCCGGCCGGCCACGTGACGAGCGGCGGGCGGGACGGTACGGCTGGTCGACGGCCGCGACACCCGCGCCGGCCTGGCTCACCGCTGACCACCACGGACAGCCCGGCCGGCGGCCGCGCGGGCGGCACGGCGCCTCGTCGACGGCTCCGGCGGTGGGCTCATTCCGGCCCAGCCGGCGCGGCCCGCTGCCAGAGTGGGTCAGGTGGGTGGGAAACGGTGGCGCGGGCGGCTGGGACCCGCCGTCGCCATCGCCCCCGGGGCCCGGGTGGACAAGTTCGAGGTCTTCTTCGACCTGGTCTTCGTCTTCTCGTTCTTCATCATCACCCGGGCCACCGCCCTCGACATCACCGGCCGCCAGTTGCTGCACGCCCTGATGGTGCTCGCCGTGCTCTGGTGGGTGTGGGTGGTGCACAGCGTGGTCGCCACCCGGATCCGGCTCGGCGAGGGCTTCGTCCCGGTGCTGATGGTCATCGGGATGGCCGCGCTGTTCTGCTTCGCGCTGGCCCTGCCCCAGGCGTTCGGCGATCCGCACAAGGGCGCCGCCGGGCCGATGGTGGTGGCGATCAGCTACGTCGTGATCCGGGTCGTGCACATGGTCCTCTACCTGCACGTGGTCCGGGACAGTCCGGACGAGCGGCGACAGCTGCGGCACTTCACCCCGGAGGTGATCGCCAGCACCCTGCTGCTGACCGCGGCGGCGCTGGTGCCCGCCCGGATCGACGACCCGGGTCAGGCCGCGATGGTCCGGGACGGGCTGTGGCTCACCGTGGTGCTGCTCCAGTACGCCACCGGCATCATCGCCGGCACCTGGGGTTGGGGGGTCACCTCCGCCGAGCACTGGACCGAGCGCTACGACCTCATCCTGATCATCGCCCTGGGCGAGTCGGTCATCTCGGTGGGCGTGGGCAGCAACCTGCTCGGCCAGCCCCCGACGTGGCCGGCGGTCGCCGCGGCCGTGCTCGGCATCGTCTTCACCGCGGCCCTGTGGTGGGCGCACTACGACATGATCGGTCCGGCCGCCCGGATCGCCCTGCACGCGACGAAGGGCCGCCCCCGGGTGGCGATGGCCCGCGACGCGTACGCGTACCTCTACCTGCCGATGATCGCCGGGATCATCCTGTTCGCCCTCGGCGCGGAGGAGATCGTGCACGAGATCGCCGACCCCGACGTGTCGGTCGCCGAGGCGCCGCACGGCCCGAGCGTGCCGCTGCTCTTCGGCGGGGTCATCTGCTACCTGTCCGCGAACATGCTGTTCCAGCTGCGCACCCTGCACACCCTGTCCTGGACCCGGGTCGGCGCGGTGCTCGCGCTCATCGCCGCCATCCCGGGCGCGTCCCACCTGCCCGGGCTGGCGGCCCTCGGCCTGCTGACCGCCATCTGCGTGGGCCTGATCGCCGCCGAGGTGGTGCTGATGGCGGACGCCCGGCACGCCCTGCACGAGCTGGTGTTCCACGAGCGGACCAGCCACGAGGTCAACGAGGCCGCCTTTCGCGCCCGCTGGCACGACAACGCCCCCAACGAGCCCTCCACCTGACACCCCACGATCCCCCTTCCGGACCGGTGATCTGCCGGTAGCAGAACCGACGGTGGCGGGCTCGCCGATCCGGGCCCGGGGCGGCAGGCTGATCGGATGGTGACCTTCTCCCTCCAGGCGACCCCGTCGGACGCCGCGAGCTGGCTGGACCTGGCCCGGCGGGCCGAGGCGGCCGGCTTCGACGCGCTGCTCGCCGCCGACCACCCCGGCGCGGTGACATCGCCGTTCGTCGCGCTGGCCGCCGCCGGGGCGGTGACCACGACGCTGAACCTCGGGTCGTACGTCTCGAACGCCGGGGTCCGGGAGCCGATCCTGCTCGCCACCGACGTGGCCACGCTCGACGTGGTCAGCGGCGGGCGGGCCCGGCTGGGCCTCGGCGCCGGCCACACCCCGGCC
>NZ_JAMOKF010000230.1 GCF_023656545.1 Micromonospora phytophila | reverse complement strand
CGCGGCCGGCCCGACAGCGGGCACCGCCGCCCCCGCCGGGGACCCCGCCGCGCGGGCCGCGGCCCTGGTCGCCACGCTCACCGACGAGGACCTGGTCGGCCAGGTCCTGATGCCGTACGCCTACGGCGACGCGGCGACCAGGGTCTCGCCCGGCTCCGCCGCCGGCAACCGCGCCCTGGCCGGCGTCGACACCCCGGCCGAGATGATCGCGAAGTACCGGCTCGGCGGGCTGATCCTGGTCGGCTTCAGCGCCGACGACCCCACCAGCGGCAACCAGGAGACCACCAACGTCGACAACCCGAAGCAGGTCCGCGCGCTCACCACCGGCCTGCGCGACGCCGCCGGGAAGCTGCCCACCGGCGCGGCCCCGTTCCTGATCGGCACCGACCAGGAGTACGGCGTCGTCACCCGGATCACCGACGGGGTGACCCTGCTGCCCAGCGCCCTCGCGGCCGGCGCCGCCGGAAGGCCGGAACTCACCGAGGCCGCCTGGCGGGCCGCCGGCACCGAACTCGCCGCGATGGGCGTCAACCTGGACTTCGCCCCGGTCGCCGACGTGCTCGCCACCCGCAGCACCGTGATCGGCTCACGGTCGTACGGCGCGGATCCCCAGCGGTCCGCGGCCCAGGTCGCCGGCGCGGTCCGCGGGCTGCAGAGCGCGGGCGTCGCCGCCACGGTCAAGCACTTCCCCGGGCACGGCCACAGCGCCACCGACTCGCACAAGGACCTGCCGGTGCTCGACCAGTCCCGCGCGGCGCTGGAGGCCGGGGCGTGGCCGCCCTTCTCCGCCGGCATCGACGCGGGGGCGATGGCGGTCATGTCCGCCCACCTCGACACCCGGTCGGTCGACCCGGGCACCGCGGCGACCTTCTCGCACAAGCTGCTCACCGAGGTGCTCCGCGGCCAGCTCGGCTTCAAGGGCGTGGTGATCACCGACGGGATGAACATGCCGCCGGCGAAGCGCTGGGCGCCGGGGGAGGCCGCCGTCCGCGCCCTGAAGGCGGGCAACGACCTGATCCTGATGACGCCGCACGTCGGCCAGGCGTACGACGGGCTGCTCGCCGCGCTCCGCGACGGCTCGCTGCCCCGCGCCCGGCTCGTCGAGGCGGTCACCCGGGTGCTGACCATGAAGTTCACGCTGGCCGACCGGCCCGCGCCCGAGCTGTCCACGCTGGGCGGCCCGGCCCACCGGAAGGCGGCGGAGGAACTGGCCGCGGCGGCGGTGACCCTGCTGCGCGGCTCCTGCGGCGTCGGCGTCCGCGGCCCGGTGACCGTCACCTCCTCCGGCGGGCGGGACCGGACCAGGGCGGTGCTGACCGAGGCGCTGAGCGCGGCCGGGGTGAAGGTGGTGCCCAGCGGCGGCACGGTGGTGCACCTGGTCGGCTACGGCGACGGCGGCGCCGACCTGCGCGCCGACGCCGCCGTCACGGTCGCCATGGACACCCCGTACGTGCTGGCGACGGCGAAGTCGCCGACCCTGCTGGCGACCTACTCGTCGAGCCGGGCGTCGATGACCGCGCTCGCCCGGGTGCTGGCCGGCAAGGCGAAGCCGGGCGGCCGGTCCCCGGTGCCGGTGACCGGCCTGCCCGCCACCACCTGCGGCGGCTGACCGCCGTCAGTCCCGGTTGATCTTCGCCGAGTGCTTCACCAGCTGGTACGCCGGCAGCAGCTCCTGCGGGTCCGGCGCGTCCAGGCTCAGCACGACCGGCCCGTAGAGCGAGGACAACGCCACGGCCCGGTCCAGGTCGCCGTCCTGCGTGTAGCTCGCCTCCACGGCGTCCACCGTGCCGGCCCGCAGGCGCCGGTACTCCACGCCCGTCGCCTTCGGCGAGTACGCGTCGACGAAGTGCTCCAGGTGCTCCTGGCCGCCCCCGGCGACGCCGTTGACGCGCCACACCCGGAGGAACCCGAGGCCGCCGGCGGGCCGGGCGTCGATCTCGCACAACATGGTGGCCTTGCCCACGGTGGCGTCGGCCGTGACCGCCTCGACCTTCCAGCCCTTCGGCACCGAGAAGGTGACCGGCAGCGGGCAGGCGGTGCCCTTCCTGCCGACGGTGACGCCGGCCGGGGCGGCGGCCACCTCGTCGTGCCACGGCGGCCCGGGGGTCACCGGCGACGCGGTGGGGCTCGGCGAGGCCGAGGGTGAGGCCGGGGCGGCCTTCGGCTCCTGCTGCTCGGCGCAGCCGCCGACCAGCGCGATGGTGAGCGCCGCCAGCGCGGCGGCGTGGGTACGTCGATCCATGGTGTCCATTCCCCGTTGACGATCTTCAGCCCGGACAGCAAACCGGTCGCCGGGCGGAACGTCAACCCCGTCCGGTCAGCGGGCCGCGCGCAGCGCCGCGACCAGCCACTCCACCGCCGGCACGGTCGGCGGGAACGGTGGCTGACCGTTGAGCACCCCGATGAGCTGCCAGTACCGCTCCACCCGCCGGTCGGTGAAGGTGGCGATCCGCTCGGCGAGCGCGACCCGCTCGTCGGGAGACAGCGCCGGGTCCACCAGCTCGTCCAGCACCGCCCGCGCCTCGGCGGAGTCCGGGGCGATCCCGGCCGCCAGCGCCGCCCGGGCCGGCTCGACCGACGGCAGCGGCTCCGGCGGCGGCTGCGCCGCGGACGTCGAACCGGCCACCGCCATCGCCCGGACCCGCCGACGGAAGTCCGGGTCGCCGACCAGTTCGGCCAGCTCGACCCAGGCGTCCACCTCCTCATCGGTGGGCTCGTCGGGCAGGTCCGCGGGGAGCGCCCGCATCGCCCGGGCCAGCCCCTCGCCGCCCGGGCCGGAATCCACGCCGCCGAAGACCTCGGCGACGAAATCGTCGATGATCTGCTGCCGCTCCCGGGCGGAGAGGCGGGCCAGGTCGTTCATCAGTCTCAACTCCTCGGTCGTGCTGCCACGTCGGGCGACCGACCGCAGCACCGCCCGGCGCAGCCGCAGCGTCCGGATCTCGGAGTCCAGGGCCCGCGCGTGCGCCCGCGCCACCTCCGGGACACTGCTCCGCCGCTCCAGGACCCGGCGCACGTCGTCCAGGCCGATTCCCAGCTCGCGCAGGCTCCGGACCAGGTCCAGCCGGGCCACGGCGGCCGCGTCGTAGAGCCGGTACCCACCGCCCGAGCGGGCGGTCGGCGGAAGCAGGCCGAGGTCGGACCAGAACCGGATGGTGCGGACCGTCAGGCCGGTCCGCCGGGCGAGCTGCCCGATGGTGAACAGTTCGGTGCGGTCGTCCACGTCGCAGAGCCTCCCGTCTCCAGCCGCTGGAGAGTCAAGACCGGTAACCGGTCGCCCCCGCCCGACCGGCAACTACCGCCCGGGGCAACGAGCGCGCGGCCAGGCGGCATCGCGCGACCGCGGCTGAGACGCCGCGGGGCCCGCGCTCACCGAGCGCGGGCCCCGTCGACTCCTACGACCGGTTACAGCGGGATGTTGCCGTGCGCGCCCCGGGCGGCCGGGGCGGCGGCCAGCGCCTCGGCGATCCGGCGCCGGGTCTCGGCCGGCTTGATGACGTCGTCCACCACGCCGATCTCCAGCGCCCGGTTCACCCCGCCGGCGACCCGGATCTGCTCCTCGATCAGCTGCGCGCGCAACGCCTCGCGCTCCTCAGAGGGGGCGGCCGCCAGCTTCTTGCGATGCAGGATGTTCACCGCCGCGCTGGCGCCCATCACCGCGACCTCCGCGTTCGGCCAGGCGAAGACCGCGGTGGCGCCGAGCGAGCGCGAGTTCATCGCGATGTACGCGCCGCCGTACGCCTTGCGGGTCACCAGGGTCACCCGCGGCACCACCGCCTCGGCGAAGGCGTGCAGCAGCTTCGCCCCGCGCCGGACCACGCCGTCCCACTCCTGGCCCAGGCCGGGCAGGTAGCCGGGGACGTCCACCAGCACGATCAGCGGCACGCCGAGCGAGTCGCACATCCGCACGAACCGGGCCGCCTTCTCGGCGCTGGACGCGTCGAGGCAGCCCCCGAGGCGCAGCGGGTTGTTGGCGATCACGCCGACCGTGCGGCCGGCGAACCGGCCCAGCGTGGTGACGACGTTCGGCGCCCACTTGGCGTGCAGCTCCACACCCGGGGCGTCGAGCAGCGCCTTGACCACCGGCTTCACGTCGTACGCCCGGTTGGTCTCCGCCGGCATCTTCGCGGTCAGGTCGTGCCCCTCCTCGGCGAGGGCCGGCACGTCGTCCGGGGAGAGCCGGCCCTGGTGGCCCAGGAGCGCGGCGAGCTTGCGCGACTCGACCATCGCCGCCTCGTCGTCGGGGCAGGTCACGTGGACCACCCCGGAGCGCCGCCCGTGCGGCTCGGGGCCGCCCAGGCGCTCCATGTCGACCTGCTCGCCGGTGACGCTGCGGACCACCTCCGGCCCGGTCACGAAGATCCGGCCCGCCCCGCTCATCACCACGATGTCGGTCAGCGCCGGCCCGTACGCCGCACCGCCGGCCGCCGGGCCGAGCACCACGGAGATCTGCGGCACCCGCCCGGAGGCCCGGACCATCGCCGCGAAGACCTGGCCCACGGCGTCGAGCGCGACCACGCCCTCGGCCAGCCGGGCGCCGCCGGAGTGCCAGAGACCGAGCACCGGCACCCGCTCCCGGACGGCGGTGTCGATCGCGTCGACGACGTGCCGGCACCCCTCGGTGCCCATCGCGCCGCCCATCCTCGTCGCGTCGGTGGCGTACGCGATGGCGGGCGTGCCCTCGATCTCACCCCGCGCCCAGAGGACGCCGGAGGTGTCGCGAGGTGCCAGCAGACGCAGCGAGCCCGCGTCGAACAGGGCCCGGAGCCGCAGCTCCGGACCTCGGTAGTCCACGGTGGGTGTGTCCGCGGCGACGGCGGTGGTGGTCACGTGAGCCTCCAAGGCTGTGGTCTCAGGCCCGCGTGAAGACGAGAGCCACGTTGTGTCCGCCGAAGCCGAACGAGTTGTTCAGTGCGGCGGGGACGTCCATGTGGCGCGCCTTGTTGGCGGCCACCTCCAGGGTGAGCCCGTCGTCCGGCTCATCGAGGTTGATCGTCGGAGGTACGACACCGTCCCGGATCGCCAGGATCGTGGCGATCGACTCCAGGGCGCCCGCCGCGCCGAGCAGGTGACCGGTCATGGACTTGGTCGCGCTGAGCACCGGGTGGTCGCCGAGCGCCTGGCGCAGCGCCTTGATCTCGGCGATGTCGCCGACCGGGGTCGACGTGGCGTGCGCGTTGACGTGCACGATGTCGGACTTCGCCACGTCCGCGTCGGCGATCGCCTTGGCGATGGCCCGGATCGCGCCCGCCCCCTCCGGGTGCGGCTGGACGATGTCGTAGCCGTCGGAGGTGATGCCGGCGCCGGCCAGCCGCGCGTACACCCGGGCGCCCCGGGCGGCGGCGTGCTCCGCCCGCTCCAGCACCAGGATGCCGGCGCCCTCGCCGAGCACGAACCCGTCCCGGCCCTTGTCCCACGGGCGGGAGGCCCGCTCGGGCTCGTCGTTGCGGGTCGACATGGCCCGCATCGAGCTGAAGCCGGCGATCGGCAGCTGGTGGATGACGGCCTCGGTGCCACCGGCCACCACCACGTCGGCGCGGCCGGCACGGATCATGTCCATGCCCAGCGCGATCGCCTCCGCGCCGGTGGCGCAGGCGCTGGCCACGGAGTGGACCCCGGCGCGGGCGCCCAGCTCCAGCCCCACCCAGGCGGCGGGTC
Organism: Micromonospora phytophila; assembly: GCF_023656545.1. GTDB lineage: Bacteria > Actinomycetota > Actinomycetes > Mycobacteriales > Micromonosporaceae > Micromonospora > Micromonospora phytophila. Next base: position 3,397 of record NZ_JAMOKF010000230.1, on the reverse strand, counting down.
CGTTCGGCATCAGCATCGGGATGGTGTGCGGGGAGACCCGGCGCGGCCCGGACGCCTCGAGGATGTCGTCCTGGGCGAGCAGGGTCAGGGCGCCGCCGATGCCGGAGCCGACGCTGACACCCAGCCGCTCCGGGTCCGGCCCGGAGTCGGCCAGGCCGGCGTCCGCCCAGGCCTGGTGCGCCGCGATGATCGCGATCGCCTCGGAGCGGTCCAGCCGGCGCAGCTTGACCCGGTCGAGCAAACCGGCCGGATCGACCGCCAGCTGGGCGGCGATCCGGACCGGCAGCTGCGCGGCCCACTCCTGGGTGAGCGCGCTCACCCCGGAGCGGCCGGCGAGCATGGCGTCCCAGGTCGACGCGACGTCCCCGCCCAGCGGGGTGGTCGCGCCGAGCCCGGTGACGACGACGTCGGTGTGAGCCATGATCAGGACTGCGCCTCGATGTAGCTGACGGCGTCCCCGACGGTCTTCAGGTTCTGCACCTCGTTGTCCGGGATCTTGACGCCGAACTTCTCCTCGGCCGCGACCACGACCTCCACCATGGAGAGCGAGTCGACGTCCAGGTCGTCGGTGAAGGACTTCCCCTCGGCCACGTCGTCCGGGTTCACCCCGGCAACCTCTTCGAGGATCTCGGCGAGGCCGGCGGTGATCTCGTCACGGGTCATTGCGGTTGGTTCCTTTCATCGGGGGTTGCTCGACGGTCGGCGACGCCGGCCGTCACTCCCCGGCGCTGGCGCGCCGGAGGGGGTCTTCAGGGGCAGCGGACGACCTGACCGGCGTAGGTCAGGCCGCCGCCGAAGCCGAACAGCAGCACCGGGGCGCCGGAGGGCACCTCCCGCCGCTCCACCAGCTTGGACAGGGCCAGCGGCACGCTCGCCGCCGAGGTGTTGCCGGACTCGACGATGTCCTTGGCGATGATCGCGTCCGGGATGTTGAGCCGCCGGGCGATGCCGTCGATGATCCGGGCGTTGGCCTGGTGCGGCACGAAGGCGGCCAGCTCCGACGGGGCCACTCCGGCGCGCTCGCACGCCTGCAGGGCCAGCGGCGCCAGCTCGGTGGTGGCCCAGCGGAACACCGACTGCCCCTCCTGCTGGACGTACGGGCGCCAGCCCTCGATGCGTACCGCGTCGCCCCGCTCCGGCACCGAGCCCCAGACCACCGGGCCGATCCCGGCCGGCTCGTCCTCGGCGGTCGCGGTGACCACCGCAGCGCCCGCGCCGTCGGCGAAGATGATGCAGGTCGAGCGGTCCGTCCAGTCGGTGAAGTCGGAGAGCTTCTCCGCGCCGATGACCAGGGCGTTGCGGGAGGCGCCCGCCCGGATGGCGTGGTCCACGGTGCCCAGCGCGTACGCGAAGCCGGAGCACGCGGTGTTGATGTCGTACGCCCCCGGGGCGGTGATGCCGAGCTTCGCGGCGACCCGGCAGGCCACGTTGGGGCTGCGGTCGACCGAGGTGCACGTGGCGACCACGACCAGGTCGATGTCGGCGGCGGTGAGGCCCGAGTTGGCCAGGGCCTTGCCGGCGGCGGCCGCCGCCATGTCGGCCACGGTCTCGCCGTCGGCGATCCGCCGGGTGGCGATGCCGACCCGGTCGCGGATCCACTCGTCGCTGGTCTCCACCAGCTGGGCGATCTCGTCGTTGGTGACCACGCGGGAGGGCTGGTAGTGCCCCAGCGAGACGATCCGGCTGCCGGTCATGCCGTGCCCTCCCTACGGTCGGTCCCGACCCGGGACACGTTCGGAACGTACGTGATGATCCGCTCGCGGTGCACGCTCATGCGTGACCTCCGATGCGGACGAGCGGTTGACCCGGCGCCACCGGGTCGTCGTGGTGGGCGAGCCACTCGGTGAGCACGCCGCTGCCGTGTGCGGTCACCTCGACCGGACCCTGCCGGGTGACCACGCTGCCGACGACCTGGCCGGAACGGAGCGTCTCGCCCTCGGCGAGGCCGTCGGCCGGCTCGAAGGTGCCGGCCGACGGGGCCACCACCACGCGGAAGTGCATGGTGGGCTCGTGGCTCGGCGCCATCCCGTGCCGGGCGATCAGGTCCCGGGCGGCGGGCAGGTCGTCCGGGGTGTTCAGGGTGACGATCTCCGGGGCCCCGGCGGTGCCCTTGAGCTCCCGCTTGACCAGGCCCGCGAGGGTGCCGGCCGGCGGCAGCTCGATCACGCCGGTGACCCCGAGGTCGGCCAGCGTCCGCATGCAGAGGTCCCAGCGGACCGGCGCGGTGACCTGGCGGACCAGGCGCTGCACCATGTCCCGGCCGTGGTTGACCGCGGCGCCGTCGAGGTTGGACAGCAGGATCCGGGTCGGGTCGGCGGGGGTGATCCCGGCGGCGACCGCGGCCAGCGCCGCCTCGGCGGGAGCCATGTACGGGGTGTGGAAGGCGCCGGCCACCTGGAGCCGGATGACCCGGGTCTTCGCCGGCGGCTCGGCGGCGAGCTTCTCCAGCCCGGCCACCGCGCCGGCGGCGACGATCTGGCCGGCGCCGTTGCGGTTGGCCGGGTGCAGCCCGTGCGTCGCGATCGCGGCGAGCACCTCGTCCGGGTCCCCGCCCAGCACGGCGGCCATCCCGGTCGGCTCCAGGGCGCAGGCGGCGGCCATCTCCCGGCCGCGTACGCCGGCCAGGGTGATCGCGGCCTCCGCCGGGAGCACCCCGGCGAGCGCCGCCGCGCCCAGCTCGCCGACGCTGTGGCCGACGGTGAGCGTGACGTCGTACATCGGCAGGTGCTCGGCGGCGAGCAGCGCCGCCGCGACCAGCAGCGGCTGGGTACGGGCGGTGTCCTTGATCTCGTCGGCGTCCGCGGCCGTACCGAGGTGTACCAGGTCGACCCCGGCCAGAGCCGACCACCAGCGCAGTCGCGCCTCGGTGCCGGTCAGGTCCAACCAGGGAGTCAGGAAGCCGGGTTTCTGGGAACCCTGGCCGGGAGAGAGTACGGCGAGCACGTCTATGACTCTCCTGGATACGCGCGGGTAGCGCTGTGCCGCCCCCGACCAAACCGCACTAGAACCTTTGGAGGGATCCTACAAAAATCGGCGGTGGTCGTCACTTCTCTGTGACGTTTTGCTGACGCCTGGGGTCATTGTCTGGGTCGGGACCACTGGGACCACCGGGTCCAGACGGCCGACCGTCAACGCCACCTGGAGCGCGAACGCGTCGCGCGGCACCAGCGGCGAGAACCCGGTCACCTCGGAGATCCGCCGCAGCCGGTAGCGCACCGTGTTCGGGTGCACGAAGAGGGCACGGGCCGCGCTCTCCAGCGTGCCGCCGGCGGTGAAGAAGGCGTCCAGCGTCTCCAGCAGCTCCCCGCCGGCGCGTACCAGCGTCGCGTAGACGTCGTGCCGCAGCCGCCGCCGCGCCTCCGCGTCCCCGGCGAGGGCCCGCTCCGGCAGCAGGTCG
>NZ_JAMOKF010000229.1 GCF_023656545.1 Micromonospora phytophila | reverse complement strand
ACGCCTCCGCCGGACGCAACCCGGGCACCCGGGCGTCGCTGGCCGCCGCGGCGGTGTGCAGCTGGACGGTGGCCAGGTCGAAGGCGCGCTCCAGCGGACCGGCGCTGACGTCGACGAACTGCATCCGCGAGTACGGCACGATGGAGAGCCGCCGGACCAGCAGCCCGTGCCGGACCAGCAGGTCGTCCTCCCGCTCGGCGTACCCCCAGACCCGGACGGCCCGGACGATGGCCACCGCCCGCCAGGCGCCCAGCAGCAGCACGACGCCGAGGGCCACGCCGACCAGCCCGTGCCCGCTGAGCGCCCAGCCGACACCGAGCCCGCCCGCGACGACGACCAGCACCATCGCCAGCCGGAGCAGCTCCACCCAGATCAGGTCCGACGAGATCGACTGCCACCGGACGGTGTCCGGCCAGGGCTCCAGGGGGCCCGCTGCGGGGCGGGACGGCACCGGCGACGGGCCGGCGAGCTCGTCACTGCTCACCGCGGGGATCCGTTGTGCGCGTTCACCCTTCGAGCGTAGGCGATCCGGTCACCGGTACGACCTCCCGCAGAAAGCCGCGGGCGTCGAGAAAATCCCCGAGGGAGGTGCGGTGGTCGGCGCAGGCGAGCCAGGTCTTGCGCCGGTCGGCGTCGTGCAGCCGGGGATTGTTCCACCGCAGCGCCCACTGCGCCGGGGCGCGACAGCCGCGGGACGAGCAGATCAGCGGCTCGTCGGCGGGGAGGGGGGCGCTCATCCGGGCCAGTCTAGGGCCGCGGGACGGGAAAGTTTAGCGCCGGGCGGCCACGGGGGGAGCCGCCCGGCGACGGGGTGAATCGTACACGCGCCGGGCCCTGCCGTGTCCACCCGTGATCGGCGATTCGGCGACACGGAACGGCGTGGCGATAATCGGCTTCTCCCCGCCTCGGCACTCAGCCGGGCATGCGAGTCTTGACAGGCACCACACCGCGACAACCGATCATGCTGTGGAGGACCGGTGGCCCAGCCGATGACACCCGACGCCCCGACGCCGAACGGGGCGGGCCCGGAGACACTCGCCCCGGTGACCACGCCGGCGGAGGACGCGACCCTGCTGGAGCGGGCGCTGTTCGAGATCAAGCGGGTGATCGTCGGCCAGGACCGGATGGTGGAGCGGATGTTCGTCGCGCTGCTCGCCCGGGGGCACTGCCTGCTGGAGGGCGTCCCGGGGGTGGCGAAGACCCTGGCGGTGGAGACCCTCGCCAAGGTGATCGGCGGCTCCTTCGCCCGGGTGCAGTTCACCCCCGACCTGGTGCCTGCGGACATCATGGGCACCCGCATCTACCGGCAGTCCAGCGAGAAGTTCGACGTCGAGCTGGGCCCGGTCTTCGTCAACTTCCTGCTCGCCGACGAGATCAACCGGGCGCCGGCCAAGGTGCAGTCGGCGCTGCTGGAGGTGATGAGCGAGCGGCAGGTCTCCATCGGCGGCGAGACCCACCGGGTGCCCAACCCCTTCCTGGTGATGGCGACGCAGAACCCCATCGAGCAGGAGGGCGTCTACCCGCTGCCGGAGGCGCAGCGGGACCGCTTCCTCATGAAGATCGTGGTCGGCTACCCGACCGACGCCGAGGAACGGGAGATCGTCTACCGGATGGGGGTGGCCCCGCCCGAGCCCGCGCCGGTCTTCACCACCGCCGACCTGGTCGCCCTTCAGCACAAGGCGGACCAGGTCTTCGTGCACAACGCGCTGGTCGACTACGCCGTCCGGCTGGTGCTGGCGACCCGTACGCCCGCCGAGCACGGCATGCCGGACGTCGCCCAGCTGATCCAGTACGGCGCGAGCCCCCGCGCGTCGCTCGGCCTCGTCCGGGCCACCCGGGCGCTGGCGCTGCTGCGCGGCCGGGACTACGCCCTGCCGCAGGACGTGCAGGACGTCGCGCCGGACATCCTGCGCCACCGGCTGGTGCTCAGCTACGACGCGCTCGCCGACGACGTGCCCGCCGACCACGTGGTGCACCGGGTGATGTCCACCATCCCGCTGCCCTCGGTCGCGCCCCGGCAGCAGGCCACGCCGACGCCGAACGCCGCGCCGCCGGGCGCCGGTTGGCCCGGGCAGCGGCCGTGACCTCACCCGCCCGTCGGCCCGCCGACGCCCCTGGCGACCGTACCGAGGCGGTGCTGTCCCGGCTGCAACTGATGGTCACCCGCAAACTCGACGGCCTGCTCCAGGGCGACTACGCCGGGCTGCTGCCCGGACCGGGCAGCGAGGCGGGGGAGTCGCGGGAGTACCGCCCCGGCGACGACGTGCGCCGGATGGACTGGCCGGTCACCGCCCGTACGACGATGCCGCACGTCCGGCGTACGGTGGCCGACCGGGAGCTGGAGACGTGGTTGGCGGTGGACCTCTCGGCGAGCCTGGACTTCGGCACCGGCCGCTGGCTCAAGCGGGACGTGGTGGTGGCCGCTGCGGCGGCGCTGACCCACCTGACCGTCCGTGGCGGCAACCGGATCGGCGCGGTGATCGGCAGCGGCGGCGGGGTGAACGTCCCGGCCCGCCGGTGGCGGAGCACGCCACCGGTCACCGGGCCGGACGTGTTCGTCCGGCTGCCCGCCCGTTCCGGCCGCAAGGAGGCCCAGGGGCTGCTCCGGGCGGTCGCGGGCACCGAGATCCGCCCGGGTCGCAGCGACCTGGGCGCGCTGGTCGACATGCTCAACCGCCCGCCCCGGCGGCGCGGCCTGGCGGTGGTCATCTCCGACTTCCTCGCCCCGCCCACCCGGTGGGCCCGGCCGGTGCGCAAGCTGCGGGTCCGGCACGACGTGCTGGCGATCGAGGTGGTCGATCCGCGTGAGCTGGAGCTGCCGGACGTCGGCGTGCTGCCGGTGGTCGACCCGGAGACCGGCGAGCTGCACGAGGTGCAGACCGCCGATCCCGAACTGCGCCGCCGCTACGCCGAGGCGGCGGCGGCCCAGCGGGCGGAGATCTCCGCCGCGCTGCGGGGCGCGGGCGCCGCCCACCTGCGACTGCGTACGGACCGAGACTGGCTGCTCGACATGGTGCGCTTCGTGGCCGCGCAGCGGCACGCCCGCACCAGGGGGACGACACGATGATCCGTTTTCTGCAACCGTGGTGGCTGCTGGCGGTCCTGCCGGTGCTCGCCCTCGCCGCGCTCTACGTCTGGCGGCAGCTGCACCGCCGGGCGTACGCGCTGCGGTTCACCAACGTGGACCTGCTGCGCACCCTGGCGCCGCAGGGCCTGGGCTGGCGGCGGCACGTGCCGGCCACCGCGTTCCTGCTCTGCCTGCTGGTGCTGGCCACCGCGCTGGCCCGGCCGGCGATGGACACGAAGGAGCCGCTGGAGCGGGCCACCGTCATGCTCGCCATCGACGTGTCGCTCTCCATGCAGGCCGACGACGTGGCGCCGAACCGGCTGGAGGCGGCCCAGGAGGCGGCCAAGCAGTTCGTCGGCGAGTTGCCGGAAAGCTACAACCTCGGGCTGGTCTCCTTCGCCAAGTCGGCGAACGTGCTGGTGCCGCCGGGCAAGGACCGGGAGGCGGTGAGCAGCGCGATCGACGGGCTGGTGCTGGCCGAGGCGACGGCGACGGGGGAGGCGGTCTTCACCTGCCTGGAGGCGATCCGCTCGGTGCCGGCCGACGGTGCGGCGGGGATCCCGCCGGCCCGGATCGTGCTGCTCTCCGACGGCTACCGCACCTCGGGGCGGTCGGTGGAGGAGGCGGCCGCGGCGGCGCAGGCGGCGAACGTGCCGGTCTCCACGATCGCCTTCGGCACCGACTCCGGGCAGGTGGACATCAGCGGCCAGCTGCAACGGGTGCCGGTGGACCGGCTGGCCCTGGCCGACCTGGCGGAGGCGACCGAGGGCTACTTCTACGAGGCGGCCTCGGTCAGCGAGCTGAAGCAGGTCTACCAGGACATGGGCAGCTCGATCGGGTTCCGGACGGAACCCCGCGAGATCACCCAGTGGTACGCCGGCGTGGCGTTGCTGCTGGCCCTCTGCGCCGGCGCCCTCAGCCTGCTCTGGTCCTCCCGCATGCTCTGACGGGGATTCTGGGATGGTCGACGACCTCGACAGCCACCTGGCCGCCCTCGTCACCGCCGCCGCCCCGGATCTGGTCGCGCTGCCTGGCGTCGGCGTCGACACCGCCGGGGAACACCGCCGGCGACAACCCTCACCGCTCCGAAGCGGCTTTCGCCCGGCTCTGCGGCGTCGCCCCATCCCAGCCAGCTCCGGACGGACCGACCGCCACCGCCTGCACCGTGGCGGCGACCGTGACGCCAACCGCGCCCTCTGGCGCATCACCCTCGTCCGCATGCGCTGCCACCAGCCCACCAAGGACTACGTCACCCGCCGAACCGCAGAGGGCAAGACCAAGACCGAGATCATGCGATGCCTCAAGCGCTACATCGCCGGTGAAACGTTCCACCTGCTCGCGTCGCCACCTCTGCACCAGGCATCCTTGCCTGGTGCCACCGCTACTGACTGAGGATGAGTACAAGGCAACGATGGGACCCCACCCCACAAGAGTGGGCCCGGACCAGGAAGCCCCCTTCGACTTCTGGCCCTACTTCGACTCCATCCCCGAAGACGACTTCAACGGGCATGACTTCTCCGAAGGCCGCGTCACCTACGCCTGGCAGTCGCCAGACGGGGCACACCAACACGTCCTGGTCGACTGCGAGACACCCAACGTGTTCCTGGTCCTCGTGCTCGACCTACATGCCTGCTCGGTCCTCGGTCACCGCCTACTCGACCTCAACCGGCTCTACGGACTCGGCTGAGCCGGGCAACCCGCCCACTTGACGGAAATGGGAGCGTCCCGTGTCCCCCTGCGTCGCCGCGTCGGTCCGGGAGCTGTTGTCGTCAGTCGACCGCTGCCGGCGACGGCAGGTCCTGGGTGGACGCGCAGCGAGGGGCGCGGGACGGAGAAGGGGTCAGTGGCCGCCGCCGGCGAGGACGAAGATGACGGCCACCCAGACGGCGGCGAGGGTGAAGCCCAGCGGTGCGACGTAACGGCTCATGGACGGCTCCGGGTGGCGACTGGACGGTCCGCGTGCGGGGGCGGACCGCAGGGGGTGGATCAGGACGCGCACACGAAGTCGTGACCGGGCGGCTCCCGGCGGCCACCCGGTCAGCGGGCGGCGCGGCACGGTCGTCCCGGCGGGAGGCCGGGGACCGGGCGGTGCGGGGAGCGGAGCTGTGTCAGCTCACCTGCTGAGTCGTGGCTCAGCGGGGCTGACGATCGGCCCGGCCACGACTGGGAGGATCGCTATCTCGCACAGCGATCACCTCCTGCGGTCGGCGGGGCCCGGAGTGCGAGCCATGGCCAGGCCCGCAAACGCGATCATCGTACACCCGTCGACGCCCGCGTACGCACTCGGCCGTCCGGCCCACCGGGGCCCGCCCGGCGGGCGGGCCGGCCATCTCGAGGGTGCGCCGACGCTTGGCACGGGCACGCCCCGCGCGGGCGCGTCGCCAGGCTGGATCCGGAACCCCGTGACCAGGTACGACGCGCTCCGCGTTAGCGCTTACCTGCCGGTAACGCCTAGGCTCCCACGCGTCTGTGCAGATCGACTTCGCAAGGGGGACCCGTGGCCCGTACCGTGCTGGTGACCGGCGGCAACCGGGGGATCGGCCTGGCCATCGCGCAGGCCTTCGCCAAGCAGGGCGACCAGGTGGCGGTGACCCACCGCAGCGGCGAGGCCCCCGAGGGGCTCTTCGGCGTGCGGTGCGACGTCACCGACTCGGCGTCGGTCGACGCGGCCTTCACCGCGATCGAGGCCGAGTTCGGGCCGGTCGAGGTGCTGGTCGCCAACGCCGGGATCACCGACGACACGCTGCTGATGCGGATGTCCGAGGAGCAGTTCACCCGGGTGCTGGACACCAACCTGACCGGGGCGTTCCGCTGCGCCAAGCGCGCGTCGTCGAAGATGCTGCGGGCGAAGTGGGGCCGGATGATCTTCATCTCCTCGGTCGTCGGCCTCTACGGCGGCCCCGGCCAGGTCAACTACGCCGCCAGCAAGGCCGGGCTGGTCGGGGTGGCCCGCTCCATCACCCGCGAGCTGGGCAGCCGCAACATCACCGCGAACGTGGTCGCGCCGGGCTTCGTCGACACCGACATGACCGCCGCGCTGCCCGAGGAACGTCGCACCGAGTACCGCAAGGCCATCCCGGCCGGCCGGTTCGCCACCCCGGACGAGGTCGCGGGCGTGGTCACCTGGCTCGCCGGGGACACCGCCGGCTACATCTCCGGCGCGGTCATCCCGGTCGACGGCGGCCTGGGCATGGGTCACTGAGAAGCAGTCACCGAGAACAACGGAGGAACCCTGCATGTCCGGACTGCTGGCCGGTAAGCGGCTGCTGGTCACCGGCGTCATCACCGACGCCTCGATCGCCTTCTCCGTGGCGAAGCTCGCCCAGGAGAACGGCGCGCAGGTCGTGCTCACCGGCTACGGCCGGCTCTCCCTGGTCGAGCGGATCGCCCGGCGGCTGCCCGAGCCCGCCCCGGTGATCGAGCTGGACGTCACCGACGCGGCGCACCTCGCCGGGCTCGCCGACAAGGTCCGTGAGCACGTCGACGGCCTGGACGGGGTGGTGCACTCGATCGGCTTCGCCCCGCAGAGCTGCCTTGGCGGCGGCTTCCTCGACGCCCCCTGGGAGGACGTGGCGACTGCGTTGCAGGTCTCCACGTACTCGTACAAGTCCCTGGCGATGGCGGCGCTGCCGCTGATGTCCGCGGGCGGCGCGGTGGTCGGTCTCACCTTCGACGCCACCAAGGCCTGGCCGGTCTACGACTGGATGGGCGTGGCCAAGGCGGGGCTGGAGTCGGCCTCCCGCTACCTGGCCCTGCACCTTGGCAAGCAGGGCATCCGCAGCAACCTGGTCGCCGCCGGTCCGCTGCGCACCATCGCCGCCAAGTCCATCCCCGGCTTCGACCAGTTCGAGGACGCCTGGACCGAACGCGCGCCGCTGGGCTGGAGCCTGACCGACCAGGAGCCGGCCGCCCGGGCCTGCCTGGCGCTGCTGTCCGACTGGTTCCCGGCCACCACCGGGGAGATCGTGCACGTCGACGGCGGGTACCACGCGATCGGCGCCTGAGCCGCACCGCCGCGCCGACGCCTCCGGCCGGGTCGTTCCGGGGGCGTCGGTGGTCGCCGCGACCGGCGGGGGAGAATGGGACCATGGCGTACGACGCGGTGGTGCTGGTGTCCTTCGGCGGCCCGGAGCGGCCCGAGGACGTGGTGCCGTTCCTGCAGAACGTGACCCGGGGACGGGGCGTGCCGCCCGAGCGGCTGGCGGAGGTCGCCGAGCACTACCTGCACTTCGGCGGTGTCTCCCCGATCAACCAGCAGTGCCGTGAGCTGCTCGCCGCCGTCCGGGAGGACTTCGCCGCCAACGGCATCGACCTGCCGGTCTACTGGGGCAACCGGAACTGGGACCCGATGCTGGCCGACACGGTGGCCCAGATGCGCGACGACGGCGTGACGCACGCCCTCGCCTTCGTGACCAGCGCCTTCGGCGGTTACTCCTCGTGCCGGCAGTACCAGGAGGACATCGCCGCCGCCCGCGCGGCGGTCGGCCCGGACGCCCCGATGATCGAGAAGCTGCGCCAGTTCTGGGACCACCCCGGCTTCGTCGAGCCGCACGTCGACGCGGTGAAGGCCGCGCTGGGCCAGCTCGACCCGGCGAAGCGGGACAGCACCCGGCTGGTCTTCACCGCCCACTCGATCCCCACCTCGGCGGCCGCCAACGCCGGCCCGCACGGCGGCCGGTACACCGCCCAGCTCCAGGAGACCGCCCGGCTGGTGGCCGCGGCGGCCGCCCCCGACCTGCCGTACGACCTGGTCTGGCAGAGCCGCTCCGGCCCGCCGCAGGTGCCGTGGCTGGAGCCGGACATCAACGACCACCTGGGCGTGCTGGCCGGGGCCGGCACGAGCGCCGTGGTGGTCAGCCCGATCGGTTTCGTCTCCGACCACCTGGAGGTGGTGTGGGACCTGGACACCGAGGCGCTGGAGACCGCCAAGCAGCTCGGCCTGGACTTCGTCCGGGCCGGCACCCCCGGCACCGACCCGCGCTTTGTGGCCATGGTCCGGGAGCTGGTCCGGGAGCGGACCGAACCGGACGGGGTGGACCTGCGCCGTCGCCTCGGCGAGCTGCCGCTGTGGGATACCTGCCCCACGGTCTGCTGCGTCTCCGCCCGTCGCCCCTCCTGACCGCGTGCCCGCCGCCGGCCGGCACGGTGACTCCGACACCCCAGGGACCGTAGATGCATGACCGCAAGCCGGTGGAGAGCTGGCTGACCGACATGGACGGCGTGCTGGTGCACGAGGGCCAGCCGGTGCCCGGAGCGCCGGAGTTCGTCACCCGGCTGCGTGCCTCCGGCAAGCCGTTCCTGGTGCTGACCAACAACTCGATCTACACGCCGCGGGATCTCCAGGCCCGGCTGGCCCGGATGGGGCTCGACGTGCCGGAGGAGGCGATCTGGTCCTCCGCGCTGGCCACCGCCCAGTTCCTGGCCGACCAGCGGCCGGGCGGCACCGCGTACGCGATCGGGGAGGCCGGGCTGACCACCGCCCTGCACGCGGTCGGCTACGTGCTGACCGACTTCGCCCCGGACTACGTGGTGCTGGGCGAGACCCGCACCTACAGCTTCGAGGCGATCACCAAGGCGGTCCGCCTGATCAACGATGGGGCCCGCTTCATCTGCACCAACCCCGACGTGACCGGCCCGTCGGTGGAGGGCGCGCTGCCGGCCGCCGGCTCGGTCGCCGCGATGATCTCGAAGGCGACCGGGGTGGAGCCGTACTTCGTCGGCAAGCCGAACCCGATGATGATGCGCTCCGCGCTGAACACCATCAACGCCCACTCGGAGACCACCGCGATGATCGGTGACCGGATGGACACCGACATCCTCTGCGGGCTGGAGGCCGGCCTGGAGACCATCCTGGTGCTCACCGGGATCAGCACTCGCGCGGAGGCGGAACGTTACCCGTACCTCCCGTCGCGGATCGTGGACTCCGTCGCGGATCTGATCGACGAGGTCTGACGGGCGGGCCGGGGTCTCGGCCACGCCCGACGGCGGGCCCGCCGGTGGCCCGGCCGGCGCGGCAGGATCGCTGGCCGCCCCTGGCGCACGCTCCGTGCCG
>NZ_JAMOKF010000228.1 GCF_023656545.1 Micromonospora phytophila | reverse complement strand
CCGGGACGCGGTGGGCGTCCCGGCCTGCCGGGCGAGCGGTGCAACCGTGGTCATCGACGGGTGAGCGTCACGCGGGCACCTTGGCGGTGGCGTCGACGATGGCGCGGAACAGGTCCACCACCCGCGGGCCCCAGCGCGAGGCGATGTCGTCGTCGAGGCCGACGACCTGGTTGTTCTTCACCGCGGTGACGCCGGCCCAGCCGGCCCGCGCCTTGACGGTCTCCGGGCTCTGCTTGCAGCACTTGGTGTCGGCGAGGAAGACGAAGTCCGGGTCGGCCTTGACGATCACTTCCTGGGAGAGCTGCGGGTAGCCGCCCTGCTTGCCGTCGGCGTCGGCCGGGTCGGCGATGTTCCCCAGGCCGGCGAGGGTGTAGAGCGAGCCGATGAAGGTCTTGCTGGTGGCGGTGTAGAGCTCCGGGCCCAGCTCGTGGAAGTAGGTGAGCTTCTCCGTGCGCTGCGGCAGGTCCTTGACCAGCTTGGCGATGTCGTCCTTCATCCGCCGCGTGGTGTCCGCGGCCTCGTCCGGGTGGCCGGTCAGGGTGCCCAGCTCGGTGATCTGCCGGTAGGAGTCGTCGAGGGTGGCCGCGGCCGGGGTGAGGTAGACCGGGATCTTCAGCTTGGTGAGCTGGTCGACGATCTTGTTGGTGTCGTTGGAGAGGACCACCAGGTCGGGGCTCTTCCCGGCGATCGCCTCGGCGTTCGGCTGGAAGCCGGAGAGGTCGCTCTTCGGCGCCTCGGCCGGGAAGTTCGAGTTGTCGTCCACGGCGGTGACCTGCTTGCCGGCACCGATGGCGAAGAGCATCTCGGTCGCCGTCGGCGAGAGCGAGACGATCTTCTCGGGCCGCTTCTCCAGCGTCACCGTGCCGACGGTGACCGGGTAGCTGACGGTCGCCGAGCTGGCGCCGCCGGCGGCGGGGGTTTCGGAGGTCTTCTCGGCGCAGGCGCCGAGGGCGAGCGCGGCCACCGCGAGGGTCGCGGCGAAGAGCCGGGGAATACGTCTGGACATCTGTCCTCCTGTCGGTCGAGGAGTGTGGTGCTTCGCCGACAGGGAGCGGGGCGCCCGTCCGCGAGGCGCCCTTCCTCGAAGGCGCGTGTCGCGACCACACCGCAGGCGACCTGGCTCGTCCCCGTCATCGGCACGCCGGCGGTCAGGCCGGACGCCGGTCGGTGCCGGCCGGAGGGGCCGGACGCCACGACGGGGCATCACAGTTGCGGGACAGCGCCGGTTTCACACCGGCTTCGCTGCGGGATGGTCGGTAAGACGGTAGCGCACGCCCCGGACGTGCCTTTTCGATCAAGGACCGATCCCGCCGGCCGGTCGTCCGGACCGCCGTCAGGGGCGGCACCGGCGACCGGCCGGCGGGGTGTTTGTCCGCAATCGGGGATGGGTGGGGCCCCGCCGGGGGCGGGACGGGGCCCCACCGGATCAGGAGCTGGTGATGGTGACGTTGTCCACAGCGGCCTCGACCAGGCTCGCGCCCGAGGCGTCCGCCGCCTCCACGAGGATCCGCACCGACTGCCCGGCGTACGGGGTCAGGTTGAGGTTGGCCACCGCCCAGGCGCCGTTGCGGTTGGTGGCCGCCCCGGCCTGGTTGAGCAGCGTGGTCGTGCCGCCGTTGTGCACCACGCTGACCCGCAGGTAGTCGGCCGACGAGGCGTTCGAGCCGTGCGCCAGGTACCAGGCCAACGAGAGGGTCAGCGTGCCGGAGGACGGCAGGGTGACCGCCGGCGACCGGGCACTGGTGACCCCGCCGTCGACGTCGTGGTCGCCCGCCGCCGCCCCGGCGAGCCGGCCGGTGACCAGGTCGTTGCTCCCGGCGTACGGGGTGAGCTGCTTCGCCCCGCTGGAGGTGGTCGCCTGGGCGGCGCCCCGCTCCCACGCCCCGAGGGTCGCGGTGTCGGTGCCGGACGGGTTGGTCGTCCAGCCGGTGGCGGTCTCGAAGGTGTCCGACCAGATCGTGGTGCCACCACCGCCGCCGCAGTACTGGCCCTGCTTGCCGATCACCCGGTACGGGCAGTCGGCGTACTCGCTGAGCAGCAGCACCGCCTCCCGGTTGCGGGAGGTCTGCGCCGGGATCACCTCGTCGGGCGGGTAGAAGCCGCCCCCGCCGGCCGAGCCCGGGTACATCTCGAAGGTGTACGCCCAGATGCCGTGCGTCCCCCACATCCAGTCGATGCTGTCGCCGTCGGTGATGTAGAGGTCGCTGGACTGCTGCGGGGTGTAGCCGTTGGTGTTCGCCATCTGCTGGCCGAGGGTGGCGAAGGTGTTGTACTGGTCGGCGCTCATCCCGGGAGCGGTGTTGTTGTAGGTGTAGCCGAACGGCCAGAGCACCAGTTCCGAGTAGGTGTGGAAGTCGATGTTGGCCTTGATCTGCTGGGTCCCGCCGACCACCCGGCCGTTGACGAAGTTGCGCAGCGCCTGGGTCTCCGGCGCGGAGAACGCCGACGGGCCCCGGTAGGTGTCCGACGAGGTGGAGCCGGACGAGCCGCCGCAGCAGCCCCACTGGTAGGACCAGTTGCGGTTCAGGTCGGTGCCGACGTACGACGAGCCGCTGTTCGGCTGCCGGTTCTTGCGCCAGGACCGGTACGAACCGGTGGCGATGTCGTACTCGCTGCCGTCCGGGTTGACCGTCGGCACGATCCACAGCTCCCGGGCGTTGACGATGTTGGTGATCCGGGAGTCGGTGCCGTAGTTGTCGGTGAAGAGGTTGAGCAGGTAGACCGCCATCTCGACGGTCAGGTGCTCCCGCGCGTGCTGCTGCGAGTTGAAGAGGATCTCCGGCTCGCTCTCGTCGGTGGCGACGTTGTCGGAGATCTTCACCGCCATCAGGTCCCGGCCCTCGTACGAGGTCCCGATGCTGATCTTCCGCGCGATGGCCGGGTGGTCCGTGACGACCTTGTTCACCACGGCGGTCAACTCGGCGTAGTCGTGGTAGTTGGAATCGGCCGGCGGGAACGCCAGCGTGCCGGCGTCGTCCGCCGGGGCGGGCAGCGCGGCGGCCGCCTCCAGCCGGAAGCCGAGGCGGGTGATCGCGGCGGCCTCGGCCCTGGTGGCGGAGACGTTCAGCACGCCGTGCTCGACGTAGTCGATGGCGGCGCCGGTGCGGGCGACCGCGTTCCGGTCGGCCACCGTGCGGGGGCCGAGCACCCGGTACGGCACTGCGGCCGGCTCGGCGGAGGGGTCCTGGGCCGGTCGGGCGGAGACCGGTGGGGCGGCGAGGGTGAGCAGGCCGAGCCCGGCGGCGATGACGAGCGCCAGGCGTCGGCGGAGGGCGGGGGTGCGGAAGGCCATGGACAACCTCCTCGGGGTGCGGGAGATCCCGCTCGGGGAGGACACTCCACCATCCGTCACATGGTCATATCAACATTCATCGCTGCCTGATTCCATGTCAGCCGGATCCTCACACCGGCAAGGATTTTCCATCTGTAGGCCTCTGGCGAAAGTTCCTTCCAAGCGGGACACTGACCGGCAACGATCCGCCCGTCCCTGCGGAGGACCCATGGCCAGACCACGCCTGCGCACCGCCGCCCTCGCCGGCGCCACCGCGCTCACCCTGCTCGGCACCGCCGCGCCCGTCCAGGCGGCCCCCGTCGCCGCGACGGTCGTCCACGACGAACAGATCACCTTCCACGACTGGGCCGGCGACACCGACTGGCGCGCCGGCACCGCCGCCGGCACTGTGGTCACCCCCGCCGGTCTCACCCTCGGCACGCCGGTCGGCACCACCGACTACAAGGACCCGCACGCCAAGAGCAAGCGGAGCTGGGCGTACGGGACGTGGACCTCCCCGGTCACCGACGTCGGCTTCGACGCCAGCGAGCTGGTCGCCTCGTGGAACGCGGAGACCCCCGCCGGCACCTGGATCCAGGTGGAACTCCAGGGCACCTACACCACCGGCGACCAGACCCCCTGGTACGTGATGAGCCGCTGGGCCTCCGGGGACGCCGACATCAAGCGGACCAGCGTCGACAAGCAGGGCGACAAGTTCTCCAGCATCTGGACCGACACGTTCTCCATCAACGACGCCGCCGGCGGCCTGCTGCTGCAGGCGTACCAGCTGCGGCTGACCCTCCACCGCGACCCGGCCGCCACCGTCTCGCCGGTGGTACGGATGCTCGGCGCGATGAGCTCGAACGTGCCGGACCGGTTCACCGTCGCCCCGAGCGTCGGCGGGATCGCCTGGGGCACCGAACTGGCCGTCCCCCGCTACTCGCAGAACATCCACACCGGCCACTACCCCGAGTACGACGGCGGTGGTCAGGCCTGGTGCTCCCCCACCTCCACCACGATGGTGATCGAGTACTGGGGTCGACGGGCGTCCGCGGCGGACACCGCCTGGGTGGACCCGACCTACCCGGATCCGACGGTGAACCACGCCGCCCGGATGGTCTACGACTACCAGTACGACGGCGCCGGCAACTGGCCGTTCAACACCGCGTACGCGGCCACCTTCCCCGGCCTGGAGGCGCGGGTCACCCGGCTGCACTCGCTGGACGACCTGGAGCGCTTCATCGCCGCCGGCATCCCGGTGGTGACCAGCCAGTCCTTCCTCGCCAGCGAACTGGACGGCGCGGGCTACGGCACGGCGGGCCACCTCTTCGTGGTGGTCGGCTTCACCGCCGACGGCGACGTGATCGTCAACGACCCGGCCTCGTCGAGCAACGACGTGGTGCGCAACGTCTACCCGCGCGAGCAGTTCGAGCAGATCTGGCTGCGGACGAAGCGGACCACCGCCAGCGGCGGCACGGGCAGCGGCTCCGGCGGCATCGTCTACCTGATCAAGCCGACGGACGTCGCCTGGCCGTCGGTCCCGGGCTCCACCACCTGGTGACCTGCCCGCCCGGAGCTTCCTCCCGGGAGCGGCGGGCGCGGTGGTGCGGGTTCCGTGCCGCTGCGCCCTCCCGCGAGCAGCCGGGCGCGGCCGGGCGGGTTCCGTGCCGCTGAGCGCGGAGTCGATCAGGGGGTTCGTGTCACCGGGTGGACCCGGCCGACGCGAACCTCCTGATCACTTCGAGGAGGCGGGGGGCTCGGGCCGCTCGGCGTCGTCGTCCCCGGCGAGGGCGGAACGGAGGCGTTCCTTCTCGGCGCGGCGGCGCTCCGCCGCGGCGGCCATCTCCTCGGCCATCTCGTCCCGCCAGCCCCTGAGCAGGAAGTAGGAGGCGGCGGCGGAGAAGGCCAGCGCCAGGATCAGCTTGAGGAAGAGGTCCAGCTCGGTCAGCCAGAGAGCCGCCAGCACGGCGACGAACAGCCCGATCCGGCCCAGCGTGTACTTGAGCGCCGCGCTCACGTTCCGCACTCCGTTCTCCGCCGCCGGGCGATCCGGCGAGGTGTTCAGCCCGTCCGGCGGGACAGCCAGTGGACGCCGTGGAACCAGACCACCGCGTAGCCGACGGTGAAGGCCAACGCCCCCAGCCCGCCCGAGAGCAGCGGCGGGAGCCCGGCGGCCAGCCCGGCCACCACCAGCCCGGCCACCACCGCCACCGCGCCGGCCACCAGCGCCGCCACGACCCGGGCCGCGCCGAACTCCCAGGCCCGGAAATCATCCCAGAAGAGCCACGCCGGCAGGATCACCGCCAGCCAGCCGTTGGCGCGGCCGAACTCGGCCGCGCCGAACGAGGCGAACGCCAGGTCGAAGAGCACCAGCGCGACCACGCCGATGACCAGGCCGGCGAGGCTCACCCCGAGCAGGTCGCCCAGGGTGAGGATCCGCCCCTCGGCGTCGCGCCGGGGAAACCCGCTCTTCTGCTCGGTCATGGCCCTGGGAGGGTACCGCCGGCTCAGGCCCAGACCTGCTGCGGCTCGGCGCGGCGCTCGGCCAGCGACGGGGGCTTGTCGTACTCGCGGACCACGTTGTAGCGGGTGTCCCGCTCGACCGGCTGGAAGCCGGCGTCCCAGATCAGGTGCAGCAGGTCGTCGCGGTGCATCGTGTTCGGGGTGCCGTACGAGTCGGCGTCGTGGGTGATCTTGTATTCGACGACCGAGCCGTCCAGGTCGTCCACGCCGAAGTTGAGCGAGAGCTGGGCCACCGAGAGCCCGTGCATCACCCAGAAGCACTTCACGTGCGGAACGTTGTCGAAGAGCAGCCGGGAGACCGCGAAGGTCTTCAGCGACTCGGCCGGCGAGGCCATCGTGGTGCGCGCCTGGATCCGGTTGCGGACCTTGCCGTCCGCCGAGTCCACGAAGTCGTGCTGGTAGCGCAGCGGGATGAAGACCGCGAAGCCGCCGGTCTCGTCCTGCAGCTCACGCAGCCGCAGCACGTGGTCGACCCGGTGCCGGGGCTCCTCGATGTGGCCGTAGAGCATCGTCGAAGGGGTCTTCATGCCCTTGCTGTGGGCCAGCGCGTGGATCCGCGACCAGTCCTCCCAGTGGCAGGCGTGGTCCACGATGTGCTGCCGGACCTCCCAGTCGAAGATCTCGGCGCCGCCACCGGTGAGCGACTCCAGGCCGGCGTCCATCAGCTCGTCGAGGATCTCGTCGGCGCCCAGGCCGCTGATCTTCTCGAACCACTGCACCTCGGTCGCGGTGAAGCACTTGAGCTTGACGTTCGGCAGCGCGGCCTTCAGCTCGCGCAGCACCTTCGGGTAGTAGCGCCACGGCAGGGTCGGGTGCAGACCGTTGACGATGTGCAGCTCGGTGAGCTGCTCGTCCTCCATCTCCTTGGCCTTGCGCACGGCCTCGTCGATGCGCATCGTGTACGCGTCCTTCTCGCCGGGCTTGCGCTGGAACGAGCAGTACGCGCACGACGCCGAGCAGACGTTGGTGAGGTTCAAGTGCCGGTTGACGTTGAACATCACCCGGTCGCCGTTGAGCTCGGTGCGCCGGTGGTGGGCCAGCCGCCCCAACCAGGCCAGGTCGTCGCTGTCGTAGAGGGCGATCCCGTCCTCCCGGGTCAGCCGCTCGCCGGCGTACACCTTCGCTTCGAGCTCACGCTTGAGTCCGGCGTCCATCGAAAGCCACGTCCCTTCCACCTGCGGTCGGAATCGAGCCTACGTCGGCCCCCCGACGGACCGGCAGCGCCCTCGGGCCCAGCGACCCACTTCACCGAACTCTCAGGCTGTCGTTACCCGGCCACGCATCGACATAGTTGCCCGGGTGCGGTAAGACAGGGTGGGACGCAACACACACTGGTAGCGTTCCGACGGCCGTGCCCACCGAGCGCGGCCACACCACGCCGGACGGGGAGCGGAATGGTCGACAGCGGGCGCGGGCGACGACAGCGACGACGGAGCCCGGTGATCTCGCCGGTGCTTCGCCCGATGCTCTGGTCCGCCCTGCTCGGAGCGGTCGCCGCCGCGGTTCTGGCCACCCCCGCGTACGCCGAGCCGCCGCTGCCCGCCACCGTCCCCGACACCGGAAGCCGCCCGGTCCTCACCGGCCCGCTCCAGCTCCCCGGCGGAGCACCGGTCGCCGGCCTGCCCGGCGGCGTCGGCGCGCCGGTCGGCAACCTGCTCAACGGCCCGCTCGCCGCGCAGATCTACGCGGTGGAGGCCCGGGTCGGGCAACTGCGCGACCAGCTCCTCGTGCTGCGGCAGAAGCGCACCGAGACCGAGACCCAGCTGACCGCCGCCCGGCGCGACCTCGGGCTCGCCCAGGACGCGGTGGCCCGGGCCCAGCAGGGCGCCGACGCGGCGGCCGCCGGTGCGATCAAGGCCGCCGCCGCCCTGCCGCCGGGCGAGTTCGCCACCGACCTGCACGAGCTGAGCCGGCTCTCCCGGATCATCCGCGGCGAGCAGGCCGAAGGGGGCACCACCGCCGCCGAGGGCCAGCTGTCCCGGGCCCGCCTCGGCGAGCAGGCGGCCCACCAGGCGATGGTGTCGGCCGAGTCCCGCTTCACCGGCGCCGTGCAGGAATACGCCGCCGGCGAGAAGGCGCTGCGCGACGAGGAGTCCAAGCTGGCCAAGCTGCGCCGGGACAACGCCGCGCAGCTGATCGAGATCGAGCGCCAGCAGGAGGCCGCCGAGCAGCGCCTCGGTGCCGGCTACGTCGCCAACGAGACCGCCAACGGGCTGGTCGCCCACCCGACGGCCCTGTCCGCCGTGGCGTACGCGAAGGCACAGCTCGGCGACCCCTACCTCTGGGCGGCCGAGGGGCCCGACCGGTTCGACTGCTCCGGTCTCATCTGGGCGGCGTACCGCTCGGCGGGCTACTTCGAGCTGCCCCGGGTCTCGCGCGACCAGTACTACGCCACCCGCTCCCGCACCGTGTCGCAGAACGCGCTGCTCCCGGGCGACCTGCTCTTCTTCGCCTCCGGCACGAGCTGGACGACGATCCACCACATGGGCATGTACATCGGCGGCGGCAAGATGATCCACGCACCGACCACCGGCGACGTCGTCAAGATCTCGACGGTGCGCTGGTCCCGCCTCTACGCCGCCACCCGGGTGGTCGGGGCGGTGCCCGCGCCGACCACGCCCGCGCCGACCCCGAAGCCGACCACGCCCGCACCGAAGCCGACGGCCACCACCAAGCCGACCCCGAAGCCCACCTCGCCGTCGGCCACCCCGACCACCTCGCCCTCGCCGACGCCCACGGGGTCGACCTCACCGTCGGCCACGCCCACCGGGTCGGTCTCCCCGTCGCCCATCCCGACCTCGCCCACGCCGACGTCGCCGTCGCCGTCGGTGAGCCGGTCGCAGGTGTCGACGCCGAGCGCCACGACCGGCGGCAGCACGCCGACCACGGCGGCGAGCAGCGCGGTCCCGGAGGGCAGCACCTCGGCGACCGCCTCGGCGACCACGGTCAGCTGACCCCGCGTACCGACCCGGGCCACGCCCGGGACCGGCGCGCGCCGGAACCCGTACCGGCCCGGAACGCACTCCGGCTGTGCCGCGGGGGTGGAATGTGGCACGGTGACATTCAGGCACGTTCGGTCCGATGTGACGGGTCCGGGCGCGAGTGGGGCGCGGAGGGCGAGCATGGCCGAGCAAGAGGTTCCGGCGCAGCCGGTCGACCACGGATCCGCGCCCGGAACGAGTGACGGGGCCCGGACCGGGGGTCCGCACTCCCCGGCGCCGGGTGACGCCGCGGCGGAAATCCCCGCCACCTCATCCGGAGACGGCGAACCGCCGTCGGGCGCCGGCGTCGCGAGCCCGCCCGGCGCGTCGGGCGAGCCGGCCCCCGATGACGTACG
>NZ_JAMOKF010000227.1 GCF_023656545.1 Micromonospora phytophila | reverse complement strand
CCCGCCGACGGCGGCGGTGCCGGCGGTGCGCTGCCACGTCCGGCCGCCGTCTCCGCTGCGGTGGATCACCAGCGCCCCGTCGATCCTGCCGACGGCGTAGACCGTCCGGCCGTCCCGGGTCATCGCGACGTCCACCGCCACGTCGTCACCGGCGGTGAGCGGGCCCGCGAAGACGTGCCTGTCCCAGGTGCGCCCCCCGTCGCGGCTCACCGTGACCGCGCTGCCCCGGCCGGTGAGCCGGCCGTCGTCGGCGGTGTCCACGCTCGTGTAGCCGCTGCCCCAGATCCCGACCCCGGCCGGCACGTCCCTGTCCACCGTCGCCAGCTCCAGCCGCGTACGCGTGGTCACCTCGACGACGTCGCCGGTGACCGGGTCGGCGGCGACCAGCGGATCCAGGTGGGGCCCGAAGGCCGCGTTGAGCACCCGCCAGCCGTCCGGCACCGTGGCGGACCGGGTCGGCGTCACCTCCCGCCAGGTGTCGCCGCCGTCCGTGCTGCCCAGCCACCCCTGCCTGCTCGCGGCGCCCGTGTCGGCCTGGTACGACGCGACCAGAGTGCGCCGGCCCACGGCGGCGAGGGCCACCAGTGCGTCCGGCGGCAGCGGCAGGGCCGTGCTGCGCCAGGTCTTCCCGCGATCGGCCGTGCCGGCCACCAGCACCGTGCACCGGCCCTCGCGGCAGTCGTTCCACCGCAGGTAGAGGTGGTCCAGGTCGGCCGCGACGATCCGACCGGTCCGCACCTGCGCGCCCGGACCGGGCGCGGCGGTGGCGCTGGGCAGCGGGGACGGCAGGAAGCTCGGGGTCCGGTCCGCGCCGAAGCCGGGCACCTCCACCCGGCCGCCGCCGGTCGACAGCGCGGCGGCCGCCACGCCGGTGCCACCGATCAGCGCCAGCGCCGTCAGCGAGCCCGTCGCGACCCCGACCCGCCGGCGGCGGCGTACCGCCCGGCGCTGCACCTCGGCGAAGTGCGGCTTGAAGGCGGCCTGCGCGGCCCGGTCGAGGCCGGTGAAATCCGGGTCAGGCATGACGGGTCCCCCGTTCGTTCAGGAAGCTCGGGTGGGCGGCGGCCGGGACGCGGTCGTCGAGATGGCCGGCGAGTGCCCGGCGGGCCCGTACGAGGCGGGTCTTGACCGCCTCGACGGAACAGCCGAGGGTCTCGGCGACCTGGCTGACCGACAGGTCCGCGATGTGGTGCAGGACCACGGTCTCGCGGGCCGTGCGGGAAAGTCGTTGGAGCGCGGCGACCAGGGCCACGTGGTCGGGTGAGAGACCGGTGACGTGCTGGTCGGCCGGGTCGAGCCGGCCGGAGCGGGCCAGCCGGGTGAAGAGGGCGCGGCGGCGGTAGCGCGACCGGGCGGTGTTCAGCGCCACCGTCCGCAGCCACGCCTCCGGGTTCTCCACCTGCCGGAACCGGCCCGGCCGGGCCAGCGCCCGGACGAAGGCCTCCTGGACGACGTCCTGCGCCTCGGCGTAGTCGCCGGTCATCGCGAACAGTTGTGACACCAGGCGCGGCGCCGATGCGGCGTACACCTCGCGGATCTGATCCTGCTCCACATTGTCTCCTCCTGTCGGCCGTTTCACTGTGACGACCAACCCGGGGACGTTCCGGTGACACCTCGACCGGCGGGTTGCCACCAGCGTCAGGTGGACTCGCCCGGCGCGAGGTACCGGTAGCCGTCGACGGTCTCGCCGAACCAGCCGTTCGCGCTGGCCAGGCCGCGCTCGTTGAGCTGGGCGTCGTGGATCGGGAAGACCCGGGCGGCGCCGACGGCGCGGGCGAAGTCGATCGCCTCGGTCAGCTTCAGCCAGGACGCCTGCGCCGGGACCAGCAGCGTCTCCACCGGCGTCGCGGGCGGGTGCAGTGAGTCCCCCGGGTGGTAGACGGCGTCCCCGACGACGTAGCCGAGGTTGGCGCAGTCGGGCTGGCCGCCGTGGATGGTGGCGTGCCGGCCCCCGACGGCGGTCACCTCGAAGCCGGCGGCGGTGAACCGCTGCCCGGCGCGGACCGGCGTGAACGGCAGCGGAACCCGGCCGGGCAGCACGGCGCCCCGCGGGGCGAAGACCGGCACGCCCAGCCCGGCCAGGCGCAGCACGTCGACGTGGTCGGCGTGCTCGTGGGTGATCAGCACGGCGTCGGCGCCGGCCAGGGCCCGCGGCTCGCTCCACGTCCCCGGGTCGAGGACCAGCACGCCGCCGCCGTGCTCCAGCCGGACGCAGGAGTGGGTGAACTTGGTGATCCGCATCGGCCGACCGTACGCCTGGCGTGGGCCGGCCGATGCCCCTGAACAGGCGCCCGGGAGCGATGTCGTGGGCGGCCCGGTGGACGCACCGACGGGGCAGCTCCACAGGCCGCCGCGGCGGGCCCGGTCAGTCGTGTCCGCCGTGCCCGGCGCGCGCGGGCGGCCGGCCGGGTGACTGGCCCGGTTCGACCACCACGAACTGGCCCATCATCCCGGAGTCCTCGTGCCAGAGCAGGTGGCAGTGGTACATGTACGGCACGTCCGGGTCGCTGTGGTCGGTGAAGCGCAGGGCGATCCGCACCGGACGCTCCGGCGCGAGGTAGACGGTGTCCTTCCAGCCGGTCAGCGCGGGCGGCGGCGACTCCCCGCCGACGGAGAGCACCTGGAACTGCACGTCGTGGACGTGGAAGTTGTGCGGGGTGCCGTCGGTGTTGACCACCTCCCAGACCTCGGTGGTGTCCTTCGTGGCGGCGAAGTCGATCCGGTCCATCTGCATCGACCGGCCGTTGATGCCGCGCCCGGTGAACTCCAGCCGGCGGGTGGTCGCGGCCGAGGCCGGATCGAAGCGGTCCAGCGGCACCAGCGTGTCCGGCACGGCCGGTGACGGGGCGAGGGTGTCGGCGGCGCGCAGTTGCAACACGTCGAAGCGGTCCCGGCCGCCGGCGAACCGGTCGGCGAGTGCGCCGGCGCCCAGGTCGGGGCCGGTGCTGCGCAGGGCGGCCCGCTCCCCCGGCCGGACGGTCACCACGATCTCGGCGCGCTCGCCCGGGGACAGCTGCACCCGGTCCGTCCGGGCGGTGCGCGGCAGCAGGCCGCCGTCGCTGCCGATCAGGTCGAAGCGCCGGTTGTCGGCGAAACCGAAGTCGTAGAGCCGCGCGGTGGAGGCGTTGACCAGCCGCAGCCGGACGCGTTCGGTGGTCACGTCCAGGTAGGGCCCGACGGTGCCGTTGACCAGCAGGGTGTCGCCGAGCACCCCGATGCTGGAGATCATGTTGCGGGTCCTGGTGAACTCGCCGCTGCGGGAGAAGTTCCGGTCCTGCACGATCACCGGGATGTCGTCGACGCCGTAGCGGCGGGGCAGCGGCAGGGCGGCCTCCCGGTCGTCGTCGACGAGGAACAGGCCGGCGAGGCCCCGGAGCACCTGCTCCTCGGTCTCCCCGTGCGGGTGCGGGTGGTACCAGAGGGTGGCGGCCGGCTGGTTCACCGTCCAGGTGGGTGACCAGGTCGCGCCGGGGCGGATCGTCTGGTGCGGGCCGCCGTCCATCCGGGCGGGCAGGTGCATGCCGTGCCAGTGCACGCTGGTCTCCTCGGCGAGCCGGTTGACCACGTTCACCACCACCTGCTCGCCCCGCCGCGCCCGCAGGGTCGGGCCGAGGAAGTCGCCGTCGAAACCGGCCGTCCGGGTCAGCCGTCCGTCACCCCGGAAGTCGCGGCGGCCGTCGCGGGCGAGCAGGTCGAAGACCCGCCGGCCGCGCTCGTCCACCCGCGAGGCGGCCAGCGGTGGTATGGCGAGCGGGCGGACGAAGTCGACCTCGCCGACGGTGTCGGTGCCGCCGCGGGCCAGCGCCCAGCCGCCGGCGGCCACGCCGCCGCAGCAGAGCACCAGCACGACAGCGAGCACGCCGACGAGTACGCGGACGAGGGTTCGTCGTGGGGCGGTCACGGAGGTACCTCCAGCAGAGTCGGTACCTGTAGCCTCTCTGCCTATTCGCCCGTCGACCAGCGGTCACGGCCGGTTTCCGGGGTCGCTCCGGGATGACCCGGAGCCACCGGTCGGGGACCTCCCGCCCGGCCCGCCCGGCCCGCCCGACTCAGCGCTACGGTCGGCCCGGCGGCGGGCCGTCACCACGCCAGCCGGCCGCGTCGGCGGTGAGGCGGCCCGTCGCGGGCCGCGGGACGGAAGGATGCGAGACATGAGCGACTACGGCCACCGGTTGACCTTCGGCTCGTTCCTGACGCCCACCAACGCCGACCCCGCGCAGGCGGTGGGCCTGGCCGTGCTGGCCGAACAGCTCGGCTTCGACCTGGTCACCTTCCAGGACCATCCCTACCAGCCGGCGTTCCTGGACACGTGGACGTTGCTGAGCTTCGTCGCGGCCCGCACCAGCAGCGTGCACCTGGCCGCGAACGTCACGAACCTGCCGCTGCGGCCACCGGCCGTCCTGGCCCGCAGCGTGGCGAGCCTCGACCTGCTCAGCGGCGGCCGGGCGGAACTCGGCCTGGGCGCCGGTGCCTTCTGGGAGGCCATCGAGGCGATGGGCGGACGCCGCCTCTCCCCGGGGGAAGGGGTGCGGGCGCTGGCGGAGGCCGTCGACGTCATCCGGCAGATCTGGGACGTCGACACCCGCGGCGGAGTCCGGGTCGACGGGGAGTTCCACCGGGTGCTCGGCGCCAAGCGCGGCCCGGCGCCCGCCCACGACGTCGGCATCTGGCTGGGCGCCTACAAGCCGCGCATGCTCGCCCTGACCGGGCGCCGGGCCGACGGGTGGTTGCCCTCGCTGGGCTACCTGCAACCCGGCGACCTCGCCAAGGGCAACGCGATCATCGACGACGCCGCCCAGCAGGCCGGCCGCTCCCCCGCCGACGTGCGCCGGTTGCTCAACATCACCGGTCGGTTCACCCCGACGGGCCGTGGCCCGTTGCACGGCCCGGCCGAGCAGTGGGCCGAGGAACTGGCTGACCTCGCCCTGACCGACGGCATCAGCACCTTCATCCTGGGCAGCGACGACCCCGAGGACCTGCGGCGGTTCGCCGCCGAGGTGGCGCCGGCCGTCCGCGAGTACGTGGCCGCCGAGCGGTCGCCCGCCGCCTCGCCAACCGAGGGGACGACGGAGGCGACGGCGGAGGCCGGGCGGCCGGAGGGCCACCGGCGCCCGGCCGTCGCGGCGGGCTCCTTCTCCGTCGTCCCCACCCCCGACAACGGCACCCGCCGCAGCGACACGCGGGTCTGGGACGAGTCCGCCCGCCCCAGCGGGCCCGCGCCCGACCCGCAGCGCACATACACCGCCCACGACCAGGCCGGCGCCCAGCACCTCGTCGACGTGCACGACGGGCTGCGGGCGGAACTCGCCCAGATCCACAACCTCGTGGAACAGGTCGCCGCCGGGCTGATCGACGCGGGCGCGGCCCGCTCCCACATCAACACGATGACGATGCGCCAGAACAAGTGGACCCTCGGCACCTACTGCGAGTCGTACTGCCGGGTGGTCACCACCCACCACACCCTGGAGGACCGGGGGCTGTTCCCGCACCTGCGGCACGGCGACGCCCGCCTCGCGCCGGTGCTGGAGCGGCTGGAGCAGGAGCACCACGCCATCCACGACGTCCTGGAGGGCGTCGACCGGGCGCTCGTCGCCTTCGTCGCCGGCCCGGACGGGATGGCCGGCCTCCGCGCGGCGGTCGACCTGCTCAGCGACACGCTGCTGTCCCACCTCGCCTACGAGGAGCGCGAACTCGTCGAGCCGATCGCCCGGCTCGGCGTGCGGTGATCGCCGCCGACATCGCCCCCTGCGGGTCGCCGGGTGGCGGATGATCGGGGCATGGAGCGAGGACCGGAGCGGGGGCACCGGCGCGTGCCGCACACCGCCGATGTACGGATCGAGGCGTGGGCGCCGACCCGGGAGGCGTGCGTGGCTGAGGCGGTCACCGCCATGGTCGACTCGTTCACCGATGCCACCGGGGCCCGGCCGGGCGCCGAGCGGGAGTTCCGCGCCCCGGCCGGCGACGACGAGGACCTGCTGGTCGGCGTCCTCGATGAAGTGATTTTCCGGATGGAGACGGCGGATGAGCTGCCGCTGACCACCGAGGTGGCCGACGACGGCGCCGGTGGCCTGGTGGTGCGCTGGCGCACGACGGACACCGACGCGGTGGAGCTGATCGGCGCGGTGCCGAAGGCGGTCTCCCTGCACGAGCTGCGCTTCGGCCGCGACGGTGGGGGCTGGTCCTGTGCGGTGACGCTCGACGTGTGAGGGGTGGGTCAGCCCTTCACCACGCCCAGGGGTACCAGCCGGGCCACCTTGCGGCACAGCCCGGCCCCCTCGGCGGCCTCGATCACCGCGGAGATGTCCTTGTACGCCGCCGGCATCTCCTCGGCCAGGCCCCGCCGGGACGCGCCGCGCACCGCGATGTCCTGGGCCTCCAGTTGGCCGCGCGGATCCTGGCCCCGCTCGGCCTTCACGGCCTGCTTGCGGCTCTGCACCCGCCCCGCGCCGTGGCAGGTGGAGGCGAAGGCGGGCGCGCCCGGCACGCCGGTGAGCACGTACGAGCCGGTGCCCATCGAGCCGGGGATCAGCACCGGTTGCCCCACCTCGCGCAGCTCCGCCGGCAGGTCCTCGTGGCCGGGTGGCAGGGCCCGGGTGGCGCCCTTGCGGTGCACGCAGAGGCGGCGCTGTTCCCCGTCGACATCGTGCGACTCGATCTTGGCGAGGTTGTGGGAGATGTCGTAGACCAGGTCGAGGTGGTGGCCGGTTTCCCGCTTGAAGACCCCCCGGGCGGCGTGGGCCAGCAGTTGCCGGTTCGCCCGGGCGTAGTTCGCCGCGGCGGCCATCGCGCCGAGGTAGGCGCGGCCCTCGTGGGAGGAGACCGGGGCGCAGGCCAGTTGCCGGTCGGGCACCGCGATGCCGTAGCGGCCCATCACCTTCTCCATGTGCCGCACGTGGTCGGTGCAGATCTGGTGGCCGAACCCCCGCGACCCGGAGTGGATCATCACGCAGACCTGGCCGGGGCGCAGCCCGAAGGCGGCGGCGACGGTGTCGTCGTAGACCTCCTCGACGGCCTGCACCTCGAGGAAGTGGTTGCCGGAGCCGAGGCTGCCGACCTGGCGTGCTCCGCGCTCGACGGCGCGCTCGCTGACCTGGGCCGGATCGGCGTCGTCGACGGCGCCGTAGTCCTCGCAGCGTTCCAGGTCCCGCTCGACGCCGAAGCCCCGCTCCACCGCGTACCGGGAACCGCCGCGCATCACCGCGTCGAGCTCCGTGCGCTTCGACAGGTGCCAGACCGCGCCCTTGCCCATCCCGCGCGGGGTGTCCGTGCCGAGGCCGTCCATCAGGGCCTCCAGCCGGGGCCGAAGCTCGTCGCGGTCGAGGTCGCCGGCGAGCAGCCGCACGCCGCACGAGATGTCGAAGCCCACCCCGCCCGGAGAGACCACCCCACCGTGCTCGACGTCGGTGGCGGCGACGCCGCCGATCGGGAAGCCGTACCCCCAGTGCACGTCGGGCATGGCGTACGAGGCGCCGACGATGCCGGGCAGGGTGGCCACGTTCGCCACCTGATCCAGGGACTTGTCCGCCCCGGCGTCCGGCAGCAGCGACCGGGACGCGAAGACCACCCCCGGTACCCGCATCGGGTCGTGCCGGTCGATGCGGAACCGGTACGGCGACTCCTCGACCAGGTCCATTCCCGGCGGCTACCCGCCCGGCACCCGACTACACCTGCCCGACCGGGCCGATCGCGCGTCAGGCCGGTTCGACCCGGCGCACGGCGACCGTCTGGGCCAGTTCGAGGTCGCCGCACGCCGCCGGCCGGGTGGTGAGGTTGCCGTGCACGGTGACCCGGGCGCCGGGGCTCAGGGCCTGGGCGGCGGACCCGGCGAGCGCCCAGCGCCGCGCCCCGACCAGCAGCATCGTGCACTCCCCCACCCGCTCCACCGTGCCGGTCAGGGTGCGCCCACCCCACGGCAGCGGGCCGGGCAGCTCGCCGCCGTCGGGTGGGGACGGCGCCATCGCTCTCCGCATGTCACGACACCTCCGTCAGCCTCGGACGCGCCGGCCGCCCGGCCGGTTCCTCAGAGTCGGTAGAAGGCCCGGTAGCGGCGGATGAGCCGCCACTGCACGACCACCGCCGCCACGGTCAGCAGGATCATCACCAGGGTCGCCGCCGCGGCGTAGCCGTAGCGCAGGTACTCGAACCCGGTGCGATAGACGAAGAGCGACAGGTACGTGGTGGCGTACGGGGGTGGGCCGCCGTCGGTCACCACGAACGCCGGCACGAAGGAGAAGTGCAGGCTCTGGATGGCGTCGCGCACCATCAGCAGCCCCAGCACCGGCGCCATCAGCGGCAACGTCACCCGGCGGAACACGTCCCAGCCGGTGGCGTCCTCGATCGCGGCCATCTCGTAGACGTCGCGGGGCAGCGCCCGGCGGGCGGCCAGCAGCACCACGAACGTCTCCCCGATGGTGAACAGGCTCATCAAGATGATCGCCGCCCGGGCGTCGGTCGGGTCGGTGAGCCACTGCGGCGGGGTGCGGCCCAGCGCGGTCAGCCCGTTCTCCCCGCCGGTGCGTAGCAACTGGTTGATCGGGCCGTAGAGCGGGTTGAGCAGCCAGAGCCAGAGCAGCCCGTAGGCGATCTCGGGCACCGCGGTGGGCAGCAGCGCCGCAGTGCGGGCGCTGCCGACCCCCAGCGCCCGGCGGTGCAGCAGCAGCGCCAGGCCCAGCGCGAAGAGCACCCGCAGGGGTACGGCCACCAGCGCGAAGACCAGCGAGTTGGTCAGCGACACCCGGAAGATCGGATCGTCGAGGAGCGCGGTGAAGTTGTCCAGCCCCACCCAGGTCGGCGGGCGCAGCAGGTCGTACTCGGTGAAGGCCAGCGCCAGGGTGATCACGGCAGGCAGCAGGACCAGCCCGACCAGGCCCACCAGGTACGGCGCCAGCATCAGCGCCAATTGCCGGCGCGAGCGGGTGTCGGCCGTCATGACGGGGTGTGCCGGCGGCCGGAGCCGGCGTGGAAGAGGTGCACGTCGGCCCAGTTCACGCCGACGCGTACCCCTGCGCCCCGGTCGGGCCGGCGGGCGGCCGGCACCCGGGCGACGACCGGCGGCCCACCGGCGAGGGTGAGGTACGCGTAGGCGTCCTCGCCGACCACCTCGACCCGGTCCACGGTCGCGTCCGCGCCCTCGGCGGCGCCCAG
>NZ_JAMOKF010000226.1 GCF_023656545.1 Micromonospora phytophila | reverse complement strand
TCGGCCAGCCGGGCTGGCCGTAGCCGATCCGCATCACCATCTGCGGCGTGCCGAACCGGCCCAGCGACAACCGGAGCTGCTCGCGCGCCCCCGGCACCTCGATCGGCTGGGAGAGCATCGACACCGCCAGCCCCGAGTCGACGGCGGTGAGCAGCAGCCGCTGCAACGCCTGACCGGCGACGACCTGGTCGACGGCGGTGTTGCCGGTCGAGCCGAGCACCGCCACCAGCGGCTCCGGCTCGAAGTCCCGCCCGGGGGCCCGGTCCAGCCCGCCGTAGCCCCGCGCCGGCAGCAGGTCCTGCGGTTCGCTCTGCGGGCCGCCGGCCGCCGCCGGCACCCCGTCCGGGGCGGGCTCGGAGCGGACCCACTCCGTGCGTTCCGCCCGGTAGGCCGGGTCGCGCTCCAGCACCCGGTGGGCGCTGCGGGCGATCTCGGCGAACGCGTTCACCGCGCTCACCCCGATCAGCAGCTCCAGCCAGCACTGCTCGGCGCGGGCCGCCTCGCCGAGGCGCCAGCGGGCGTCGGCGGGCACCGGGTCCGGCCAGAACGGGGCGCGGTTGCTGAACCGGCGGGGGATGGCCGCGTACAGGGCCTGCTCGGTGGGGGTGGGGCGGCGCGGCACGTCCGGAACGAGCCGGGCCACCACGTCGGGCTCGGCCGGGTGGGGGCGTAGCCGGACCGTCGCCGGGGTGCCGGCCATGGCCAGGGCGAGCCGGAGGTTGAACAGCGCCGCCCCGCAGGCGATCCGGGCGCCCCAGCCGCTCGGGTCGGTGGCTGGCAGCCGGCGGGTCGGGTCGATGAGCACCTCGATGCCGCCGTCGCGCAGGCGGAACCGCCACGGCTGGGTGTTGTGCAGCGACGGCGCGCGTACGGCGTCGGTCGCGGCGGCCCGTAGCTGCTCGACGGTGTAGCCGATGTTCATGGTGGTGCTCCTTCCGTGGCAGGCCGTGCCGCCCCTCCGGTGCTTCGTCACCACGGTGCGTCACCGCAGGTGGTCGCGGGCAGGGCCGGACGTCCCGTCCCGCCGGGCCGGACCGACCGCTGGACGGGAGCCTCGCGCCTCGGGCGTGGTCGGCCGGGTCGGGACCTTCGGCCCGTGCGGGGCCCGGTGGGCAGGGGGTAGAAAAGAGGGATGATCCGCGTGTTCCTGCTCGACGACCACGAGGTCGTCCGCCGTGGCCTGGCCGACCTGCTGCAGAGCAGCGGTGACATCGAGGTGGTCGGCGAGTCCGGCCTGGCCCAGGAGGCGAGCCGCCGCATCCCCGCGCTGAAGCCGGACGTGGCGATCCTCGACGCGCGGCTGCCCGACGGCAACGGCATCGACGTGTGCCGGGACGTCCGTGCGGTGGACTCCTCGATCAAGGGCCTGATCCTCACCTCGTACGAGGACGACGAGGCGCTCTTCGCGGCGATCATGGCCGGCGCGGCGGGCTACGTGCTGAAGCAGATCCGCGGCACCGACCTTGTCGACGCGGTCCGTCGGGTGGCGGCCGGGCAGTCGCTGCTCGACCCGGCGATCACCGCCCGGGTGCTGGAGCGCATCCGCAGCGGCGTCGAGCAGCCCCGCGAGCTGAAGTCCCTCACCGAGCAGGAGCGGCGGATCCTGGAGTACGTGGCCGAGGGCCTCACCAACCGGGAGATCGCCGGCAGGATGTTCCTGGCCGAGAAGACGGTGAAGAACTACGTCTCCAGCGTGCTGGCCAAGCTGGGCCTGGAGCGCCGCACCCAGGCCGCCGTCCTGGCCACCCGCCTCCTCGGCAAGCCCCACTGACCCGGGGGCCCTGTCCCCGGCCCGCCCACCACGGTGCCGACGAGTCGACCGGCGCGGGCCCCGCGCCGGACGTCAGTCGTGCAGGGGTACGGACCAGTAAAGCTGGGTGCCGTGCGGGGTGACCGGGCGTACCTCGAAGGCACCGCCGTGGCGTTCGGCGCGTTCGCGCAGGTTGACCAGCCCGCCCCGGGCGGCGGCGGGGTCGCAGCCCACCCCGTCGTCGGTGACGGTCACCGACACCTGGCCGGCGTCGACGCGTACCGCGACCGCCACGTGGTGCGCCCGGGCGTGCCGTACGGCGTTGGAGAGGGCCTCGCGCAGCACGGCCGTGAGGTCGGGGCGGACGGCGTCCGGGACGGCGCTGTCGACGGGACCGGTCAGTTCCAGGGTGGGCCGGTGACCGAGCGACTCGGCGGCCACCTCGACCGCCTCCCGGATCTCGGTGCGCAGCGCCGCGCTCATCGGGGTGCGCAGCTCGAAGATGGTGCGGCGGATGTCTTTGATGGTGGCGTCCAGGTCGTCGACCGCCGCGTTGATCCGCTTGGCGACCTCCTGCCGGGCGGTCAGCGGGGCGGCGCTCTGCAACTGCAGGCCGGTGGCGAAGAGCCGCTGGATGACCACGTCGTGCAGGTCCCGGGCGATCCGCTCGCGGTCCTCCAGGACCACCAGCAGCTCCCGTTCCTCCTGGCCGCGGGCCCTTTCCATGGCCAGCGCGGCCTGCCCGGCGAAGCTGCCCAGCAGGGCCATGTCGTCGTCGTGGGCGACGGCCGCCCGATCCGGCCGGTGCGCGATCACCAGCACGCCGTGCAGGGTCTCGGCGGTGGCCAGCGGGGAGATGACCGCGGGCCCGGTGTGCAGCAGTGCCGGCCAGGGCGCGGCGTGGGCCAGGTCGTCCACCTGGTCGTGGCGGCCCTCGGTGACGGCGGCGGCGAAGCTGGTCTCGGCCGCCGGCAGGACCGTGCCGACCAGCGCCCCGCCCTGGCCGCCCGCCCCGTCGACCACCTCGACGGTGAACTGGTCGTCGTCGGGGTCGTAGAGCAGCACCAGGGCCAGTTCCGCCTCGGCGACCTCCCGGGCCCGCCGCGCCACCAGCGCCAACGCGTCGGTGCGGCGCACCTCGCCGAGCAGCACCGAGGTGATCTCGGCGGTCGCGGCGAGCCAGCGTTCCCTCCGGTGGGCCAGCGCGTAGAGGCGGGCGTTCTCGATCGCCACGCCGGCGGCCGCGGCCAGCGCGACCACGATTTCCTCGTCGTCCTCGGTGAACTGCGCGCCGCCCTGCTTCTCGGCCAGGTAGAGGTTGCCGAAGACCTGGTCGCGGATGCGCACCGGCACCCCGAGGAAGCTGTGCATCGGTGGGTGGTGCGCCGGGAAGCCGTAGGACTTCGGGTGCTGGGTGATGTCCGGCATCCGCACCGGGCGGGGGTCGTCGATGAGCAGGCCGAGCACGCCCCGCCCGTGCGGCAGGTCACCGATCTTCGCGTGCAGCTCCGGGCCGATGCCGTGGGTGATGAAGTCGTGCAGCATCCGGTCGTGGCCGATCACGCCGAGCGCGCCGTAGCGGGCGCCCACCAGCTCGCAGGCCGACTCGACGATTCGTTGCAGCGTGCTGCGCAGGTCGAGGTCGGTGCCGATGCCGACCACGGCGTCGAGCAGGGCCCGCAGCCGCTCCCGGCTGGTGACCACCTCGCCGACCCGGTCCAGCATCTCCTGGAGCAGCTCGTCGAGGCGGACCCGGGACAGCGGGCTCAGCCCGAGCGAGGGGGTCGCGTGGGGCTCCTGCCGGGGGTTCGGTGCTGTGTCGGCCACCGGGCGATGCTAATCCCGGTGGCCGTGCCGGCACACCCCCGCTAGGGCTGCTCGCCGCGCACCGCGGAGGTGTCCACCACCTGCGCCACGGCCAGCCGGGGGGTGTGCGGCGGGCCAGCGTGCGCCGGGTCCGCGATCCCCAGGCGCAGCACGAGGTACGGGTAGCCGAGGCCGGCCAGCAGCCCGCGTAGCGTCTGCCGGGTGCCCGGCACCTCCACCACCCCGCTCAACGGCACCACCGAGACGCCGAGGCGGGTGGCGGTCAGCCAGGCCGCCGAGAGCGCCTCGCCGGCGCGCAGCCAGCTGTCCCGCTCGTCCTCGTCGCCGTAGAGCAGCGCGTACACGGCGGCCTTGTCGTGCCCGGGACCGACGGGCAGGGTGCCGGGGCGGCCGAAGTCGCGGGCCGGCACGGTGGTCTGCGGCGCCTGCTCGGGCAGCACCTCCGGCGGCAGTCCGGTGCCGCCGGACCGGCTGGTCCAGTACTGCAGCTCCTCGCGCTGCTGCGGGTCCTCCGCCTCGACCGTCGCGGCGTGCCCGGCCGCGGCGGCGAGCTCCATCACCTGGTCGCGGTCGAGGATCTGCAGCTGGGCGCCCTCGGCGGCGACGGCCGCGGTGATCTGCCCGACGGCGGCGGTGGGCATCGGCTCGTCGCTGACCGGACGCCGGTCGGTGTGCCGGACCTGCATGCACTGCACCATGTGCAGCGCGTCCGGGTCGGCCTCCGCCCGGGCCAGCCCGGTCAGCCGGGCCAGCAGGTCAGGGTCGCCGGGGTCGGGCATCCGTTCCACCACGGCCGTCCAGCCCTCGGCGGTCAGCGCCACCCGGGCGTGGTGCAGCGCGGCCCCGCAGCTGTACGCGAGCAGCCGCCCCTCCGGATCGGTCGCGGCGAGCTGCGGGTCGCGGACCACCCGCAGCTCCAGGGCGTCGGGGAGCACCCGCCACCGCCACGGTTGCGAGTTGTGCACCGAGGGGGCGTGACCGGCCGTCGCGGCGGCCCGCGCGAGCGCGGTGGTCAGCGGGCGGTCCGAAGCCGGGCTCTCGTGGCTCATCGTCACGACCTTTCTTTCCTCATGCCCCGGCCCGCCGGTGCCCCGGCGGGGGTTGCCGCTCCATCCTGCGACATGTCCCGGGCCGTCGCACGGGACGCAGGTCCCGATCCCACCGGGCACTTCGACCCGGTGGTCAAGCGGCCCACCCCGGGGCCTGGGACGATCTGCGGGTGGGGGCGGCGTCGGTCGGCTCAGCGTTCCCGGACCACCGCGACCGGGCAGTGCGCGTGCTGGACGAGCTGCTGGCTGACCGAGCCGAGCAGCATCCCGCGCAGGCCGCCCAGACCCCGGGTGCCGACCACCACCAGGGACGCGTCGCGGCTGGCGTCGACCAGCAGGGCCGCCGGGGTGCCCTCGGCCACCTGCACGGTGACCTCGACGTCGGGGAACGCCCGGCCCCACCGGGCTAGCGGCTCGTCCAGCTCGGCCCGGTCGGCCGCCACCGCCTCCCGCGCCTCCGGGCCCGCCGGCGACCGCTGCCCGGCGGGCCGGTGCCAGGCCCGCACGACGTGCAGCGGCACCCCCCGCGACGCGGCCCGCTCGACTGCGAAACCGAGTGCCAGCAGGGAACACTCCGAGCCGTCCACGCCGACCACCACACGCCGCGCCCGCCCGCCGGCCGCCGCCTCGCCGCGCACGACCACGACCGGGCAGTGCGCGTGCGCGGTGACCGCCACCGTGGTCGAGCCGGCCAGCAGCCCGCCGAATCCGCCGTGGCCCCGGGTGCCCAGCACCAGCAGGTCGGCCTGCGCCGAGCGTTCCTGGAGCACCAGCGCGGGCGGGCCGTCGAAAACCTCGCTGGAGACGGTCAGCTGCGGGTGCGCGGCGGCGGCGTCCGCCGCGGCCTTGCGGACCAGCTCCTCGACCTGGCGCCGGGCCGTGTCGTCGGGCCAGACGCCCGGCGCGACGCCGGGGCCGATCCAGCCGGCCACCGTCAACCACTCGAAGACGTACGCCAGGCGGACCGGGCGTCCGGTGCGGCCCGCCTCGTCCAGCGCCCAGTCCAGCGCCATCGAGGCGTCGGCGGAGCCGTCGTAGCCGACCAGGATCTCGTCGCCGCTCATGCCCCACCACCGCGCAGCCCCGGATCGGTCTCCCGGACCCAGCGCCACTCCTTCACCCGGGGGTCGTCCTCGCCGTACCGCCTGGTGTAGTCGCGGCAGGACTGGCGGGCGTCGACCATGTCCTGGCGCAGGTGCGCGGCCCGGGCGGCCAGCCCCGGCACCCGGTCGATCACGTCGATGACCAGGTGGAACCGGTCCAGGTCGTTGAGCATCACCATGTCGAACGGGGTGGTGGTGGTGCCCTCCTCCTTGTACCCGCGCACGTGCAGGTCGTCGTGGTTGGTGCGCCGGTAGGTCAGCCGGTGGATCAGCCACGGATAGCCGTGGTACGCGAAGATGATCGGCCTGTCCTGGGTGAAGATGGTGTCGAACTCCTTGTCCGACAGCCCGTGCGGGTGCTCCGAGGGCGGCTGGAGGCGCATCAGGTCGACCACGTTGACCACCCGCACCTTCAGGTCGGGCAGGTGCTGGTGCAGCAGGTCCGCCGCGGCCAGGGTCTCCAGCGTCGGCACGTCGCCGGCGCAGGCGAGCACCACGTCGGGTTCGGCGCCCTCGTCGGTGCTGGCCCAGTCCCAGATGCCGATGCCGCGCCGGCAGTGCTGGATCGCCTCCTCCATCGACAGCCAGTTCGGCGCCGGCTGCTTACCGGCCACCACCACGTTGATGTAGTGCCGGCTGCGCAGGCAGTGGTCCATCGTGGAGAGCAGGGTGTTGGCGTCCGGTGGCAGGTAGATCCGGACGACCTCGGCCTTCTTGTTCATCACGTGGTCGATGAAGCCCGGGTCCTGGTGCGAGAAGCCGTTGTGGTCCTGCCGCCACACATGGCTGGAGAGCAGGTAGTTCAGCGAGGCCACCGGCTGGCGCCAGGGGATGACCCGGGTCACCTTCAGCCACTTGGCGTGCTGGTTGACCATCGAGTCGACGATGTGGATGAACGCCTCGTAGCTGGTGAAGATGCCGTGCCGGCCGGTGAGCAGGTAGGCCTCCAGCCAACCCTGGCAGAGGTGCTCGGAGAGGACCTCCATCACCCGACCGTCCGGGGAGAGGTGGTCGTCGCCGGGCACCGTGCCGGCCACCCACGCCCGGTCGGTGACCTCGAACGCCGCGCCGAGGCGGTTCGAGGCGACCTCGTCCGGGCCGAAGAGGCGGAACGTCTGCGGGTTGGCGGTGATCACGTCGCGGATCCAGGGGCCCAGCGCGCCGGTGGCGCCGGCCATGGTCTCGCCGGGCCGCTGCACGTCGACCGCGTAGTCCCGGAAGTCCGGCAGGGCCAGGTCGCGCAGCACGAGGCCGCCGTTGGTGACCGGGTTGGCGCTCATCCGCCGGTCGCCCTTCGGCGGCAGCGCGGCCAGCTCGGCGACCGGGGCGCCGGTGGCGTCGAAGAGTTCCTCCGGCCGGTAGCTGCGCAGCCAGCGCTCCAGCTCGGCCAGGTGCTCCGGGTTCTTGCGCACTTCGTCGACCGGCACCTGGTGGGCACGGTAGGTGCCCTCGACCTGCTTGCCGTCGACCTCGCCCGGCCCGGTCCAGCCCTTCGGCGTACGCAGGACGATCATCGGCCAGCGGGGGCGTTCGACGGTGCCGCCGGAGCGGGCCCGCCGCTGGATGGCGGCGATCTCGTCCAGGGCCCGGTCGAGGGTGGCGGCGAGTTCCCGGTGCACCGTCGCCGGGTCGTCACCGGCGACCACGTACGGCTGGTGGCCGAAGCCGCGCATCATGGCGAGCAGGTCGTCGCCGGGGATCCGGTCCAGCACCGTCGGGTTGGCGATCTTGTAGCCGTTGAGGTGCAGGATCGGCAGCACCGCGCCGTCGCGGGCCGGGTTGAGGAAGACGTTGGAGAGCCAGCTGCCGGCCAGCGGGCCGGTCTCGGCCTCGCCGTCACCGATGACGCAGGCGACCAGCAGGTCGGGGTTGTCGAACGCCGCGCCGTAGGCGTGGCTCAGCGCGTACCCCAGCTCGCCGCCCTCGTGGATCGAACCCGGCACCTCCGGGGCCACGTGGCTCGGGATGCCGCCGGGGAAGGAGAACTGGCGGAACAGCTTCGCCATGCCCGCCTCGTCGCGGC
Source organism: Micromonospora phytophila (assembly GCF_023656545.1). Lineage (GTDB taxonomy): Bacteria > Actinomycetota > Actinomycetes > Mycobacteriales > Micromonosporaceae > Micromonospora > Micromonospora phytophila. The sequence continues at coordinate 1,406 of NZ_JAMOKF010000226.1, read as the reverse complement.
CGACCGCGTGGTACAGCTCGCTGTAGGTGCCCTCCAGCCAGGTGTTGGCCACCAGGGCCGGGCCGCCGTGACCGGGGCCGGTGATGAACATGGCGGAGATGTCGCGGGCGACGATGACCCGGTTGAGGTGCGCGTAGAGCAGGTTCAGGCCGGGGCTGGTGCCCCAGTGACCGAGCAACCGCGGCTTGACGTGCTCGGGGGCGAGCGGCTCCCGCAGCAGCGGATTGTCCAGCAGGTAGATCTGCCCGACGGTGAGGTAGTTCGCCGCCCGCCAGTAGGCGTCCAGCCGGCGCAGCTCGTCCTCGGTCAGTGGGCTGTGCAGGTCGACAGCGGTGTCCATACTGCTGAGCCTCTCGCGGGTAGGGGGTTCCTGCATCCTCGGAGCGCGGATTCGCCCGCTCAGCCTCGCCGCCATCGGCGGGGCGGATCAGGGCCGTTGGTCCCGCGCCCGGCGGGCGTTACGCCCCGTTCACGGGTGTCCCGTCCAACCCGCGCACCACGATCACCGGTGCCGGCGAGTGGTAGAGCAACGCCTGGCTGACCGCGCCCAGCATGCCCCGCCACGGCTCGTCGCCCCGGGCCGCGACCAGCGCGACCTGCGCCGAGCGGGACTGCTCGACCAGGAGGGTGCCCGGATCGCCGCGGATCGTGTGGCACTCCGCAGCCACCTCGGGATGGCGGCGCCCGCAGCGCGCCACGATTCCGGCGAGCAGGTCCGGGTCGTCGTTCTCCTCGCCCGGCTCGACGACCCGGACGGCGATCAGCCGCGCCTGTCGTCCGGCGGCGCACTCGTACGCCCAGCGCAGGGCGCGTTCGGCGCTGGGGGATCCGTCCACCCCGACCAGCACCGGGCCCAGCGGCGGCGGCTCCCGACGGGCCACCAGCACCGGGCAGCCCGCCCGGGCGGCCAGTTGCACCGCCGGCGCGTCGGCCGGCACGCAGTCGCCGCAGTCGGCCATCCCGCCGTCGCCGATGGTCACCAGGAACGCCGTTTCCGAGCGGCGGATCAGGGCGGAGACGGCGTCGCCCTCGACGATCTCACCGCTGACCGGCAGCGCCGGCTCGATCTCGTGGGCGATCTCGGTAGCGTGGGAGAGCAGCGCCTCGGCGTCGACGCGCGGCCCGGCGACGGACGGGGCCTGCAGCGCCGCCGCCCAGTTGAAGGAGTGCAGAAGCACCAGTGGGCGGTCGCGGGCGGCGGCTTCCTGCGCGGCCACCCGGACCACCGGGAAGTTGCGCTCGGAACCGACGCCGACCAGCACCGCCGCGTCGGTGGCTGCGGCCATCCGACATCACCTCCGCAGGCGTCGCGCCCGGCCCTTTCTGAGGCTAGTCGCGCCGCTCGGGCGGCGGGGCGGGATCGCCGCACCCGGTTGACGCCCGGCGGCGCCGCCTGCGCGGGGCCG
>NZ_JAMOKF010000022.1 GCF_023656545.1 Micromonospora phytophila | reverse complement strand
GCCGTCGGGCCGGCGCCCCGGCCCGGCGAAGCGACGGGCGACCCGGGGCGCGACGAGGCCGGCCACGGCGCCGAGCAGCGCGACGGTCAGCAGCGGCCCGACGGACACCGGCCGGACGTTACCGGCGCGACGCCTCCGCCGTGGTCCCCCGCGCGGCCCGTCGGGGTCGTTCGGTGCTGACCACCAGCGCCACCCCGGCCACGATGACCGCGCCGCCGAGCAGCACCTGGGCGGTGACCGGCTCCGCGGCGACCAGCGCGCCGAGCCCCACCGCGACCGCCGGGTTGACGTAGGCGTACGTCGAGACCAGCGAGATCGGGGCGTGGTGCAGCAGCCAGACGTACGCGGTGAAGGCGACCAGTGACCCGGCCACCATCAGGTACGCGAGTGCGAGCCACGACCGGTCGGTCACCGCGCCCGGGTCGAAGCCGCGCAGCTCGCCCCGGCCGACCGCGAGGACGGCGAGCATCGTCGCGCCGGCGAACATCTCGTAGACGGTGGCCACGAACGGGTCGGTGGGCATCCGCATCCGTCCGGAGAGGAACGAGCCCACCGACCAGCTGGCGGCCGCCACGACCACGGTCAGCGCCCCGGCGATCGGCACGTCGTCGGCGCCGCCGGTGGGCAGCACCAGCAGCACCAGGCCGACGAAGCCCACGCTCACCCCGCCCAGCGTCCAGGACCGGGGCCGGTCGCCGGTGGCGGTACGCAGCACCACCACCAGCAGCGGGACGGTGGCCACCAGCAGCGCGGCGATCCCGGAGGGCACCGCGACGCCGGCCGGGCCGGACTCGGCGAGCACCACCAGCCCGTTGCCGCCGGCCAGCAGCAGCACCCCGACGAGCGCGGCGGAGCCGAGCTGCCGCCGGTCGACCCGCAGCGCCCCCGGGCCGCGGCGCAGCCGCAGCACGACGGCGAGCACGAGGCCGGCGGCGGCGAACCGGAGGGCCGCCGAGCCGAGCGGCGGCAGGGACTCCACGGCGATCCGGATGCCGAGATAGGTGGAACCCCAAAGGACGTAGACCAGCAGCAGCGCCGTCCAGACCAGGGCCGGCGGGGCGGTGGCCGGGGCGGCGGCGGTCGTCGGGCCGGCGGGCAGTGACGCACTTGGCGGACGTGAGCTCATCGGTGGACCACGCTACGGTGGCCTGGGCACCGGCGTCTCTCGTTGGTGGCCGGCCTCTCACCACTCGTGCAGGAGGGCGTGCATGGCGAACTACGGACCACCGGGCGGTGCGGACCCGGAGCCGTGGCGGGGGCAGCGGCCCGACGAGTCGTACGGCCCGCCGGCGGGGGCGCCCGGCCAGGGCGGGTGGGACGACCCGAACGCACCGTATCCGCAGGGATCAGGCTACGGCGCGGCGCCGTACCGGCAGGGCGACCCGGCGCCGGGGTACGCCTCCGGGGGGTACCACCAGGGCCAGCCGACACCGGGGTACGGCGGCGGACCGTACCAGCGGGGCGGGCCGACACCGGGTTACGGCGGCGGACCGTACCGGGCGCCCGAGCAGCCGTACGCCTCCTGGGACGGCGGCACCGGACCCGTCGCGTACGCCGGTGATCCCACGCCGCCGTCGCAGCGCAAGCGGCGCCGGGGGCCGATGATCGCGGTGCTGGCGGCCGTGCTGGTGCTGGTCCTCGGCGGCGGGGCGGCGGTGTTCTACCTGCTCGGCCAGGACGACGACCCGGCGCCCGCGGCCGCGCCGAGCGAGCCCGCCGGGACCGGTGCCCCGGCGAGCGAGCCGGCGCCGGTGCCGAGCGGGCCGGCCCCCGAGTCCTCCGCCGACCCGCGGTTCGTCAAGGCCGGCCAGTGCGTGCGCAACGAGGGTCCGGCCGGTGGCAAGCCCAAGCTGCTGATCACCGAGTGCGCCCCGAAGTCGTACGAGGTGCTGCGCCGGATCGACGGGGCGACCAGTGGGGAGAAGGACGCCGCGGCGAAGTGCGCCAAGGTCGACGGCTACACCAACTGGTACTTCTTCGACAGCGAGCTGGACACCCTCGACTTCGTGCTCTGCCTGAAGCAGCGCTGAGCCACCGCACCCCTGGGGAAGAGATGACAACCTACGGACCACCCGGGCAGCCGGACGACCCGTACCAGCGACCGCCCGGCACCCCGGGCGGTCCGCCTCCCGTCGATCCGACCCTGCCCCAGTGGGGGCAGCCCGGCCCCGGCGATGCGGAACCGCCGACGGCCCCCCGGTGGGGGCAGCCCGGCCCCGGCGATGCGGAACCGCCGACCGCACCCCAGTGGGGGCAGCCGGAGCCGCCGACCACACCGATGTGGAGCCAGCCGCCGCAGCCGCCGTCCGGGGCCGGCTATCCGCCGCCCGGCGGCTACCCGCCACCGACCTCCGGGTCCGGTTATCCACCCCCGCCCGGAGGACAGTCGCCGGCGGAGCAGGGTGGCTACCCGCCGGCCGGGCCGTTCCCCCCGGCCGGGCCGACGCCCGGCGGCCAGTGGGGCGCCCCGCCGCCGGTGCCGGGCGGCTACGGAATGCCGCCCGCCCCGCCGGCGAAGCGGACCGGCCGGAAGGTCGCGCTGATCATCGGTCTGGTGGCGCTGCTCCTGCTCTGCCCCTGCCTCGCGCTCGCCGGTTGGGCGGTGTGGCAGGCCGGCGAGGACGACGAACCGACGATCTCCGCCCCGGCCACGAGCGCGCCGGCCGAGCCGACGGGGACGCCGGGCGTAGCGCCGAACACCGTGCAGCCGAGCCCGAGCGAGGAGGACGACGACTTCGCCAAGGGTGACTGCGTGGTCAACGACGGCTCCGACGACGACGCCGAGCTGCGCAAGGTGCCCTGCGGCCCGAAGACCTACGAGGTGCTGCTGCGGATCCCGGCCACCACGGACGGCGACCGCTGCAAAACCCGGGCTCCACAGGCGACGGCGAACTACGTGCACGACAACTCGGTCGACGTCCTGGACTACGTGCTCTGCCTGAGGGAACGGGACTGATTGCCGAAACTAGGGCTGTCTAGCGTGGATGCTAGACAGCCCTAGTTTTGTCTCGACGGTGCCGACACGCCGGTAGCCCCATCTACGCATGTCTAGCCCCGCAGCTAGACAGCCCGATACTGTGCGATGCGTGGATCCGGTCCGCAACCCGTACGCCCCGGGCGCCGGCCAGCGCCCGCCCGAGCTGGCCGGGCGGGGGCGGGAGCTGGACGTCTTCGACGTCGTGCTGGAACGCATCGCGCGCGGGCGGCCCGAGCGCAGCCTGATGCTCACCGGGCTGCGCGGCGTGGGCAAGACCGTGCTGCTCAACACCCTGCGGTCGCAGGCCATCAACCACCTCTGGGGCAGCGGCAAGATCGAGGCCCGGCCGGACCAGTCGCTGCGCCGCCCGGTCGCCGCCGCGCTGCACATGGCGGTCCGCGAACTGGCCCCCCGACACCGCGCCCCCGACCGGATCGACGCCTTCCTCGGCGTGCTCAAGGCGTTCGCCCAGCGCTCCGCGTCCACCGGTCGCGGCGGCACCGCCCCGAAGCTGCGCGACCGCTGGCAGCCCGGCATCGACGTCGTCGCCGCCAGCGGCCGCGCCGACTCCGGTGACATCGAGATCGACCTGGTCGAACTGCTCACCGACGCCGCCGCGGTCGCCGCGGACGTCGGCACCGGCATCGCGATCTTCATCGACGAGATGCAGGACCTCGGCCCCGAGGACGTCTCCGCGCTCTGCGCCGCCTGCCACGAGCTGTCCCAGCTCGGCGCGCCGCTGATCGTGGTCGGCGCCGGGCTGCCCCACCTGCCGGCCGTGCTCAGCGCCGCCAAGTCGTACTCCGAACGGCTCTTCCGCTACCAGCGCATCGACCGGCTGGACCGGATCGCCGCCGACCAGGCGCTCTGCGCGCCGGCCGAGCGCGAGGATGTCGAGTACGAGCAGAAGGCGCTCGACCTGCTCTACGAGAAGTCCGGCGGCTACCCCTACTTCGTCCAGGCGTACGGCAAGGCCACCTGGGACCACGCGCCCCGCTCACCGATCACCGCCGCCGACGTCCGGGTGGCCGCGCCGGAGGCCGAGGCGGAGCTGGCCGTCGGCTTCTTCGGCTCCCGGTTCGAGCGGGCCACCCCGGCCGAGCGGGAGTACATGCGGGCGATGGCCACGCTCTCCCTGGTGGAGGGGGAGGCCGACGGCGGCGGACGGGACGACATGGACGCCGCCGTGCCCACCGCGGAGATCGCCCGCGCCCTCGGCCGCAAGCCGGCCAGCCTCTCCCCCGCCCGGGACGCGCTCATCAAGAAGGGTCTGATCTACTCCGGCGAGCGCGGCACCGTGGCCTTCACCGTCCCCCACTTCGGCCGCTACCTCCGCACCCAGCCGGCCTGATCGCACCAGCGGAGCGGCCACCGGCGCCGGTCGCGGGCGCCCGGGGTCACCCGATCGTGGTCAGACGCGGGACCAGGCAGTCGGGAAGGCGACCTCGCCCCGAGGTGCGGGCGCCTCGCCGCTGGTGGTCGGTGGGAGCACCAGCGCCTGCCAGGGCTCGCCGAGCCCCGACCAGGGGCTGGTCAGGCCCATCCGGTCGGCGCGGCTGAACCCGAACCGGCGGTACCAGGCCGGGTCCCCGAGCACCACCACCAGCCGTTCCCCCAGCTCGGTGGCCGCGTCCAGGCCGGCCTGCACCACCGCCGTGCCGAGACCGATGCGCTGCCGGTGCGGTGCGACCGCCACCGGGCCCAGGGACAGCGCCGGGGCGGTGCCGGCGTCGGACTTGACCCGGACGCGGGTGAACAGGGCGTAGCCGACGACCTCGCCGCCGTACTCGGCGACCATGGCCAGCTTGGGCAGCCAGGCGTCGCTGTCGCGCAGCTCGTCGACCAGCCCCACCTCGGGTGGGGTGGCCACGTCGGGACGGGCGAAGGCGGCGGCCAGCACCCGACGGACCGCGCCGGTGTCGGCCGGGTCCTCGGGTCGGAGCCGCAGCGTCGTCACCCGGGGGACGTTACCCGGCGGGACGGGTCCATCCGCGACGGTCGCTCGAATCGGTGTGGCGTGACGTCCATGTCGGCCCCTGTGGGATCAGCGGTTGCAGGGGTAGTTGACCCGGTGAAGGGGTATGACTGAGCCATGAAACCCGTACGTTCCCTCGCCCGTGTCATGTTGAGCGGCATCTTCGTGGTCAGCGGGGCTCGCAACCTGATGAACCCGGAGCGGCTGGCCGCCGCCGCGAAGCCGGTGACGGACCGGGTGACGCCGCTGCTGGAGCGGGCCGACCCCCGCATCCCCACCGACACCCTGACCCTCATCAAGGTCAATTCGGCGGTGCAGCTCGGCGCCGGGCTGATGCTCGCCACCGGGAAACTCACCCGGCCGGCGGCGCTGGTCCTCGCCGGCACGCTGGTCCCGGTGACCATCGCCGGGCATCCCTTCTGGAGCAACGACGACCCGACGATGCGCAACAACAACCAGGTCCACTTCCTGAAGAACCTCGGTCTCTTCGGCGGGCTGCTGCTCGCCGCCGCCGACACCGAGGGGAAGCCGAGCCTGCGGTGGCGGACCGGTCACCGGATCGGGCACTCCCGAAGTTCCGTGCAGCGAGCCGTCCGTACCGCCCGCCGGGAGGCGCGGATCGCCGTACGATCGGCTGCGACGGCCCGACGACTCCCCGGCTGACCTGCGTCAATACCTCCCCTCCGCCGGATCCCACCACGCCAAGGCCGCGAATCACCTGAACCACCCGGTAGGCGTTAACGCGGTGGAAATGTCAAAAACATGTGTGGGATCGGACACGGTCGCATAACGCGGGAGGCAATGACGTGAGGCGCCGTTCTAGGCTCCGTGCAGGACCTGGACGGGTAGGACGACCTTGGTACGGGGGTGGCCACGCCATGCCGGCGATCGTCGGTAGGAGGGTGGACCGCTTCGCCCCAGTCCGTCGCGTAACGCGTGGGATCGATCGTAGGACAGTCGTACGGACCGGCATCGTGGCCGCCGTCGCCTACGCCGCATGGCTTGCCATCGGCGCATTCGGGCGGCCGTACAACTTCTTCGACATGAAGATCTACCACGGCGCGGTGGTGTGGTGGGCGAGCGGCCACGAGCTCTATGAGTTCATCGCGCCCGGCACCACCCTGGGTTTCACGTACCCGCCCTTCGCCGGTCTGGTCATGCTTCCGATGGCCAACCTGCCGATCGGGATGGCCGGTCTGGTGAACGCGCTCGCCAGCATCGCCGCCCTGGCGGTCGTGCTGGCCGGTCTGCTCCGCCCGATCGTCGACCGGCTGGGCTGGCCGCTCTGGTTCACCGTGGCCATCGCGACGCCGCTGGCGGTCGCCATCGAGCCGGCCCGGGAGACCCTCGGCTACGGCCAGGTGAACCTGCTCCTCTTCGCGTTGATCATGGCCGACCTGATCGGTCTGCGCTGGCGGTCCCGGCGGGGCACGCACGTCGCCGACACCGACGGTCCGCTGCTGCGGTTCGTCTACGGCGGCGCCTGGGCCGGCGTGGGCATCGGCCTGGCCACCGCGGTCAAGCTGACCCCGGCCCTGTTCATCGTCTACCTGATGATCACCCGGCAGTGGCGGGCGGCGACGACCGCCGTCGGCACGGTGATCGCGGTGACCCTCGGCTCGTTCGCCATCGTCGGCACCGAGTCCCGGGCCTACTTCGGCGGGGTGCTCTGGCAGACCGAGCGGGTCGGCGCCGCCGACATGACGCCCAACCAGTCGCTGGCCGGGCTGCTGGCCCGGCTCTACGACTCGATCGAGACGCCCGGCCTGCTCTGGCTGTCGTTCGCGGTGCTGATGCTCGCGCTCGGATTGTCCCGGGCCGCCAACGCCCGCGCCGACGGTGACGAGCTGACCGCGTTCACCCTGGTCGGCCTCACCGCCAACGTGATCAGCCCGATCTCCTGGACGCACCACCTGGTCTGGGTGATCCCGGCGATCATCGTGCTGGCCGACGCCGCGGTACGCCGCCGCGACGCCAGCCGCGGGCTGGCCCAACGGGCCGGCCAGGGCGCCTACGGCGGGCTGCCGGGCGTGAATGGGCTGCGCCCGCCGATCTGGTACCCGACGCTGACCGGGCTCCGGCACGGTGTCGCGGCGGTCGGGCTCTACCTGCTCTTCCTGGTCTCCCCGATCTGGCCGTACGAGCACCAGCTCCCCGAGGTCTCGCACTACCAGGACGGCCTCTTCGGCGCCCTGATGGAGAACTCCCTGGCGCTGGCGCTGATCCTGCTGGTCGCCGCGCTGCCGTGGCGTCCGGGCGCCGAGCCGGCCTTCTACGCCGACCGGCTGGGCCGTCCGACGGCGGTCAACGTCCGCCGCTGACCGGCGGCGGCCGGAGAGATCCCCGCCGCTGATCGGCGGCGGCCCGGGCGGTCCGCCGGTGGCGAGGGCACGCCGGGTCGGTCAGGGGCAGTTCACCCACTCCTCGGTGCCGTCGGCGAACACCTGCCGCTTCCAGATCGGCAGCCGGGCCTTGACCTCGTCGACCAGCCGGGCGCAGGCCGCGAACGCGGCGGCCCGGTGGGCGGTGCTGACCGCCGCGACCAGGGCCACGTCGCCGATGGCGAGCGGGCCGACCCGGTGCGACACCGCCACCGCGTACACGTCGGGGTCGGCGGCCACCTCGGCGGCGACCTCCCGCAGCACCCGCTCGGCGCTGGGGTGGCCCTCGTACTCCAGGCTGGTCACCGCGCGGCCGTGGTCGTGGTCGCGGACCACGCCCTGGAACGACACCACGGCGCCGGCCCGGCGGTCGGCGACCGCCGCCTCGTGCGCGGCCAGGTCGAGCGCCCGGTCGGTCACCTCGCCGAACGTCGTCGCCGGCGCGGTCACGACGCACGCTCCCCGGGCAGCAGCGGCAGCGGCACGACCGGCACGCGGTCGCCCGGCTCACCGGAGGTGCCCGGGCGGATGACCGCGAACCCGTCCGCGCCGGCCAGCCCCCGCAGCATCGCCGAGCCGACGTGCCGGACCGGATGCGCGGTCCCGGCGGCCCGGTCGAGTCGGACCAGCGCCAGGTGGGTGTGTTCGCCCCGGCCCGGGACCGGCTCGGCGAGCGTGGCGTGCGGCAGCACCGGCATCGGGCGGCCGACCAGGCCCGCCAGCAGCGGCGCGACCAGCGAGACCAGGGCGACGACGGCGGACTGCGGGTTGCCCGGCAGGCCGGCGACGAAGCGGACCCGCCCGTCGGCGGATACCAGCCGGGCCAGCAGCATCGGGAAACCGGGCCGCACGGCGACCGTGTTGACCACGTAGTCGGCGCCCAGCGCCTCCAACGTCGGATGCAGGTGGTCGACCGGGCCGTGCATCGTGCCACCGGTGGTGCAGACCAGGTCGGCGTTGTTCAGCGCGGCGCGCAGGGCGGCCACGTGCGCGGGGAGCGTGTCCGCCACCGGCCCCACCACGTCGGAGGGACGGACCACGCAGCCGTACCGGCGCAGCCAGGCCGGCACCGCCGGCCCGAGCGCGTCCCGGACCCGTCCCGCGCCGGGCGGGCCGGCGGTCAGCAACTCGTCGCCGAAGACCAGCAGCGCAGCGCGGGGCTGCCGGCGGACCCGCAGGCTGTCGTGCCCGCAGGAGGCGGCCAGGCCGATCAGCGCCGGGTCGACGGGGGTGCCGGCGGGAAGAAGCTCCTCCCCGGCGTACGCCTCCTCGCCGGGCTCGCGCCACTCCGGCGCCGGCCGCGGCGTGCCCTCGACCAGACCGTCCGGGGTACGCCGGGACTCCTCGACGCGCAGCACCGCGGTGGTGCCCTCCGGCACCATCGCGCCGGTGGCGATCTCGACGGTCGTTCCCTCCTCGGCCAGCGGCTCCGGCGTGCCGCCGGCCAGCACCCGCCCGACCACCCGCCACGGCCCGGCGCCGCGCACCGCCCAGCCGTCCACGCTGGAGGTGGGGAAGGCGGGCAGGTCCGTCCGGGTGGTCAACGGCTCCGCGAGGGTGTGCCCGTCGATGTCGGCGAGCGGCCGGCTGACGGCGGGGAGCGCGGCGGCCAGGCCGACCGCGTACACCCGGGAGCGCGCCTCTTCCCAGCCGGCCGGCGGGGGCGCGGCGACCCGGTCGGCGGCCGGTGCGGTTTCCGTGCTCACCCGCCGAGCCTATCGGGTGGCCCGACCGCCGCCGTGTCAGTGGTCACCGTCGACGCCGCCGGCGGATCAGTGGTCGCCGCCGCGGAGCTGGTCGACGGCGTGGGTGAGGATCGGGCCGAGCACGGCGAGCCCGTCGCGCGCCCCGCCGGTCGAGCCGGGCAGGTTGACGACCAGCATCCGGCCGACCACGCCGGCGATCCCGCGGGAGAGGGCGGCGGTGGGCACCCTGTCCCGGCTGTGCGCCCGGATCGCCTCGGCGATGCCGGGGATCTCGTGGTCGAGCAGCGCCCGGGTGACCTCCGGGGTGCGGTCCGACGGGTTGATGCCCGTGCCGCCGCTGGTCAGCACGACGTCGATCCCGTCGGTGAGGGCGGCCCGGAGCGCCTCGCCGACCGGCTCGCCGTCGGGCACCACGACCGGCTCGTCCACCTCGCAGCCGAGGTCGCGCAGACCGGCGGCGAGCAGGGGGCCGCTGGTGTCGGCGTACACCCCGGCGGAGGCCCGGTTGGAGGCCACCACCACCCGCGCCCGGATCACGGCCGGTCCTCCGGACGGATCCACTCGCCGGTCTTGCCGCCTTCCTTGCGCAGCACCCGCACGGCGTCGACGCTCGCCGCCGGGTCGACGGCCTTGACCATGTCGACCAGCGCCAGCCCGGCGACCGCAACGGCCGTCAGCGCCTCCATCTCCACCCCGGTGCGGTCCGCGGTCCGCGCGGTGGCGGTGATCTCGACGGTGTCGCCGGTGAGCGTCAGGTCGACCGTGACCCCGTGCAGGGCGATGGGGTGGCAGAGCGGGATCAGGTCGGGGGTGCGCTTCGCGCCCATGATGCCGGCGAGCCGGCCGACCGCGAGCGCGTCGCCCTTGGGCAGGCCGTCGCGGCGCAGCAGCTCCACCACCTCGGGCGTGGTGCGGAGCCGGCCGGCGGCGACGGCCAGGCGGCCGGTGACCGCCTTGGCGGAGACGTCGACCATGCGGGCCGCGCCCGCCGGATCGACGTGGGTGAGCTGCGCGGGATCGGTCACGGTGGCGAGCCTATCCGTCCGGTACGACCCGACCGCCGTCCTCGGCCCGTCGGCTTCCGGCGATCCCTCGAGTCGGAAGGAGCGGCGCCGGCTCCCCTTCCGGGTCGGGGTGCAATCGACCCGTCGGGTAACCGCACGCCGCTCCTTCCTCACTTACCCGCCGCCGAAGTCGCTGGGGGGGACCTTGACGGCGAGCGTCTCGACGACGCGGTCCTGCCCCGAGGCAGAACCTCCCCCGTCCGTCGAACGGACAGGACGCTAACGGGCGCGACGATAAGAACCCGATAAGCGCCGCTCAGCCGGCTTCCCGGGGTCCTGCGGCCGCCCGGAGGACGGTCTCCGCCGTCTCCGCGAGGCGACGCTGCACGTCGAACCGCTCCGGCACGCCCATCCGGCGGAAGATCGCCAACGCCCGCTCCCAGTGCCGTCGCGCCTCGGCGAGGTCGGTGGGCGCGTGGTACTCGGCCAGCCCGGCCAGCGCCCGCCCCTGCTCGTACGGGTGGGCGATCCTGGTCGCCAGCCGGAGTGCGGTCTCGTGCATCTGTGCGGACCGCTCGCGTGCCCCCGACGCGGCGAGAGTCAGTCCCAGGTCGTTGAGCGCGGCCGCCTCGACATGCCGCTCGCCGATGTCGACGGCCAGTTTCCGAGCCAGTTCGTGCTGACGGACGGCGTCGTCGGTACGCCCCAGGCCGCGCAGTGCGATGCCGAGATCGTTCTGAGCCTCAGGCTCGGCGTAGCGATGGCCGGTGCGGTCCCGTAGGGCCAACGCCGCCCGCAACGCCCGGACGGCTTCGGGGTACCGACCCATGCGGGCCTTGACCGAGCCGATGTGACTCAACGCGTTGAGGATGTGGAAGTAGTTGTGGTGCGTGCGGGCCCAGTAGAGGTGCATGCGATGCATCCGCAACGCCTCCTCGTGCTGCCCGAGCGTCGCCAGGGCCAGCCCCAGGTTCGGCAGGCCGACAGGAACGTCGTCCGGGCCGTAGCCCCTGGGGTCCCGCAGGCACTCCATGCCGACCGCCACCGCCTTCCGCAGGTCACCCCGGAGCCAGTACACGACGACAAGGTTCGCGCGGTACCTGAAGAGGTTCGCCCGGTCTCCCCGCCGCTCGCAGATCGCGACAGCAGCGGTCAGATGCTTCAGGGCACCCCGGTAGTCGCCCGTCCGCACGTAGGCGGAGGCGAGATAGTTGTTCATGACGGCGGTCCCGCCCTCGTCGCCGACAGCCAGCGCGGCAGCCAGTCCCTGCCGGTGGGTGAGGATGATGTCGTCGAAGTACGCGCGGATGTAGCAGAACCGCCACAGGACCCTGGCCAGGCGCCACGCGTACTCGTGGTGCCCGTTCTCCCGGGCGCAGACGACCATGGCGACGAGGTCCGGCCGTCCGTTTTCGAGCCACTCTATTTTCGGGGGGCCGAGCGCTTCGACGAGATCCGGTCGCCGGGGTGCCCCGACGGCCATGTGCGTACGGATGAAGCCCGGTTCCAGCACTTCAGCGGCGAGGAGTGAGGAATGGAGGACGAAGTCGAGCAGCTCCGCCCGGGACGAATCCCGGTCGGCGGGCGGATCGCTGCGCGATGACAGCTCGGTCGCATACTGACGGATCAGGTCGTGCATGCGGTATTGTCCGGTGCTCACCTCCTCGATCAGGTGTCCGTCAACCAACTCGTCCAATGCCGCAGCCGCCGCCGGCAGCGGAAGTCGACCCAGCGCCGCGACCATTGGCACACTGAAATTGGCCCCGGGGTGAATGGACAGTCGCCGGAAGAGCCGTTTTGTGGATTCGTCCAGCGGTTCATAGGAAGTGGCGAATGCGCCAGCCACCGTGCGGTCCCGCAGGGCGAGTTGGCTGATGCCACCGGCGCCCTCGGCCAGCAGGTCGGCAAGGTCCGCCACCCGCCAACCGGGTCGGTGAGCCAGTCGTGATCCGGCGAGCCTGATCGCCAGTGGGAGGTGTCCGCACCGGTCCACCACCGCGGCGGCCGCGGCGGGCTCCGCCGCCACCCGCTCCGCCCCGGCCGCCGAGGCCAGCAGTGCGATCCCCTCCGCGGTTGTCATCAGCGGCAACGACTCCGGTGGCCCGATGTCCAGCCCGGGAAGTCGCCGGCGGGAGGTCACGATCATGACCGTCCCCGGAACCACCGGGAGCAGCGGAAGGACCTGCTCGGCACTGGCGGCGTTGTCGAGGACGACGACGCTGCGCCGACCAGCCAGTTCTCGTCGCCAGAGTTCGATCCGGCGTTCGAGTTCCGCCGGGATCCGCCCGCCGGGCACTCCGAGTTGGCGCAGGAGAGTGGCCAGCGCCGCCGCCGCCTCCACGGGCTGCCGGTCACCGTGCCCACGCAGATCGATGAAGAGCTGGGCGTCCGGGTAGCGGAGGAACTCTCGGCGGGCGAGTTGCACCGCGAGGGTCGTCTTGCCGCTGCCGGCCATGCCGTCGATGACGTGCACGACTGACGCGTGATCCTCGATCCGCCGGGTCTCGGCCGTCAGGCGGGCGATGGTTTCCGTCCGGCCGACGAAGTCCGGCACGGCCCTCGGTAGCCAGCTGCCGGGTTCCACCGGCCGGTCCTGGTGCACCGGAGACCGCGTCCTGGCCGGAGGCTGCGTCCCGGTGATCGGGAAGGGTGGTTCGGGTGCGCCTGCCGGGTCTCTCCGGAGGATCGCGTCGTGCAGTCGCTGAAGTTCGGCCCCTGGTTCGATGCCGAGTTGCTCGAGCAGCACTGCGCGCGCCGCATGGTAGGCCGCGACAGCCCCTGCGTGATCACCACGCTGGTACAGCGCTCGCATCAGGAGAAGGTGTGCCGGCTCGCGGAGCGGGTGAACGCCCAGGAATTCTCGGAGCAGCGGCACCGCCCGATCGTGCTGCCGCAGCCGGATCTGCGCCTCGGCGAGCAGTTCCGTGGCGAGCAGCCGCTCCTCCGTGGCGGCCGCGACGCGGGCGGACAGGAACGGTCCCAGCGATACCCCGGCGAGCATGGGTCCGCGCCACCGTGCCACCGCCCGGACGAACAGATTCGCCGCTCTCCCCGGATCGCCCGCCCGCAGCAGGTCTCGGGCTTCGCCGCACTCGGCTGTGAAGCGGTTGACGTCCACCCGATCCGGTTCCAGGTCGAGACGGTAGCCGTCACGTTGCCGGACCAGCATGCCGCGACCCGCCTCGTCCGCCTCGAAGGTCCGGCGAAGGTTGGCGGCATAGGTGCGGACGTTCGGTACGGCGGACGGCGGGGGCTTCTCCGGCCACAGCTCATCGACGAGCTGCTCGACCGTCACGAGCTGCCGGGACTGCGTGGCCAGCAGGGCCAGAACAGTGCGCTGCTTCGGCGTACCCAGATGCAGTGTGCCTGAGGCAAGTTGCACCACCAGACCGCCGAGGACGCGAATCTCCACCCAGTTCCTCTGCTTGACCGTGCGGGTATTCAGCTGATCACTGCGTGCAGCCTAGCCGCCGGCAGAAGGGAGGCGGTCGCCCGATGCGACAGTGGATCCGTCAGGTTTGGAATCCGAGGACCGAAAGCGTCCATCACACGGACCGAACCGTTGATGGGTTCGACCCGCTGCGGTTGTCAGACTTATTCATGTGTGCGCGGCGACGTAGCGGAGAGCGACCGGACGGGTGCATTGCGAAATCGCCTGCGCGGTCCGTCAGGATCAGCGGACGCAACGTGACAAACCATCGTCGTATTGGCTCATATTGCGCATAGGGACATTTATCGTTCCAAACCAGCGGCAATCCCCCCTAGGCTCTGGCCCAACGAAAGCAGTTACCGCTATCAGCTGGGGGTCACAATGAAGTCGCACGAATGGACCTGAGCCACCTTCTGTGAGAAGAGCAATCGAAGTACCCTTGCGGAGCGCAGCCCGGTGACTACATGAGGACGACGGGTGGCTCCACGAGACCGACAGACTGGGACCGATCGGCGGCTACTGCCGCTAATCGGTCTCGTCGTCTTTCTGGCCGCGGTTGCCGGAAGTGTCTCCGCGGCCCACCTTCCGCACCTCGGCGCGAGAGACGCGGCCCTGCTCTGGTTGGCGCTCGTCTCGCTGGTTGCGGTCGGCTTCAGGGTGACGGTTCGGGTCCGGATCCGGGCGACCCACCACAACATCGCCTGGACCGAGACGGCCGTCATGATCGGTCTAGCGGTGGCACCGATGTCGATGGTGGTCCTGGCCACCGGGGTCGGCGTCGCGATCGCCACGGCCCTGACGCGGGTGGTTCCGCTCAGAGCGGCGTTCGGCGTCGGCAAGAACATGATCGTGGCGACGGCGGCGGGACTCGTCCTGAATGCCACCGGCTGGCAGGTGGGTGAGGCCGGATCATCCGGTGTCGTCGGTCCCCTCGCGATCGCGTACGTGGCGGCGGTGGTGGTGGATGAGCTGATCACCCTGCCGGTCATCGCGATGGCCACCGGGACGCGGCTCGGCGCGCTGTTCCGGGAGGACCTGGGTCTTCGGCTGGCGGGGGCACTCGCCCGTCTCCTGGTCATCATCGGAACGGTCCTCATCCTCAGAATCGACAGCCGCCTCCTCCTCACCGTGCCTCCGCTCGTGCTCAGCCTTCACCTCCTGCACTCCTCCCGGGTTCGGGGTCGGACCGAGCAGCAGGCGTGGCAGCGGCTCGCGCGCACCACCGACGCGCTCAACGTGGTCGACCTGGACAAGGTCCTCACCACCGCTGTCACCCAGGCCGCCGAGCTCTTCTCCGCCGACGAGATCGAGATCGAGCTGCGCGAGGGCGGCCGCACCGTCCGCGGCGGCGCCGGCACCATCACCTACGACGGGCCCGCCGGCGAGCCGACCACCGTGGCCGGCACGGTGGTCCCGGCCGCGCTGGAGGGGCACGACCGGGCGGTCGACGTGGGCGTGCTGCGGCTGCGGTTCCGTGGGCCGGTGCAGCTCTCCGAGCGGGAGCGGTACACGCTGCGTACCTTCGCCTCGGCGCTCTGCACGGCAGTGCGCAACGCGCAGGCGTACGCCGAGCTGGCCCGGGTCGCCGACGAGCACGCCTACGCCGCCACGCACGACGCGCTGACCGGGCTGGCCAACCGGCGGCACCTGCTCGACCAGGGCACCGAGCAGCTCAGCACGAGGCACGCCGACGGGGTGACCGCGCTGGTGCTGATCGACCTCAACCACTTCAAGGAGGTCAACGACACCCTCGGGCACGCCGCCGGGGACCAGGTCCTGGTGCAGGTCGCCGCCCGGCTGCGGAGCGCCGCACAGGACAGCGACCTGGTGGCCCGGTTGGGCGGCGACGAGTTCGCCGTGCTCCTGCGGGGCCTGCCGGCCCCGGCGGTGGCCGCGCACCGCGCCGAGACCCTGCTCGCCGCGCTGCACGAGCCGTTCGACCTCGACGGCATGCGGATCAGCGTCGAGGCGAGCGGCGGGATCGCCGCCGCCCCGGCCACCGGAGGCGTGGCGGAGCTGCTGCGCCGCGCGGACGTGGCGATGTACCAGGCCAAGCGGGCCGGGCAGCGGATCTCCACATACGCCCCGACCCGGGACACCGCCGACCTGGGCCGGCTGGCCCTCGGCGGCGACCTGCCCCGCGCCGTCGCCGACCACGAGTTCACGGTCAACTTCCAGCCCATCGTCGACCTGGGCACCGGCGCGGTGACCGGCGCCGAGGCGCTGGCCCGCTGGCACCACCCGACCCACGGGATGATCGACCCGCTGCGCTTCCTGGAGGCGGTGGAGCGCTCGGGCCTCCTCCCGGCCTTCGCCGAGGCGATCCTCGACCAGGCGCTGATCGCGGCGAGCGGCTGGCGCGACGCCGGCTTCGACGTGCCGGTGGCGGTCAACGTGTCACCGCGCAGCCTCCTCGACGCCCGATTCCCCGGCTCGGTGCTGGCCCGGCTGCGGGCCCACGACCTGCCTCCCGACCGGCTGGTGCTGGAGCTGACCGAGACGCTGACGCTCAGCCAGCTCGACGTGGTCGACCGGGTGCTCAGCCGGTTGCGGGACGAGGGGGTCCGGTTGGCGTTGGACGACTTCGGCACCGGCTACTCGTCCCTGTCGCTGCTCTCCCGGATCCCGGTGCACGAGCTGAAGATCGACCGCAGCTTCGTGACGGCGATGGAGAGTTCCGCCGAGGCCGCCGCCGTCATCCGCTCCACCCTCGACCTGGGCCGCAGCCTGAACCTCGCGGTGGTGGCCGAGGGGGTGGAGAGCGAGCCGCAGCGCCGCGCGCTCTGGGAGCTGGGCTGCGCCGCCGGCCAGGGGCACCTCTTCGCCCGGCCGATGCCCGCCGGCACGCTGCTCGCGACGCTCAGGCGCGGCTCCGGCGGCAGCCCCGGTGTCCTCGCCCCGCCGCTGCACGACGCCGGCGCGGTGATCCGGCTCGCCCCAGGCCGCCGACAGGGCGGACGCGGTCGCACCGACCGCCACCTGCCCGCCTGAGGACGCCCCGGCGGCAGTGACCGCCTCGGGACACCGCCGGCCGTGGCGTCCCCGGCCGGCCGCTCCCGGATCCCGACGCCCCGATTGGATCACGCGCACGGGCGGCGGCCGGGTCTCCCGCCGTCTGCCAGACTGGCGCGCGTGACCGCCGCCCCGACCGCCCGCCGCCGCGGCTGGCGGGCCCTCGACTCCGCCGCCGGCGGTCTCGCCCTCGACCTCGGCCTCTACGCCGCGTCGGCCGCGTTCGCCGCGATCACCGCCGTCACCTCCACCCTGGCGCCGCACCGGGCCTGGGGAGGCGTCGCCGCCGTCGGCTACCTCCTCGCCGCCCTCGCCGCCGCCGGTCAACTCCTGCTGCGCCGGCGCGACCCCGGCTCCCCGCTGACCGGCCCGCCGGCGCGCTGGGCGGTCACCGGGTTCGCCTGGCTCAACACCGCACTGCTGCCGCTCGTGTCGCAGAGCGTCGAGCGGGCCGGTGGGCGTACCGACCGGGCGCAGGAGGAGGTGCTGGTCGTCGAGGAGTCCGGGCGGCGGCTGCTCGACACCGGCACGCCGTACCTCGGGCACGACGCGATCGCCGCCCTGCCGCCGGCCGAGCAACTGCTCGGTTACACCCCGTACCAGCCGGGTATGGCGCTGTTCGGGCTGCCCAGGGCGGCGGCGGACGCCTGGTGGACCGACGCCCGGGTCTGGTTCGCGGTCGGCACCGCGCTGGCCCTCGCCCTGGCCGTCCGCACGCTGACCCGGCGGGCCGGGGCCGGTGGCCCGGACCGGACCGGCGCCGCGCTGCGGGGGGTGCAGGCCGCCACCGTGCTGCCGGTCTGCGCGCTCACCCTGGCCACCGGCGGCGACGACCTGCCCGTACTCGCGCTCTGCCTGCTCGCGCTGGCCCTCGCCGCCGCCGGACGGCCGGGCCGCGCCGGCATCGCCGTCGGGCTGGCCGGGGCGTTGAAGCTCTTCGCCTGGCCGGTCGCCCTCGTGCTGATCATCTGGGGGGCCACCCGACGGGCCGGCCTGCGGGTCGGTGCCGGGGCCGTCGGGCTGCCGGTCGCCGCCCTGCTCCCGGTCCTGCTCGTCGACTCCGACGCCCTCGTCGAGAACGTGCTCCGCTTCCCGCTCGGCCACGGCCTGGTGACGAGCCCCGCGCAGTCGCCGTTTCCCGGGCACCTCATCGCCACCGCGCTGCCGGCCGGCCGGGCGGTCGCCGCCGCGCTGCTGGTCGCGGCCGGGCTGGCCATCGCCGTCCGGCTCGCCCGCCGCCCGCCCCGCACCGCCGTCGCCGCCGCGCTGATCTGCGGGTACGGGCTGCTCGCCGCGATCCTGTTGATGCCCTCCACCCGGTTCGGTTACCTCCTCTACCCGCTCGCCCTCCTGGTCTGGGCGCCCGCCCTGCACGACCCGGTTCCGCGAACTGCCGGGCAGAGAGCCGCGACACGGCGTAGACCTGAGGACATGACCACCTACCGCGACCGGGAAGAGGCGGGTCGGACGCTCGCGGACCGGCTCACCGCCCTGATCGGCGAACCGGACGTCATCGTGCTCGGCCTGGTACGCGGCGGCGTACCGGTGGCCCGCGTGGTCGCCGAACGCCTCGGCGCGCCGCTGGACGTACTGGTGGTGCGCAAGCTCGGCATGCCGTTCGCCCGCGAGGTGGCCTTCGGCGCGCTCGGGCCGGGCGGGGTGCAGGTGCTCAACGACGTGGTGGCCAGCCGGCTCAGCCCCGACGACATCGCCGAGGTCAACCGCCGCGAGCAGGCCGAGCTGGAACGGCGCGAACGGCTCTACCGGGCCGGCCGACCACCGCTGGACCTGGCCGGGCGCACCGCCGTGATCGTCGACGACGGGCTCGCGACCGGCGCCACCGCCCGCGCCGCCGTCCAGGTCGCCCGCCACCTCGGCGCCCGCCGCGTCGTCGTCGCCGTGCCGGTCGGCTCCCAGGACGCGTACGAGATGCTCGCCGCCGAGGCCGACCAGGTGATCTGCGCGCAGCACCCGCCGGAGTTCATGGCGGTGAGCGCCTACTACGACGACTTCCACGAGGTATCCGACGACGAGGTGACGCAGGCGCTGACCGCGACGGCGTGAGCCGACCGGGTACCGTCGGGTGATGAGCCTCACCTGTCCCAAGTGCCACGGAGAAATGCGCCAGTACGAGCGCAGCGGCGTCGTCATCGACCAGTGCGGGGAGTGCCGGGGAATCTTCCTCGACCGCGGTGAACTGGAGAAACTGTTCGAGGCGGAGGCCAACTGGAACCGCCAGCAGGGCGCGGTGCCCCCGGCCCAGCCCGCCCAGCAGGGCGGCTACCCGGCCCAGCAGGGCGGCTACCCGCCGCCGCCCCCGCCGCCCGCACCCGCCCCCCACCAGCCGGGCTACGGCGCCGTCCCGCCGCCGCCGCCGGCCCACGGCTACCCGCCGGCCCCCGCGTACGGGCACGGGCAGCAGCAGCAGCAGCACCACGGCTACCACGGCCACTACAAGCGCAAGAAGCAGAAGAGCTTCCTGGACGAGATGTTCGGCTGAGCACCCCGCCGACCGGGCCGGCGCAGGCCGGCCCGGTCGCCGTGTCCCGGACCGCGCCCGCGCCGCCGCCCGTGATCGACCCGCTCGCCGTGCCGAACCCGGTCCGCCGTGCGACGCTGCGATCCATGACGCCGATCGGGCAGCACATCGCGCTGGCGCAGGCGTACGACGGGATCACCCGGGTCGTCGCCGACCTCGACGACGCCGACCTGCAACGACCCACCCGGTGCCGCGGCTGGGTCGTCGCGGACCTGGTGTTCCACCTGCTCTGCGACGCCCAGCGGGCGCTGGTCGCGCTGGCCAGCCCCGCCGACGGCCCGCCCGACGTCGACGACGTCAGCTACTGGCGCTCGTTCCCCGGCAGCGGGGACGGTGCGCGGCACGCCTGGTGGGCCCGCCGCTCCGCCGCCGCCTTCGACCGCCCGAGCAGCGTGGTGCGGCTCTGGGCCGACACCGCCCCGGCCGCCGTACGCGCCGCCGGGCGCGCGGACCCGGCCGGCTGCGTCACCACCCAGGGCCACGTGCTGCGGGTGCCGGACCTGCTCGCCACCCTGACCACCGAGGCGGTCGTGCACCATCTGGACCTGGTGCCCGACCTGCCCGACGCGCCCCTGCCGGGGCAACTCGCCGTCGCCGTCGCCGTCGCCACCATGGACGGCCTGCTCAGCGACGACGCGGTCCGCCCGGCCGGCTGGGACGACCACGAGTACCTGCTCAAGGCAACCGGGCGGATCCCGCTCACCGACCGGGACAACCTCGAACTCGGCGAGGTCGCCGGCTGGTTCCCGCTGCTGGGCTGACCCGCGCCGACATCGCCGCAGCGGCCGTCAGACGATGGCCATGTCCACGAACCGCGACAGGTGGAGCTGTGCCGCCACCGTCACCGTGTCGGTCGGGCCGTTCCGGTGCTTGGCGATGATGAAGTCCGCCTCGCCCGCGCGCGGCGACTCCTTGTCGTAGTAGTCGTCGCGGTGCAGCAGGATCACCACGTCGGCATCCTGCTCGATCGAGTTGTGGACCGCCACGCCGTTGGCGATGAAATTGTGCGTACCCAACACAGTCGCGTCGAAGACATCCCGCTCACCGAGAGACTCGATCGACACGATCTCATCCCAGAAGATGTCATTGGTGGCATGCAGGTCGAGGTCGGCAGCATCGAGCACCGAAGCTACCTTCGCGAGCCGGGATCGGCTGGGGGCATGCTTCCACAGCGCGCTGCCGCAAAACTGGGTGCCGATCGCCGCCGCGAACTCACGATGACTCCTGCGCTGCTCAGTGAGGATCTCCCGGACCCTGCTCCACACCTCTCTGGGCACGGTGTCGACGTTGGTGTTGCTCTGCATCGACTCGAGCGAGGCCAGCAGTTCCGCGCAGGCGCGCGACCTCTCCCCATGCACGCCGATCTCACGAACGAAGCGCAGTTGGTCGTCGCGACCCGAGATGTCGAGCGTGTACTGCGGCCGATGACCTGCCACCGGGACGACCTTCAGGCGGGCCGTGATGCCGTACCTGAGCAGGAGACGGGAGATGTCCTCAAGCATCCGCCGGCTCGTGGACGAATAGTAGACACGCCCCCCGCGACCGGACTTGTTGACACACACCGAACCGTCTGTTGCCCACAGATGTCTGATGAAGAGCGTTATCTGCTCCTTCGGCATATTGAACACCGACGGCGGAACAAACTTCTCGTGTGACCTCAGCCCGAACAGACCCAGGTTGTCCAACCACTCGGCGATAGGGTTGCGGCGCCCGCGAGCCAGCCGGTAGGGAGCAGGCAGCCGAAGAGTCGTCACTCGTGCCGCTTCGTACTCGTCACGAATGGCGTTGATGCCGAAATGCTTGGCGGCCTCGGAGACAGCCTGCAGATTCTGCTCGTCACAACTGGCGTAGCGGATCGGCTGGCGTCGCACGAAGGAACCGTCGCCCAGCAGATGCGCCAGCAGCACGACCTCCGGCTCAGCCCACGGCCGGATGGCGAGGGGAGGCGGCAGGTGCCTGGGTGTGGCGAGACGGGTTCCCGGCTCAAGATCACCGAGTGGTACCCATCCGGCGAACGTGAGGAAGGGATGGTTAGCCGTCGCGTCGACCTGCTTACCCGACGACAGCGTCACCCGGAAGACCTCCCGGTTGCCGCTGGAAAAGACGTGCGTCATGGTGCGCGGCGTGTAGCGCAGGCTCTCGTCGAGAGCCCACACCGGAACGTCCCTTGCCCCTGATGCGAGAAGTTCGCCGAGGGTCACCTCCGAGTTGTTGTCGGCCCTGATGAGTCGAGTCTCCGCCGTCAGGCAACCGGACTCCCGCAGATCGGACAGCTGCGGGCGCTTGTCCGTACGCTGCTCGGGGCCACGGTTCAGCTGACTCACCGCGATCACCGGGCACTCGACCTCCTTGGCCAGCAGCTTGAGGCCACGGGAGAGGTCGGCGACCTCCTGCTGGCGGCTCTCGGTGCGCTTGGGCGAGGTCATCAGCTGGAGATAGTCGACCACGATCATCTTCAGGTCGTGCCGCTGCTTGAGCCGGCGGGCCTTGGCCCGGATCTCCATCAGGTTCATGCTCGGGGTGTCGTCGACGAAGAGCGGCGCCTCGCTGATCTCGCCCATGCAGCGGGCCAGCTTGGTCCAGTCGTCGTCGGAGAGCTGCCCGCTCCGCAGGACGTGCAGCGGCACGCGGGCCTCGGCCGAGAGCAGTCGCATGACGATCTCGACCTTGCTCATTTCCAGCGAGAAGATCGCCGCCGCCTGGTTGGCCCGGATGGCCGCGTTGCGGGCGAAGTCCATGCTCGCGGTGCTGTTGTGTGTCGGGATCATCGCGCGACCCGCGAGGTAGAGATGCTCGGAATTGTCCACCGTGACGCACCGGACCGGCACGCTCGGAACCGGTCGGACGTCGACGATGAAACGGCTGTCCGTCCGGGAGTTGCTTTCGCTACGGCGCCGCAGCCGGTGTGCCTCCCGCTTGCGAGGCAGGCGGAAGACCTCATCCCTGGCCGTGAAGTTCACGTTGAAGGCGATCGAGCTTTCCGCGGTGCGTCCCTTGACGCTCTTTCGAGCAACCGAGCAGCGGTACCCGAGACTGACGACCAGTTCGTGCACGTCTTCGGCGAGGCGGGGGGACGTCGTGGTGAACTGCACGTTCCCGCTGATGGTCACGGTGCCGTCGGTGTCGAGCAGCCCGGCCAGCAGCGCTCGCCGCTGCACCTCCGAGGCCCGCAGGTACGCGGTCGGGATGTGCTTGTTGCCCAACACCCCCGCCGCGCGCAGGTAGCCGCGGAGGGAGCCGTACCGGTTGTGGCAGTCACGGCACCTGCGACTTGCGCTCCAGGCGCCGGCGCCCACCCTCCCGCAGTGAGCGCAACCTTCGCGCTGCGCCGCAGGGACGAGCCCCTTCGACCGGCCCCCGCACGACCTGCCACAGGTGTGGACCGCCGGGCTGCGAGGCGTGAAGATTGCGTGGCAGACGACGCATTCACGGTCAAGGAGCGCGGGCAGCCGCGGCGGACGAATGGTGTAGACCATCGGCCCCGAAGGTCGGACCTCGAAGCCGTCGGACTCGATCCCGGCCAGGATCTCCGGGTCGACGGTGGTGACCCTTCCTTCCGCCGTGTGGCCGTCGCCGAGCCAGACGCCAAGCGTGTACGGCGCAAGCGGGAGATCCCGTTCCGGGAGGCAGAGGGCGGCGGCGTTCTCGACCGCATGATTGAGCCGCCGGTCAGCCGTGTTCGTGCGCAGGGTTGCTCGTATCTGCTCCGTCGTCACCACGTCCGGCAACTCTGCCGCCGTCAAGCTGTCCGACCACTGCTCGACGCGATCCAACAGGCGGCGGTAGAGGCGGCGGGCCGGATAGGCCCTGGCCGGCCGCACACGCGGGCGCCTGCGCATGACGACGGACGACTCGTCGGCGATGTCGCACGCCACCCGGTGGGCGGTGTGCGTGAACTCCGGACCGAGCACGGCGGCCAACTCCGCGATCGTGACATCGTCGTCGGGAGCCGCGTCTGCGGCTGCCTGATGCAGCCGTTCGGTGGCCTCGGAAGACCAGTGGTTGCGCCGGCGGGCAGGGGCAGCGCGGCGACTTGCCCGCGTAGTGGTCTTCCACAGGTGTTCGCCGTCGGCGACAATCACCGAACCGTCGGAGAACTCGACCTCGTAGCACGGCCGGTCGTGCCGCACCTCGAACGCGGCGGTGACCCTCGTGGGCAGACCGTCAGCGCCCAGCAACTCGTCGCCGACCTTGACGTCCCCCATCGTGGTCCAGCCCGTCGGCGTGGGAAGCGGGGTGTCCAGCGCGAGCGCCTTTCCGAGGCCCGGCCGGCCCGCCACGATGATCAGCTGCCCCGGGTGCAGGCCGTTGAGCAGGCGGTCCAGGTCGGTGAAGCCGGTGGGCACACCGGTCATCATGCCGCCGTGGGCGCCCACCGCCTCGATCTCGTCGAGGGTCGGCTGGAGCATGTCGGCCAGGACCGCGAAGTCCTCACTGACCCGGCGCTCCGTGACGTCGTAGACCGCCTGCTGCGCCAGGTCGACCACGTCGTCGACGTCGCGGGTGCCGCCGGGGCCGGTGCCGTAGCCCAGTTGCACGATCTTGGTGCCGGCCTCGACCAGCCGTCGGAGCACCGCGCGCTCGCTGACGATCCGGGCGTAGTAGGCGGCGTTCGCGGCGGTCGGCACGCTCGCGATCAGCGTGTGCAGGTAGGGGGCACCCCCGACCCGGACGAGGTCGCCGGAGTCGGCCAGCGCCGCCGCCACGGTGATCGAGTCGGCCGGCTCACCCCGGCCGTAGATCTCCAGGATGATGTCGAAGATGGTGGCGTGCACCGGCCGGTAGAAGTCGTTGGTCTTGAGGATCTCGACGACGTCGGCGATGGCGTCCTTGGAGAGCAGCATGCCGCCGAGGACGCACTGCTCGGCGGCCACGTCCTGGGGCGGGGTCTTGTCGAAGTGGCCGTCGCGCTGCGCCGGCGGGGACGACTGCCCGCCGCCCGCGCGTGACTCCGCCCGCATGTCGTCGGTGACCGACACCGGTCCCCCCCTCCACTGCGTCGGATCCAGTTCCAGCTCTACCGGCGGGGTACGACAACCTCGACCTGCCGGTCGATCGGGGGTCATCGCGCGGCCGGTCGGGGGCCAACCATACGGAACCCGAGGTCAGCGACTCAACAACGCCGGTGGACGAGCCTCGGGACAACCTGTGGACGCCGGTGGACCAGCTGTGCGCAGGGTGTGCACAGGATGTGGACAACGCCTGGGGAATTCTTCGCTTCACCGCTCTGAGCTGCGGAAACGCAATCCCCACCCTGTGGAGGAGAAGTTTTCGGTCGGACTGTGGGGTCGATCGTCCCGTACTATCTCCAGCAAACGGCTACACCTGGACAGCGGATTGCACTTTCGGTTGAGAAGGGTCACGCTCCGGCCGTGAGTTACCGGGACTGGGGACGCGGAGAGGACGGGCCGCGCGAGCGACAGTCGATCGCTCCCTGGCACGATCCCGCCGACCCGTCCCCCGTCGACTCCTACGGCTCCGACATCGAGCGCTACCGGACGCCGAGCCGTCGGCGCGCCGTCGAGCGCGGCCAGCAGGAGCCGGTCGACAGCTACCTGCCGCGCTGGGCGCTGGAGTCGGGCGTACGCAGCGCGGACGGCGGCGGCCGGCACGCGGCCCCCGACGACGAGGACGACGACGTCGAACGCCCCCGTTCGGGGGCCGGCTGGCAGACCACCGAGACCACGAGCAGTTGGCGGCGGGTCAGCGAGGCGAGTTGGCGTGAGGTCCCGGCGATCGGCGCGGCCCCCGAGTCGGACCACACCCGGGAGTGGACGTTCGACCGCCCGCAGGAGCAGGGGTACGCGGGTCGCCGGCGGGCCGACGACGATCCGGTCTCCGGCGTGGCCCCGCAGAGCCGTCCCCGCCGCTCCCCGTCCCGCCGCCCCCAGGTGGTCTGGTCCGGCCTGGAGGAGACCGACGACGCTGCCCAGCCGACGCCGACGTGGGGCTCCGAACGCCTCACCCGCCGCGGTCCACGGGCGGCGGAACCCCCGCCGGCCGCCGATCCGTGGGACCGCGGGGCACGCACCACCGAGCCCGAGGAGTACGCCGACAGCCCCGCCGTCGACCCGTGGGACGCCTCGGGGATGCACGCCTGGCGCTCGCCGGGTGACGTCGACCGGTGGGAACGGTCGGGGCTGTCGAGCCAGGCGGACGACACGGGCCAATGGGACCAGACCGGTCAGTGGCAGCGGCCCGACAGCACCGGCCAGTGGGACCGGTACTCCGACGATGCCGGGTGGGACCGGACCGGGTCGCCCGGCTCCAGCGGCGCCACCGCCGAGGGATGGCCCTGGCCGAGGCAGGACGCCCGGGACGACGGGTTCTGGTCGGGCACCCGCCTGGCGGGCGACGATCCCCGGTGGATGGACGCGCCGGCGTCGGCCCCCCGGTCCCCGGTGGTGTCGTACACCGCGCCTCGGCCGCGCACCGCGCCGCGACGTCGGGCGGCGGAGCCGGCCGTCCCCCCTGGTGGGGCGGCCATGGGGTCCGTACGGCGGCGGATCGAGTCGGTCGGGTCGGGGACGTGGGCCCGCCGTCTCGAGGACGACCTGCTCGATCCGGACCCGGGCGGGCCGTGGCGACCGCTGCTCTACACCGCGGCCTGCTACCTGGTGCCGGCCGCGCTGGTCTTCGTCTGGTTGCTGACCCTGGACGGTCAGGCCCCGGCGGGCTGCGTGACCGACATCAGCGGCGGTGGCTGCGACTCACCGCGCGCGCGGGCGCTGGGTTCGCTGGCGTCCGGCATGCCGCGGTTCGGGCTGGCGCTGGCGAGCAGCCTGATCGTGGCGTTGCTGTTGCGCCGGGTCGGGACGACGTGGCGTTCGGCCACCGTGGCGCTGGCCGCCGCCGTGGTCGGCGGCGGCCTCTCCACGGTGATGATCAGCGCGGTCACCGGCCAGCCGATCGGCTGACGCCGGCCGTCATCCCGGTTCCACCGCCGCGCGGCGTCGGGGCCGGTGGCCTGCTCGGCGCCCCGCCAGGTCCGGACGCCCCAACAGGCTTGACGCCCATCAGGGGTCGACGCCGCGCCGACTCCAACGTCGCATCGGGCTCGACGACCGGTGGAAAAGGCAGGGCCCGCACCGGTCGGTGCGGGCCCTGCCGTGGTGCTGGTGGGTGTCAGCCCTGAACGACGGTGAGGTCGAACGTGGCGGTCACCTCGGGGTGCAGCTTGATGCGCACCGGGTAGGAGCCGGTCGACTTGATGTGACCGGGCACCTCGAGCCGGCGGCGGTCGAGCGTCGGGCCGCCGGCCGCCTTGACGGCGTCGACGATCTCGGCCGAGGTGACCGAGCCGAAGAGCCGACCACCGTCACCGGCGCGGGCCTTCAGGTTGACCTTGAGGCCCTCCAGCTGGCCCTTGACCTCGTTGGCGTGGCCGAGGTCGCGGATCTCCCGGGCCGAGCGGGCCCGCTTGATGACCGTGACCTGCTTCTCCGCACCCTTGGTCCAGGCGATCGCGAAGCCCTGCGGCAGCAGGTAGTTACGGCCGTAGCCGTTCTTGACCTCGACGATGTCGCCCGGGGCACCGAGGCCGGACACCTCCTGAGTCAGGATGATCTTCATATCGGTGCCTCCTCTCAGCGGGCCGTGGCGGTGTACGGCAGGAGCGCCATCTCACGGGCGTTCTTGACCGCACGGGCGATCTGCCGCTGCTGCTGCGAGGTGACGCCGGTCACCCGCCGAGCGCGGATCTTGCCGCGGTCGGAGATGAACTTGCGCAGCAGGGCGGTGTCCTTGTAATCGATATAGGTGATCCCGTCCTTGTCGAGCGGGTTCACCTTCTTCTTCGGCTTGCGCAGTGCCGCAGCCTTCGCCATTGCTCTTGCTCCTGGTTTGCGATCGCGGGCGCTCGGCGCCATTAGAACGGAGGCTCCTCGTCAAAGTTGCCGCCCGAACCGGCACGCGCGGGAGACGGTGCGGCCGAAGCCCACGGGTCGTCGAAGTTGCCTCCGCCGCCCTGGCCACCACCGCCACCGGAACCAGAACCGAAGCCGCCGCCACTGCCACCGCCACCGGAGCGGGACATCTTCTGCACCTTCGCCGTGGCGTAGCGCAGCGACGGGCCGATCTCGTCGACCTCGAGCTCGATGACGGTGCGCTTCTCGCCCTCGCGGGTCTCGTAGGACCGCTGGCGCAGCCGGCCCGACACGATCACGCGGGCGCCCCGCTGGAGCGACTCGGCGACGTGCTCGGCGGCCTGACGCCACACCGTGCACGCCAGGAAGAGCGGCTCGCCGTCCTTCCACTCGCCGGACGCCTTGTCCATGAACCGGGGCGTCGAAGCGACCCGGAACTTGGCAACGGCGGCACCGGAGGGGGTGAACCGCAACTCGGGGTCATCGGTCAGGTTGCCGATGACCGTGATGGTGGTGTCTCCTGCCATGACCATCTCCTCGCGCACTCATCAATCTCCGCGGTACAGGCTCTCAGAGCCGTACGACAGAGCCGATGAGGCTGATCCGGGCGAACCGGGATTGAATGCTTAGCGCATCTCCGGCCGGATGACCTTGGTGCGCAGCACGGACTCGTTGAGTCGCAGCTGACGGTCCAGCTCGGCCACCGCCGCAGGCGTCGCCTGCAGGTCGACGACGGCGTAGATGCCCTCGGCCTTCTTGTTGATCTCGTACGCGAGGCGCCGGCGGCCCCACACATCGGTCTTCTCGACCGAGCCACCCGCGGTCCGGATCACGTTCAGGTACGTGTCGAGCGACGGGGCGACGGTGCGCTCCTCGAGGCTGGGATCGAGGATCACCATGACTTCGTAGTGACGCAAGACGTGCTCACCTCCTGTGGGCTAAGCGGCCACGGTCCTTCCGTGGCAGGAGGTCGTGCGTCGTGCCCGCTCCGGGGCGGGGGAACCCGTCCGGACGCGGACAACCGGACCAGGATACCTGGTCCGGACGATCATCCCCGGGGAGGTCGGACACCGCCCGCCCGGGGACGCGGCAACGGGGGCCCGCCTCGACGTCGGTGTCGAGTGCGAGCCCCCGTGCCACGGGGCCGCGGGGCGTCCCGTCCGCATTCCTTGGGTGGGACCTGGGGAGGAACGACCACACCGATGAGGTTGGACCGGAGACGCCCCGCGGAGCTTTATCGTGTTGTTACCTGACGTTACAACGGCTCTCGTCCCTTGTCGGGGGAAATGGTAAAATTCTCCGACAATCTTCTGGACGACCCGTCGGGCACCGCCCCCGGGCGGGCCCCCGCCGTGCCGGGCCGCACGACGGGGGTGCCCCGTTTTTCCGGTCGAGCCGGTCACCCCGGCCGGCGCCGCCTGCGCGGCGGCCCACCTCGGGAAAGCTGACCGTCGATCCCACTGGCATCAACGACCGCCGACGCCTCCGGTGACGCGCGGGCCGGTCCGACTCCCCGCCGCCGTCACCCCGGCTGTCGGGGACGCGACGTAGGCTCCCCTGCATGCGTATCGGAGCCCACGTCGATTCGACCGACCCGCTGGCGGAGGCGACCGCCCGAGCGGCCGAGGCCGCGCAGTTCTTCCTCTCCGACCCGCAGGGCTGGAAGGCCCCGAAGCCCCGCGACGACGCGGACCGGCTGCGGGCCGCGGACATCGACCTCTACGTGCACGCGCCGTACGTCGTCAACGTCGCCACCCTGAACAACCGGATCCGGATCCCCAGCCGAAAACTCCTGCTCGGGCACGCGCAGGCCGCCGCCGCGATCGGCGCCAAGGGACTGATCGTGCACGGGGGGCACGTCAACGCCGGCGACGACCTGGCGGTCGGGTTCGACAACTGGCGCAAGACCTTTGCGTACGCGGCGGACTCGGGCGGCTTCGACCTGCCGGTCCTGATCGAGAACACCGCCGGCGGCGATAACGCCTGCGCCCGGCGGCTCGATGCGCTGGCCCGGCTCTGGGACGCCGTCGGCGACTACGAGGTCGGCTTCTGTCTGGACACCTGTCACGCCCACGCCGGCGGCGAGGAGCTGCTCGGCCTGGTCGACCGGGTCAAGGCCATCACCGGGCGGATCGACCTGGTGCACGCCAACAACTCCAAGGGCGCGTTCGGTTCCGGTCAGGACCGGCACGACAACCTCGGCGGCGGCACGATCGACCCCGAGCTGGTGGTGGCGGTGATCCGCGCGGCCGGGGCGCCGGTGATCGTCGAGACCCCCGGCGGGGTGGACGGCCAGGGCGCCGACATCGCCTTCCTGCGTGACCAGCTCGGCGCGGAGGCCCCGGCGGCATGACGACCGACCAGTCCGCGACCGGCGGAACCCGTCCCACCGCGCCCGGCGCACCCATCGCCTCGGCCGCCACGCCCACCGGCGGACCCACCGACGTGTCCGCCACGCCCACCGGCGGCGACGCCAGGCCTGCCGCCCACACCAGCCCCTCAGCCCCCACGGGCGCGAAGGCCACCGATCAGCCGGCGACGAGCGGTACGGGCGACGGGCCCGCGCCCGGCGCGACGACCGGCACCTCCGGCGGCCCGTCCGGGCAGGGGGAGCAGGCCGGCACCTCCGGCGGCCCGACCGGCGAGCAGGCCGGCACCTCCGGCACGGCCGGTAGCCCCCACGAGAAGGGCGCCGTCCGCACCACCGCCAGCGAGGCCACCGGAGGCAGGGCCGAGACCGTCGCCACCGGCGCCACGGGTGGCGAGACCACCGAGGTGGGGACGGAGAAGGCCGGGACGGCGAGCGGCCAGACCGCCGCCGGCGAGGACCTGGCCGCCGAGAAGGGCCGGACCGACAAGACCACCGGCGACAAGGACCAGGCCGCCGGAAAGGGCCGGACCGACAAGACCACCGGCGACAAGGGCGAGGACAGCGAGTCGGACCCGTGGGCGTCCTTCGCCCCCGCCCCCGCGCCGGTGCCGTCCCGACCCCGGCGCGTCGTCCGGGCGGTCGGCCGCCTGCTGATTCACGAGTGGACGCTGGCGACGGTCGGCGCGCTGGCGCTGGCCGTCCTGCTGACCTGGCCCACCCTGCGCTACCCGCTGCACACGCTGCCCCAGGACTACTGGGACCCGACCCTGCAGGCCTGGCAGATGGCCTGGTCCGGGCACATCCTGCTGACCAACCCCGGCCAGCTCTGGCAGTCCAACGCCTTCTACCCGGAGAGCTGGAGCTTCGCCTTCTCCGACACCCTCCTCGGGTACGCCCCGGCGGGCATGATCGGCACCGGCCCCGAGGCCGCCGTGCTCCGCTACAACATCATGTTCGTGCTGGCCCACGCGCTCGCCACGCTCGGGGCGTACGCGTTGGCGCGGCAGCTCGGCGCGGGCCGGATCGGCGCCGCGGTGGCCGGGGCGAGCTACACCTACGCGCCCTGGCTGCTGGCCCAGGCCGGGCACCTGCACGTGGTCTCCAACGGCGGCATCCCGCTGGCGCTGGCGATGCTGGCCCGGGGGCACGGCTGGTCGTTGCGGCACGGCTACCGTCCGGAACGCCGACGCGTGGGCTGGGTCTACGCCGGTTGGCTGGTGGCGGCCTGGCAGCTCAGCCTCGGCTTCGGCATCGGGCTGCCGTTCGCGTACTTCCTCGGCGCCACCGTGCTCGCGGCCGCCGTCACCTGGTACGTCCGCCGTACCTGGTTCTGGGCGGTCAAGCGTCCGTTCGGGCGCAAGCTGTTCGTCGCGGACCTGGTCGGCGGGGCGCTCTTCGCCGGTGTCGGCGCGCTGCTGGCCGTCCCGTACTTCAAGGTCACGCAGTTGCACCCGTACGCGGAGCGGACCATCGGCGACATCGCCCTCTTCTCGCCGCCGGCGAGTGGCTTCGTCACCGCGCCCGCGGAGTCCCGGGTCTGGGGCGAGCTGCACGAGGGGGCGCGGGCGGCGCTGCCCTGGCACCCCGAGATGACCCTGCTGCCCGGCTTCGTGCTCTACGCGCTCGCCGCGGGTGGGCTCTTCTTCTCGGTGTGGAAGCTGCGCCACCGGCTGCTGCTGCTCGCCGGGGTGGTGGGGACCATGGTGCTCGCCATGGGCGCCCGGTTCTTCGGCGGCGCCCTCACCTACGTGCCGCTCTTCGAGCACCTGCCGGGGTGGAGCGGCCTGCGCACCCCGGGCCGGCTGATGCTCTGGACGACGCTGCTGCTCGGGCTGCTCGCGGCGGGCGCGGTCAGCGCGTTCTCCGCCCGGGTACGCGAAATCTCCGCCGAACGCGTCCCCTCGTGGCCGAGCCCGTGGCTGCGGGCGGCCACCCTGCTGCCGCTGCTGCTGGTGATCGGCGAGGGGTGGAACAGCACGCCGCACCCGGTGGTGCCGGCCCAGCCCGCCGCGATGCGCACCGTGGACGGCCCGCTGCTGGTGCTGCCGAGCGGCCAGAACCTGGACCAGCCGGTGATGCTCTGGTCGACCACGAGGTTCCAGGACATCGTCAACGGGGGCAGCGGTTTCACCCCGCGCCAGCTCGACGACGTGCGCCGGGTGGCGATGGCCTTCCCCGACCAGACCAGCGTCGACTACCTGCGCACCCTGGGCGTCCGCAACGTGCTGCTGATGCGCAACCAACTCGCCGGCACGCCGTGGGAGGTGACCGTGAACGCGCCGGTCGACGGGCTCGGCATCGCCCGCGAGGAGATCGGCGAGGCAGTGGTCTACCGGCTCTGAGGCCGGCTGGTGCGGGTTTGCGGGGAGCCCAACCGGCTCCGGGCGGTCAGGCTTGATCCCTGCGCCGGTTGGGCTCCCCGCAAACCCTGACTGCACCAGGCCGTCTCGGACTTGCGCGGCTAGGTGGTGGCGGGCGTCGGCTCAGCCGGGGCCGCCTGCCGATGTCGCCATCGGTCCAGCCAGGGGGCGTCCGGTGCGGCGTCCAGGACCCCACCGTCGGGGTCGTCGGGGTAGGTGGACCGCACCGGGTCCAGCTCCGGGCGCAGGATCTCCCGCACGACCAGCACGCAGAGCACCACCACGGTGGTCAGGCGCAGCGTCGCGGCCAGCACGAAGACGCCCTCCGGGAAGACCGGACGGCTGGTCGCGGCGCCGAGCAGCTCGCCGTAGAAGGCCACGAAGTAGCAGACCTCGGCCAACTGCCAGGCCAGGAACGCACCCCACTTCGGGCGCGCGAGCACGACCAGCGGCAGCAGCCAGAGCACGAACTGCTGCGACCAGACCTTGCTGAAGATCAGGAACGCCGCCACCACCAGGAACGCGAGCTGGGCGAGGCGGGGCCGGCGCGGCGCCAGCAACGCCAGCGCGGCCACCCCGAGGCAGGCCAGCCCGAAGAGGGCGTACGACAGGGTGTTCAGGGCGGGGATGTTGGCGTTGAGCCACTCGAAGGGCCCGAGGTCGGCGGGGTTGGCGCTGCCGATCTTCCCGTCCAGGTAGCGCCCGATGTACCAGAGGGTGCCCCAGTCGATCGGCCGGGTGCTGTTGAGTTCGAAGAAGCGGTCCCAGTTCTCCCAGTACGGCAGCGCCACCGGCAGGTTCACCGCGACCAGGGACACCAGGGCCGCCCCGACGGCGGCGAGCGCGGCGCGGAGCCGCCCGGCGCGCAGCGCGAGCACGAGGATCGGGCCGAGGACGAACAGCGGCCACATCTTGGCCGCCCCGGCGAGGCCGAGCAGGACACCGGCCACGACGGGTCTGCGCCGGGCCCAGGCCAGCAGCCCGAACGCGGCCAGCCCGATGGCGAGCAGGTCCCAGTTGACCGTGGCGGTGAGCAGCAGCGCGGGCGCCAGCGCGAAGAGTGCGGCGTCCCAGGGTCGTCGGCGGCGCAGGGCGAGGATCACCGCCACGGTGGCCACCGCGAGCGCGCCGAGCACCAGGGCGTTGAGGTTGTAGAACCACATCCCCTGGTTGAGCCCGGGGTCGCCCTCGCCGAGCGCGTGCACCGGCAGGCCGAGCGCGCCCATGAAGTAACCGGTGAGCACCGGGTACTCGACGGGGTGGTCCTGGTAGGGAACCGCACCCTCGTTGAGCCGCTCGGCGTAGTAGAGCGCCAGCACGTCGGTGTAGCAGAACCGGGTGTACTGCACGTTGTTCTGCCAGGCGCCGTCCTGGCAGGGCGACTTCTGCACCCAGTGCAGCGCCAGGGTCAGGCAGACCATGGCCAGGACGATCCGGGCCGCGGTCCAGAACCGGCGTTCCCGCCCGGCCGGTCGGTCCAGCGCGACGGCGTGGTCGCCCAGCGGCCCGCCGATCACGCTGGAGACGCCCCGGACGAAGCCGTCGGACCGGGACGGGTGGTCGGGGGCACCGGCGTCGTCGATGCCTCGCGTCGACTGCGTGCTCATGAGGGTGCATCCTGCCGTACATCCAGGCTCCGCGTCCCGTTCCGACCCGACGAGTCGGTACGCGAAACGCCGCCGGCGGCCGGACAGGTACGTCCGGCCGCCGGCGGCGTTGGTGCGGTCAGTCCTCTGTTCGCGGCGTGATGCTGGGCAGCAGCCCGCCGCCGTCCCCGCCCGGCCGCGGGTCGGTCGGGGTGGTCGGGTCCGTCGGGCCGCCGTTGCCGTTGCCGTTGCCGTTGCCGCCCGGGTTGGTCTGGCAGAAGAGGTCCAGCGGCCCGCAGTTCGGCTGGTTCGGTGGCGGCGGTGGCGGCAGCTCCTCGCCGTTGCCGGCCTTGTCGTCGCCGATGCCGCTGATGCTGGGCAGGTCCGACTTGTCCTTGCCCTTCAGCGCGTCGTCCATGTAGCGCTTCCAGAGCTCGGCCGGGAAGCTGCTACCGCCGATGTCCTTCTTGTTCTTGTCGACGATCGCCGGCTTCTTCGGGTCTCGGCTGCCGACCCACACCGCAGTGGCGACGTTCTCGTCGTAGCCCACCATCCAGGCGTGGGCGTTGCGCGGGGTGCCGTTGTACTCCCAGGTACCGGTCTTGCCGGCGGCGTCCCGCCCGCCGTCCAGGCCGGCGTTGTTCTTCTCCGGGATCTCCTTCAGCACTGCGGTCACCTCGTCGGCGACCTCCTTCTTGATCCGCGGCTGCGGCTTGAGCTTCGGGCCGGTGCCCGGGACCTTCTCCCACTTGCCGGTGGTCGTGTTCTGCTTCTCGACCTTGACGACGAAGTGGGCCTTGTTGTAGGTGCCGTGGTTGGCGAGGGTGGCCAGCCCGTTGGCGTGGTCGAGCACGGTGATCGGGTACTGGCCGTAGCCGACGACCCGGTCGAACTTGCTCGGGGCCAGGTTCTCCGGCTTCTCCTTGACCAGGTCGAACGGCTTGGGCGGGTCGACCGTCCACATCGTGCTCACGCCGGCCTGCCGGGCCATGGCGACCACCTTGTCGGCACCGATCTTCTCGGTGACGTGGAAGAACGGCACGTTGTACGACCGGATGGTCGACTCCTCCAGCGTGCAGGCCTTTTTGCAGATGGCGTCGCGGCCCGCGTTCTGCACCTCGTCCTTGAAGCCCTCCGGCTTGAACGGGGTGGCGTCCCAGCGCGACTTGACCGAGATGCCCGCCTCGATGGCCGCCGCCAGGGTGTAGACCTTGAACGACGAGCCCGGCGGGTGACCGCCGACGATGTCGCCGTTGGAGTTGGTGTTCTTCCCGGCGTAGTCGAAGTCGGCGCCGCTGTCACCGCCGTAGTAGGCAAGCACCCGGCCGGACTTCGGCTCGATGGAGACCGCCGCCGCCATCAGGTTCTTCGGCTGCCCGTAGAGCACCGAACCCTTCCGGTCCGGCTGGGCGGCCTCCTCCAGCGCCTTCTGCATCTTCCCGTCGATGGTGGTCGTGATCTTGTAACCACCGTCGCGCAGCTCGTCGACGCAGCTCGGCTTGCCGGGGGCGCCGGAGTCGGAGCAGAGTCCCCACTGCTCCAGCTCCTGGCGGACGTAGTTGATGACGTTGCCGCGCGGGCTCTTGACGCCGAACCCGTTGCCGTCCTTGCTCTGCGGCTTGACCTTCGGGTACTCGGTGGGAGCCGCGGGTCGGTTGGGGGCGTTCAGCCAGCCCTTCTCGACCATGCCGCCGATGACGTAGTCCCACCGGGACTTGGCGTCGGGGAGGTTGACCGCCGGGTCGTACCCCTTGTGGGTTTCGCTCGGAACCGGCTGCTTGATGACTGCGGCGAGCACCGCGCCCTGGGCCGGCGTCAGCTTCTTCGCGGGAATGCCGAAGTAGGTCTGCGCCGCCGCCTCGATGCCGTACGCGCCCCGACCGAAGTAGATCACGTTCAGGTAGTGCTGCATGATCTCGTCTTTGGTGTACTTGTCGTTCAGCTTGGAGGCGAGGATCGCCTCCTTCACCTTCCGGGCGTAGCTGTCGTCCTTCAGGTTCTCGTAGGCGTTGCGGGCGTACTGCTGGGTGATGGTCGAGGCGCCCTGCTTGTCGCCGCCGGAGAGGTTGTTCCAGGCGGCCCGGGCGATGCCCTTGTAGTCGACGCCGGAGTGCTCGTAGAAGTTCCGGTCCTCGGCCGCGGCCACCGCGTCCCGCACGTGCTGCGGGATGTCGTTGATCGTGACGAAGGTGCGGTTCTCGTTGCCGAGCTTCGCCACGATGTCCTTTTGGTTGCTGGCGTAGACGGTGGTGGAGAGCGGCAGCGGGACCTCGGTGGGGAGCACCACGTTGGTCGAGTAGTAGGTGAAGCCCACGACGCCCATTCCGGCGAGCATGATGAAGACGGCGAAACCGGCGATCAGCAGGTTCATCCGCTTGCGCTTCTTCGCCCGGGCCGACGCGGCGGGGTCACCCGCGCCGCGGCCACCGCGCCCGGGACCGGTCGGACCACCCGGCCCGCCGGGGCCACCCGGGCCGCCGGAGACCGGGGAGACGCTCGCCCGGGCCGAGGCCCGGCCGGCGA
>NZ_JAMOKF010000225.1 GCF_023656545.1 Micromonospora phytophila | reverse complement strand
TGGCGCGGGGCGTACGCCCGAACGGGGCGGTGCCGGCGTGGCTGGCCGCGCTCACCGGGGCGCGTCCCGACTTCACCGCCGACCCGGCCGCGCTCAAGACCCTCCGGGCGGAGCTGGACGCCTGGCAGCGCGACGCAGCCGGCGGCGCGGTACGGGCCAGCTTCCGCCTGGCCGAGCCACCCGCCGAGGAGATCGCCGAACCGGTCGTCGTGGTCCCCGCCGACCCCACGGCGACGATCGGGCACGGCGGCCGCTGGCGGCTGGAGTTCGGCCTCCAGGCGGCCGACGAGCCGAGCCTGCACGTCGACGCCGCTCAGGTCTGGCAGGCGCCGGAGACCGTCACCGGGCTGGCCGGGCGGGACGGGAACCCGCAGGAGACCCTGCTCGCCGAACTCGGCCGGGCCAGCCGGCTCTGGCCGGAGCTGGACACCGCCCTGCGTACCGCCACCCCGGAGGCCATGGAACTGGACGTCGAGGGGGCGCACCGGTTCCTGCGCGAGGGAGCGCCCGTGCTGCACGCCGCCGGGTTCGCCGTGCTGCTGCCCGGCTGGTGGCAGCGGCCGTCGTCGCGGCTCGGCGCCCGGTTGCAGGCGCGCAGCCGCACCGCCCCGGGCACCGTCGCCGGCACCACCGGCGGGGTGGGGCTGGACGCCCTGGTCGACTACCGCTGGGAGGTCGCGCTCGGCGACCAGCCACTGTCCGCCGAGGAGCTGGCGTCGCTGGCCGCGCTGAAGACCCCGCTGGTGCGGATGCGCGGACGCTGGGTGGAGCTGGACCCGAAGCGGCTCGCCGCCGGCCTGCGGCTGCTCCGGTCCTCCGGCGAACTGACCGTCGCCGACCTGCTCCGGCTCGGCCTCGCCGACGCGGAACAACCCGACGCGCTGCCGGTGCTGGAGGTCAGCGCCGACGGCGCGCTGGGCGACCTGCTCGCCGGCGCCGTCGAGCGGCGGCTCACCCCGCTCGACCCGCCAGAGGAGTTCCGCGGCACGCTGCGGCCGTACCAGCGGCGGGGGCTGGCCTGGCTGGCGTTCCTCCAGTCGCTCGGACTCGGCGGGGTGCTCGCCGACGACATGGGACTGGGCAAGACGGTGCAGCTGCTCGCCCTGCTCGCCGGGGACCCGCCCACGGCCGGCCCGACCCTGCTGGTCTGTCCGATGTCGCTGGTCGGCAACTGGCAGCGGGAGGCGGCCCGGTTCACGCCCGGGCTGCGCGTACACGTGCACCACGGCGCGGAACGGGCCCGGGGGACGGAGTTCACCACGGCCGTGCACGCCGCGGACCTGGTCCTCACCACCTACAGCGTGGCGGCCCGGGACGCCGTGGACCTGGCCGGCATCGACTGGCACCGGGTGGTGGTGGACGAGGCTCAGGCGATCAAGAACGCCTCCACCCGGCAGGCCGAGGCGGTGCGTGCGCTGCCCGCCCGGCACCGGATCGCGGTCACCGGCACGCCGGTGGAGAACCGGCTGGCCGACCTCTGGTCGATCATGCAGTTCGCCAACCCGGGCCTGCTCGGCCCGGCCGCCACGTTCCGCAAGAGCTACGCCGAGCCGATCGAGCGGCACGGCGACGCCGACGCGGCCGAACGGCTGCGCCGGATCACCGGCCCGTTCGTGCTGCGCCGGCTCAAGACCGACTCGTCGATCATCTCGGACCTGCCCGAGAAGCTGGAGATGGAGGTGGTCTGCAACCTCACCGCCGAGCAGGCCTCGCTCTACCGGGCGGTGGTCGACGACATGCTGGCGAAGATCGAGTCCAGCGACGGCATCGAGCGGCGCGGGCTGGTGCTGGCCACCATGACCCGGCTCAAGCAGGTCTGCAACCACCCGGCCCAGCTGCTGCGCGACGGCTCGGCGCTGGACGGCCGTTCCGGCAAGCTGGCGCGGCTGGAGGAGATCCTCGACGAGGTGCTGGCGGCGGGGGAGAAGGCCCTGCTCTTCACCCAGTACGCCGAGTTCGGCGGCATGCTGCGCGGCCACCTGTCGGCCCGGTTCGGCCGGGAGGTGCTCTTCCTGCACGGCGGCGTCGGCAAGGCCGACCGGGACACCATGGTCACCCGCTTCCAGTCCCCGGGCGGCCCGGCGCTCTTCGTGCTGTCGCTCAAGGCCGGCGGCACCGGGCTCACCCTGACCGCGGCCAACCACGTCGTGCACGTCGACCGGTGGTGGAACCCGGCCGTCGAGGACCAGGCCACCGACCGGGCCTTCCGGATCGGGCAGCGGCGGCGGGTGCAGGTACGCAAGTTCGTCTGCGCCGGCACCGTCGAGGAGAAGGTGGCCGCGATGATCGCCGACAAGCGGAGCCTCGCCGCCACGGTGGTCGGCACCGGCGAGCAGTGGGTCACCGAACTCTCCACCACCCAACTGCGGGAGCTGTTCACCCTGGAGGCCGGGGCGGTGGCGCAGTGAGCGGGCGGGCCGTCGGCCATCGCGGAGTGGCGCCCCGCGCCGCCGGTCGGAGCGGGGCGGCGGCGTGAGCGACCGGTTCGCCGACTACGGCCGTCCACGCAAGGTGGACGGTGGACTGAAGGCGCGCAGCACCCGGGGCGCCATCGGCCGGTCCTGGTGGTCGCGGCGCTTCCTGGAGGTGCTGGAGTCCTTCGCCCTCGGCACCCGGCTGACCCGCGGCCGGTCGTACGCGCGCGCCGGCCAGGTGGTCCGCCTCGACATCACCCCGGGAATGGTCAGCGCGGTGGTGCAGGGTTCCCGGGCGCAGCCGTACCAGGTCCGCATCGAGCTGACCCCGTTCCCGGCGGCGCTCTGGTCCCGGGTCGAGGCGGAGCTGGCGGCCCAGGCGTTCTTCAGCGCCCGGCTGCTCGCCGGCGACCTGCCCGAGGAACTGGAGGAGTTGTTCGCGGCGGCCGGCGCCCCGCTCTTCCCGGGCGGGATCGCGGAGCTGGAGCAGCGGTGCAGCTGCCCCGACTTCGCCGTCCCCTGCAAGCACCTCGCAGCCACCTTCTACCTGCTCGCCGAGGCCTTCGACGCCGACCCGTTCCAGCTGCTGCACTGGCGGGGCCGGGACCGCGCCGAACTGCTGGACCGGTTGCGGGTCCTGCGGGCCGGGGCCGACTCCGCGACGGCCGAGCCACGCGACGGAAACCGGGCTCCCGGGGCCGGCGCGCCTGCCGCCGGACCCGGTCCGTCCACCGTGGAGCCCGCCGTCGGCACAGCCGGCACGGACGCCCCGCCGGTCGGGGCCGCCCGGGCGCTCGCCGGCCTGCCCTCGGCGCCGCTGGCCGAGGCGGTGGACCGGTTCTGGCTGCCACCGGTCCCGCTGCCCGACCGGCCGCCGAGTCTGGTGACCGGACCGGACCTGCTGCTGCGGCAGCTCGGCGCGCCGGCCCCCGCGATCGGCGGGCCCGGTCTGGTCGAACGGCTGCGCCGGGCGTACCGGCTTCTCGGCCGGTGAGGGCCCTCGGTGCCGGGTCGGGCGGTGCCGTGCCGGCGGCGCGGTGGGTGCCGCCGGGCGGTGCGACACCGGCGACGTGTGGATGCCGTCGTGCGGGGCCGGTGCCCCGTCACAGCCAGCGGCGGCGGAACCGCCACATGAGCGTGGCGTTGGCCATCAGGACCACCGCGCAGATGGCCCCGGCCAGCCGTCCGGCCAGCAGGGTCATCGCCGGGAGCGAGGCCCACAGCACGATGGTCAACAGCATCAGCCACCGGCCGCGGCGGGCCCGGGCCCGGGTGTCCAGCCGGGCGAAGAACGCCGGGTCGCTCTCCCGGAGCTGACGGGTGATCTGCTCGAACCTGCGCTGATCCTCTTTGCTGAGCATGTGCCTTCCCCTCACGCGTTCAGCGGTCCGGCGGCATACCCGCTGCGGCGGCGGCTCACGCTCGTGTCCTGCTGCTACTTTGCCGTCCGGTCGGGGTCACGCGGCCGGGGCCGTACCCGCCACGGGAGACGACCGCCTCAGCTCCGGCTTATGCCCGTCTTAAGTTTGTCTGTGGCGTTGAACGCCGTCATAAGCGCCGCGCGCGCCGAAAACGTTACGTCCGGCCGGTGTCGTGCCGGGTACGCCCTGCTCGGGGGGTCCGTCCCCGGGCGGGCG
Organism: Micromonospora phytophila; assembly: GCF_023656545.1. Lineage (GTDB taxonomy): Bacteria > Actinomycetota > Actinomycetes > Mycobacteriales > Micromonosporaceae > Micromonospora > Micromonospora phytophila. The sequence continues at coordinate 5,211 of NZ_JAMOKF010000225.1, read as the reverse complement.
GAAATCGGCGGCCACGGACGCGCGCTGAGGGACGCCTTAAGTGCCGTCGGGGGCGTCTCCGGCGCTGCTTGAAGGCCTCTCACCCCTTGGCTACCTTGCCGTAGCAACCCCCTCAGGCATCAGTCGCCGCACCTTTTCGACCCCTGCCCGGTCGCAGTTGTCGCGGCGCACAAGAAACGGGATTGGTACATGGCCGACCAGAATGTGCCACCACGTCGACCGCGGGACGACCGCGGGTGGGACGGGCGCCAGCACCCCACCTCCGACGGACACCGCGACAGCTACGCGTCCACGCCGTACGGATACGAGTCCCCCTACCAGGGCGGCTACCCGGCCCAGGCCGACCCGCGGGCGTCGTACGCCCACGCCGGTCACTCCGCCCAGCCGGCCGCCAGCGGGCCGCAGTGGGTCGGACCGGACGGGTTCGGACGGCAGGCGCCCGTGCCCCCGCCCGGCGCCGGACTGCCCCACCTGGACGATGACGACCCGGGCCGGAAGGTGGGGCGCCGCAAGGCGCTCGTCGCCCTCGGCGGCACCGCCGCGGTGGTCGCCGGTGGCGCCGCCCTCGCGATGACCCCGCAGATCCGCAGCCTCTTCGGTGACGAGGCGGCCGCCGGGGACGCCACCGGCACCACCGTCACCGACGGCACCGCCGCCCGCCCCAGCGGCCAGCAGCCGAGCACGGTGCGCACCTACACCGAGCAGAACGAGAGCTACATGGGCTCCCGGGCCGGCGAGGCGTTGAAGAAGAACGCCCCGGCCGGTGGCCGTACCTTCTCCGGGCCGGCCGCCGCCGCCTCCGAGACCAAGGTGACCGTCAGGACGGTGCTCGCCAAGGACCCGGTCCTGCACCTGGCCCGGCGGGCCACCTTCGGGGTCACCCCGAGGGTCCTCGCCGACATCAGGGACAAGGGCATCGACGGCTGGCTGCGCTGGCAGCTCGACCCGGAGAAGATCGCCCCGACCAGGGCCGAGCTGAAGCTCGCCGAGCTGCCCACCACGAAGCTCAGCTCGACGCAGCTGCGCGAGCAGCGCGACCAGCTCAACGAGCGGGGCGCGCAGCCGGAGAAGGAGATGGTCGACGCCACCATCGCCCGGCAGATCTGGTCCGACCGGCAGCTCTTCGAGGTGATGGTCGACTTCTGGAACGACTTCCTGCACGTCGCCGCCGACTTCGACGGCGGCGAGGTCTACCGCAGCTCCTTCGACCGGGACGTCGTGCGGGCGCACGCCCTGGGCAGCTACCCCGAGATGCTGCTCGCCGCGAACAAGCACCCGGCGCTGCTGCTCTACCTCAACCAGAACGACTCCCGCGCCGACGCGGTCAACGAGAACCTGGCCCGGGAGAACCTGGAGCTCTACTCGGTGGGCGTCGACGGCGGCTACACCGAGAAGGACGTCCGGCAGGCGGCCCTGCTGCAGACCGGCCGGGGGGTCAACGACGGCAAGTACGCCTTCCGCCCCGAGCGGCACTACGTCGGCAAGGTCAAGGTCCTCGGCTTCACCCACGCGAACAGCTCCAAGGAGCCGAAGGCGGCCGAGGCGGCCATCGACGCGTACCTCACCTACATCGCGCTGCACCCGTCGACCGCCAGGTACGTGGCGCAGAGCCTGGCCACCCGGTTCGTCTCCGACACCCCGCCGAAGTCCCTGGTGGACCGGCTGGCGAAGACGTACACCACCAACAAGGGCATGATCAAGCCGGTGCTGATGACCCTGTTCAGCTCCTCTGAGTTCTGGGCCGCGGTGGGGCAGAAGGTGCGCCGGCCGATGGAGTACGTGGTCGCCACGTACCGGACCCTCGGCGTCTCCCCGGAGCCCTCGGCGAAGAACGACAACGGCGACAGCAAGCGCACCCCGTACGCCCGCGGCCTGCGGCAGATCCAGGACAAGATGCGCGAGCTGGGCCAGTATCCGATGGGCCAGCCCACCCCGGACGGCTACCCGGACGTCTACGTCGCCTGGACCTCGGCCGGCACCATGGTCAACGGCTGGAACGAGGCCGGCGAGCTGGTTGCCGCCAACCGCACCACCTTCACGTACACCCGGCCGGAGAAGCTGGTGGCCAGGCCGCCGGCGACCGCCGGGGCGTACGTGGACGCGCTCGCCCAGCGGCTGGTGGGCCAGAAGCTGAGCGCCAAGGAGAAGTCGCTGATCCTCGGCGTGGCCGGCCTCGCGGCCGGCGCCCGGGTCGACGCGACGTTCAACGGGGCCATCACCGCCGTCGCGCGGGCGATCCTCGCGTCCCCCCAGCACCACCTCCGGTGAGGCACCCGATGGAGAAGACTGTGCACACGTTCCCCCTGCACCCCGAATGCCCGGACCTGCGACGGCTGGCCGACAACCCGGCCGAGGCGCTGCTGCGGGCCGAGGCCGACATCGTCGCCGCCGAGAACGCCGCCGAGGCCGACCGGTACCGGCGGCTGGAGAACCTGGAGGAGGCCCAGCAGGACGGCCGCGGCGTCACCCGGCGTACCTTCGTCGCCGGCGCCGCCGCCACCGCCACCGCGCTGGCCACCGCCCAGTTCGTCACCACCTCGGCGTCGTTCGCCGCGACCAAGACCGGCACCCTGATCCACGTCTTCCTCTACGGCGGGCTGGACGGGCTGAGCCTGGTCGCCCCGTCCGACGACCCGGTGCTCGCCAAGGCCCGCCCCGACCTGCTGCTCGCCGAGGACTCCCTCGCGGTGGGCCGCGGCTTCAAACTGACCAGCGCGTTCAAGCCGCTGGAGCCGTGGCTCAAGAGCGGTCAGCTCGGCTTCGTCCCGGCGGTCTCCGACGAGCGGCTGTCCCGCAGCCACTTCCAGGCCGCGGACGCCTGCAACCTGGGCGGACTGCCCGGCGAGACCGGCGGCCGGGGCTGGCTGGACAGCCTGGTCGACGCCCTCGGCAAGGGCACCGCGTTCCGCAGCGTCGGCATCGGCAGCACGCTGCCCCGGTCACTGGTCGGCACCAACGGCGCGCTCTCCATCAACAACGTCGGCTCGCTGCGGCTCAACGGCGACGACCGGTTCCGGGCCGCCACCGAGAAGGCCATCCGGGGGCTCTTCACCGGGATCAACCACCCGGTCGAGGAGTCCGTGCAGGACGGCCTGGGCGCGCTGGCCACCGCGCAGAAGCTCGCCGCGAAGCCGTACCAGCCGGCCGAGGGCGTCGAGTACGAGGGCGTCGGCTACGCGTTCCAGCAGCTCGCCCAGCTCATCAAGGGCGGGGCGAACGTCCGGGTCGCCACGGTCGGCATGGGTGGCTACGACACCCACGAGAACCAGGGCACCCGCGAGGGCGGCCAGCTACACCGGCGGCTCAACGAACTGGCCAGCGCCATGGCCGCGTTCTTCACCGACCTGGGGGAGAAGGCCGCCGACGTCACCGTCATGGTCTCCAGCGAGTTCGGCCGGCGGGTCGCCTCCAACGGCGGCGGCACCGACCACGGGCACGGCGGGGTGGTCACCATCCTCTCCGGGCGCAAGCTCGCCGGCTCGCTGCTGGGCACCTGGAACGGGTTGAACGATCTGGACAGCGGCGACGTACCTGAGTACAACAACATGTTCAACGTCTACGGGTCGGTCGCGCAGGGGCGGTTCGGGCTCACCAACGCGGAGGTGGACAAGATCTTCCCCCGGCAGAAGTACACCCCGATCAAGCTGTACGCGTGACGCACCAGCACACCCACGCCGCCGGCCGCCGCACCGGGACGACCCCGTCCCGGCACGGCGGCCGGCCGGCTGCGGACGTACGGCCGCTGGTGCCGCCGCGACGCGGACCCGGCGGCCGGCGGCTGCTGGCCGCCCTGCTCGTCGTCGGCCTGCTCGCCAGCGTCCTGCCCTGGTGGTGGGACACCCCGGCGGGTTCGCTGAAGAACTCGGCCGCGACGGTCACCGCGGCCGGGCGGATCACCGGGCTGGTCGCCGGCTACCTGCTGCTCGTGCAGGTGCTGATGATGAGCCGGCTGCGGGTGCTGGAACGGTGGATCGGCGGCGAGCAGATCGCCCGCTGGCACCGTGACGTCGGCGCCACTTTGCTGGTGGCGGTGCTCGCGCACATGTCACTGATCCTGGTCGGCTACGCCGACCTGGAGGACAACTCCGTGCTCGCCGAGGCCGGGGTGCTGCTGAGCGACTACGAGGACATGGTCTCCGCGTTCGCCGCCGCCGCCATCATGGTGCTGATCGGCTTCACCAGCATGCGGGCCATCCGCCGGGCGCTGCCCTACGAGCTCTGGTACCACCTGCACCTGGCCAGCTACGTGGTGCTGCTGCTCGGCTTCGGCCACCAGTTCAGCAACGGCGCGCAACTGTTCCGGCCCGGCCCGGTGCGCACCTTCTGGATCGCGATGTACATGCTGGTGGTCGCCGCCCTGCTCTGGGGCCGGGTGGTCGCTCCGCTGCTGTTCAACCTGCGGCACCGGCTGCGGGTGGCCGACGTGGTCGCGGAGAGCTCGGACACCATCTCGATCTACCTGACCGGTGACCGGCTGGACCGGTTGGAGATGCTCGGCGGGCAGTTCTTCCGCTGGCGGTTCCTCACCCCGGGCTGCTGGTGGCAGTCGCACCCCTTCTCGGTCTCCGCCGCCGCCAACGGCCGCTGGTTGCGGCTGACCGTCAAGGTGGTCGGCTCGCACACCGCCGACCTGCGCGACCTGGACCCGGGCACCCGGGTCTGGGCGGCCGGACCGTCGGGCACCTTCACCGCGGCCCACCGGGTCCGCGAGCGGGCCCTGCTGATCGCCGGTGGCAGCGGGATCACGCCGATCCGCGCGATGCTGGAGGAGTTGCCGCCCGGCGCGGCCCTGATCTACCGCGCCAGCACCCCGGCCGACGTGCTGCTGCACCGGGAGCTGGACTGGCTGGCCCAGGCCCGCCACACCTCGATCTGGTACGTCGTCGGCTCCCGCCACGACCCCGGCCCGCGCGAGGTGATGAGCCCGGAGGGGCTGCGCCGGCTGGTGCCCGACGTCGCCCGGCGGGACGTGTACCTCTGTGGACCGCCCGGCCTGGTCGAGCAGTCGCTGCGGGTGCTGCGCCAGGCCGGCGTGCCCCGCCGGCAGATCCACCTCGCCACCTTCGAGCTGTAGGAAGGCACCCCATGCGTCGCGCGTTGTTCGCCATCACCGGTCTGGCGGCCAGCACCACCGTGATGGTGGTGCTGAAGGGTTCGCCGGGCGCCAGCCAGGTCGCGCAGGACCTGCCCGCCGGGCGGCCGTCGGTGGTC